>CAZKLU010000026.1:0-24369 GCA_964553775.1 uncultured Oscillospiraceae bacterium | reverse complement strand
CGAGGGAGCAAGCCGTGATTATGTCTCTGCGTATCTATCAGAGCGAGGACGTGATTCCGCAATAACAGCGTATTTTGGCATATACTATTCATACCGCCCGCGGGAGCCTTCAAACTCGGCGGGCGGCTTCATTATACCATAAACCAAACCCCCTTGTAAAACCATAAGTAATCTCTTGCCGCCGAAAGGCATGCGCTGCGGGTACCGCCTTTTCTATATGGCGTGTGCGTTTAATATGCCGTGTTTTTGCGTTATTTAATCCGCATCATACAAAATATGGGCAGATTTCACAGGCTCAAATGTCAATTAAAATTTACCTTTTCAATGCTTGACGGTGCTGACACTCTCATGGTATACTGTAAAAGATGATTTACACGCACCTTTTTCAAGGCGGCTTTTCACACGCGGTAAACCGTAAATTGAATCAGGAATCACTCAAAAGCGCGTCATAGCGGCGCGGGCGGAAAGTTATCTGGGTAAATTTTAAGGAGGAAAAAATGAAAATCAAAGGCAAAGGGAGCTTTTCAAAAACGGCGAAGCTGCTGCCGCTTATTCTGGCAGTGCTGCTTATTATGACCGGCTGCGCGGCAAAAACGGCGGTTGACACTCTTGATACCGGAGACAACATAACGCTTGACGCGGCAAAAGAGATCGCTCTCGCAGACGCGGGAGTTTCTGAATCTGACGCTACGTTTACGGAGACGAAAACAGACTACGAAAACGGCACACAGGTCTATGAACTCAAGTTCTATACGTCAAACGCGGAGTATGAGTATGAGATCAACGCCGCTGACGGGTCGGTTTACAAAAAGGATGTCGATTACTTTGGAGGAGGAAACACTTCCGGCGGCTCGGAAACCGGCGGAGCGATCGATCTTGATAGCGCGAAGGAAATCGCTGTCACGGATGCCGGAGCAACGGTTGACAGTGTGACATTCAAAGAGGCTAAGAAAGACAGCGACGACGGTGTTGAGGTCTATGAGATAGAGTTCCGTTATTCCGGAAAAGAGTATGAATATAAGATCCGCTGCTCCGATGGAGCTATTCTGGAGCGCGATATAGATGATTGAATAGAAGCTAAGTGACCGGTGACTGATTTTTATCATCGGTCACTTTCATTTGTCTGCCGCTTTATATTATACTCTCGCGGGTGAAGTGCTTTATTGCGAGTCTCAAAGCTCTTGCCCAAACAAGTGATAAGGTACTGAATCACTTATCGGCTGTCAGTCAACGGTTTCGGGGTGCATAAAAACCCGTCTGATTCCTGACAGGGATTCAGACGGGTACATTTTTATTTCAGAAGGTTTTTCACTGTTGTTTCCCCTGTATTGAACTTGTCATTTCATTCTCTTTGCGAAGCTGTGAAATGAATTTTTCTATTTCGATTTGATCCAATATAACACCCCATTCCGGCATAAAACTCTATCACTTTTTCTTTGGAATTTGCAGGACACAAAGCGGGTATTCATGTATATGCACTGTAAATTTGAAGGAAAATACAGCCTTGAGTAACCCTGGCAGGACAGAATACGAAAAGGGCGGCAATAACCGTCCTTTTCTTCTATTTAAGCTCGTGAGCCCTCGCCGGACAAGCCTTGTGCAGCCAACCGGATCCTTCAGACTATTGCGCCGCGTGGGAGCCGGTTGAGAATTTATTTCGCAATTTGTAAGTGTCGCCATCCCTGAAAGCTCTCAGGATCTTTATGTACGGGTAGAAAGACTCAAAGCCGAAAAGATTCCGGCTTTGAGTACAATACCTTTATTCACACAATTCCGACGCGAACCTGTCAGCTTCGGAGCCGTTGTAGTAATACCAGTCAAAAAGAACCTTGCTGTCACTGTTCTCGGATATGTACTTCTTGTAAATCAGTGAATTACTCTTCACTCTGCCGCTCTCAAGACCTGAGTCAACAAGCGGGTAACAGGAATAAACATCAGTGGAGATTCTGTCTTTCTCACCTTTGCTTGCACTGTATACATTCAGTTCCCCAATGATGTTCAGGTTGCTGTCCACAGTCTCAATCTCTGTCAGGTAGTAGATGTACTCTCCCGTGGTGTCGAACGAAACATTACTGATATACACATCTGAGTCTATATTGCTCGGTTCGCCTTTGCTCAAATCGTACACATACAGATCCGCCACGATGCTGAAGCTGGTGTGATTTTTGAAATAGTACACATACTTGGAGGAATCATTTATTTCGAGAGAATACACATCGCTTGATATCCTATTCTCATCATTTATCTCATCACCGTTCAGAGTGGCGTAATACAGACTGTTGCTGTCGTTGAGATAGACAATATACCTGTCAGCAATATAGAACGAATCCACACCGGAGAGAACCTTCTCCTTTTCAGCTTCCGTCTTGTCGCTTACATCAATGTAGTAGAGATTCTCGGAGCTGTTGGAATAAGCTAATAAATAGAGACTGTTGATCTGCTGAGCGTTGCATTGGCTCAGTTCGCCGGCGTTGGTGTAAATACTGTAGCTTGAAATGTAACCTCGGAGACTGACCCTGCCTATATCATCCTCGCCCGGTTCCTTTATAAAGATGTCGCCGCTGGATGTGTCCACAATGACAAGCATATTCTGATCCGCGCTGAACGTCGCGTATACATTCCTGTACTCGTAGTCATCGTAGCTCGCGATTTTTTTATCATCGCCATCATCGTTGAGCATTATCCTGTAACCGTCATCATCCCATTCCTGCCATACAGCTATACTGGCATCATCGGAGATTGTCACAAGTAAAGCCGAGCTGTCAAAAGAACCTATTTTCTCCGGATCATCCCAGTCATATCTGATCGTGTATATTTCACCGCTCCCTGTCGTATAGAGAGCCGCGAGAGAATTGTCAGCCGTCACGATAGATCTAACATCATCGCTCAGCTTGAGAGATTTCTCATCCTCGAATGTGTAACGATAGAGTGCGCGGTGAATATTGCCCTCATCATCAGCGGATGTTTCATAATATAAGATCCCCTCATCATAAACGCAGTTGAGTCCGCTGGAGTTTTCGCTGATTGTGTCCTCATTTTCCAGATCCCCGTCTGTCGCGTAGAGCCTTCCGTCCCCAAGATACACCACAACGTGTTCGCGATCCGGTGTCATGAGCGCGCCTATAGTCTCTTCTTTTATTTTGAGACTCTCACCATTCATAAGCGGTATATATGCCGTGCCATTCTCCGTGACCGCGCCTATTATGTATGTATTCGCTGTCGCAGTTGAAGAAAAATCTATTACTCCCATGGCAAAGAGTACAACCACAGCTATAGCCGCGATAGCAATTACCACCACGACAGCTATAATGATAATGAGCTTCACGTTTGCCTTCTTTTTAGGCTTCCCCGCCGCTTGCGCGCCCATTCCGCCCTGCTGCATAACGGGGTAATTGGAAACGCTTCCCCGCTGACCCATATTCTGGTACATCTGTTGCTGGGAACCCATACCATAGCCCTGCTGACCCTGGTTCTGATAACCCTGCTGCCGCGGATTTGTGTTGTACCCTTGCCGCCCCATATTCTGGTAGCCCTGTTGTCCCGCGTTCTGGTAGCCCTGTTGTCCCGGATTTGCGCCGTAACCGCGCTGACCCTGATTCTGATAACCCTGCTGCTGGGAACCCATACCATAGCCCTGCTGCTGGGGATTGGCGTTGTAACCTTGCTGCTGAGGGTTTGGGTAGCCCCCGTTTTGGTAGCCCTGATTACCTGAGCCGTAGTTGTTAGCCATATCTGTATTCTCCTTTAGCGAAACGAGATTTTGAGGTGAAGCGTAAGAGCCTTTTCAGTATCTTCCCGCACACGTTTTTTCGGCAAATTCGCCAATTACCGCGCAAAAAAACGCGCTACGCAATATGTTTGCGTTTTCCCGCCCTGTACTCAGAAAATTATGCTCATAAATCCGCACACGCTGGGATCCTTAAAAGTCTCTAAGGCAACTTCTTCTTGGTTATCATTATACAGCATATTGCAAAAATATTCAAGAGCGGATTTCAATTTTTTGACGAAAAACGTCTGAACCTGCCGCTATTCGGCGCGGACGGTTGTCCATGTTCAGCGCAAGGCACCGCCATCAGGGGCAGCGCTCTGCTATCTTCTTAAATTTACAGGCGCGGCAATTCGTGCGCTATCGTCAGTCTCTCGATCGTGTGTCCTCCTTATAACAGACGAAGCGCGTGAAACACCACCGGTCAGGAACCAGCCGAAAATCTGATCCCGTTCTTAACACTTGACTCAAACGGATAATATGTGATATTATAATAACCGTAAACTGCGGATCCGCAGCTCACCGAACGAGCTTGAGGTTTACTCAGGGTCAGATAAAATATTGCTCTAAGCATAGTTATAAAGGCGGCGAACTGAACGTGGATATTGAAACTACCTGCTGTTTCACAGGACACAGATTCATAAACAAAGCGCACATAGCGCGGCTCGCCACTCTTTTAGACGCGGCGGTGCGGCGGATGGTGGAGTATGGGTACACTGATTTTCTCACCGGCGGCGCGATAGGGTTCGACACAATGGCTGCCGAAACTCTCGTGGCTCTGCGGGAGGAGCTGCCTGTAATCCGCTACCACCTTATTATACCGGCACTTGAACAGTCAAAGAAGTGGAGCGAAAACAACAAGGTCAAGTATGAGTGGCTCAAGGAGATTGCCGACAGCTGCACACTCATCTCTGAAGAATACACCAAAAGCTGCCTGCTCGAGCGAAACAGATTTCTCGTTGACAACAGCAGTGCCTGTATATGTTACCTGAAATCAAACCGTGGCGGCACGGCTCACACAGTCAGATACGCCCTGAAAAAAGAACTCACTGTCGTAAATCTTAACGATGTCCTTACAGCTGAAGGCAACAGATCAGCGGACACAGAAAGCAATTTTCAATCGGTTCCCGATTGACGGAGTTTCCTCCGCCTGCCATCCGGCGGCTAACACACCGCGTTTTCTTATAGTCTCCTGCCGCTTCATCGGACAGGTTCTTTGACCAAGCCGCGCAGATTCAAATTGTCCACGGCATTGGCGCAATTCACGCCATAGTCCGCTCCCCTTTACATAGTGCCAAGCTCCGTTCCGGCATAGTAGTGCGCCAGAATTTCCTCGTAGCCGCAGCCCTCACACGCCATCGCGTTCGCTCCGTATTGGCTCATGCCAACACCGTGTCCGTAGCCTGTGGAGGTCATTGTAATCGTGCTGTTTTGCGTATCGAAGCTGAATTCCGCAGCCGTGCTGTGAAGTCCAAAGAGCGAGCGCAGCTTCACTCCGGAGATCGTCACGCCTCCAATCTCGACGCTGTGTATGCGTCCGGATCCGTTATATTCAATCTCACCTATGTACTCCTCTACAGACTCCGGAAATTCCGCGTCGGGATATGCCGCAAGCACCGTCTCCCGAAAGTCCTCCGCTGAAACCGTCACCGAATACACATATCCCGGTATATCGTCCGCGCACTCTATGCTCTCAACACTCACAAGATACGGCGCGTCACCCGACCACACCTCCGAGGCGTTCTCCGTATACCCCGCCGATGAAGAGTGAAAAACCGCAGATATGGGTTCCCCATCATACAGAATCACAACCCCGTCAGTTTCCAGAACGGCATTTCTCAGCCTTTCGCTGTAGTAGTCATAGCTGTCCGCCCAGAGAGCTTTGAGCGCGTCATCGTCAAGCCACGCGGCACAGCAGGTGCTGTCTGAACAGATGTCCTCCTCGTGATTATTTGAGGGAGAGAATTTCAGCTTATTCAAAAGGTAGCTTCGCAGAGCGACAGCCTGCGCCTTCAGTGCCTCCGTCTCAAAGGACGCGGGCATCTCCGCCGCAAGCGCGCCATAGAGGTAATCGGAAAGCGATATTTCAAGTGACTCGTCCCCATTCTTGAGCGTAATTATGGTGTCCGCGTCACTGCCCGATTCTGTGTAGTATGGAGACACGCTTGCTTCGTTCGATCCGATGTCACCATCCGTAGTTTCGTCAGCTTCAGTGTTATCACCGGCGGCGGTTTTTTCGGAGGACACTTCATCGGTGCTGTATTCATCCGAAATTTGCTCATCGGCTGCCGGTATCTCCGCGTTGGGGGCATTGACAGGTGAAAGCAGTATTGGCAGGAACATGGCTGTGGCGGCACAAACGAGTGCTATTATTACAGTATACTTCATAACTTTTTATCTCCAATGCGTTGACTTTGACGGACAGACGGAGTAAAATAGAGACTGTTCCGGAATGCCCGTCCGCTCTCAGGGGTACGATGAGCGTTTCCACAATAAATCTATTAAACAGGGGCGAATAATATGCTTAAAAAATCAGCGTTTCCCGCTCTCGCGCTTATTGCCGCGATCTGCGGATTTTTCATGAGAAAGCAGGAGCTTATGTACGAATTTGAGGTTTTTTCCGGTCTTGCTGTCACAGACGGCAAGTGGACGACAGCACTCATGGCACTATCGGCTGTCATTATTCTGATTGCCGCTCTGTCTGCGGTACTTGCGGCACTGGCAAACAAAAAGAGTTCCGGTGACGATAAGTACAGTACTGTTTCATTCGCCGCAAGTACACTCGGCGGTGTCATGGTGACGATAGGGTCACTGCTCGCCGCAGGGAGCGGCTCAGCGTTGTATGTTGCCAATACCGTGCGGTATATATTCGCGGCATTCGGCATACTATCAGGAATCGGAATGGCGGCTTTTGCGGCGCATTGCCGATTTGGGTACAACGGCGCGGTAAAACAGCTTGATGTTGTGCCGTCTGTGTTCTTCTGCTTCTGGATGGTACTTATATTCCACGATAACGCGAGCAATCCCGTGCTTTTGGACTTCTGCTTTGAATGTCTCGCGATGGCTTCGTCCTCGATAGCCTCCATATATATAGCGGGCTACTCATTCGGGCGCGGGAACGCGGTATGGACACTGTTCTCCTCGATTCTCGCGATATTTTTCTTAGGTGTTGCCGCCGCCGGAGCAACGGAGCTTTCCGATACAATAGTAATGATCGGAACTGAGCTTTTTATATTCGCAAACGCGGTGGAACTTCCCATGGGCTACAGGAAAGGCGAACTTCGCCGCCCCAAAAAGGCAGCCTGACCGATGCTTTTAGCATACTTTCATGTTCTGAACATTCGCGGAAACCTTTGCGGAAATTGCGCGAACGTGAATTTGTAAAATGTGCTTAGTTCCGGCAAAAAATCTCCGTAAACCTGTCTCAGCCTAAAGGCTTTGCAAATCGTCATATTCCGCGTTTATCAGTATAACACATCATAATCTCCTTGTAAACCCTTTCCATCCGTATCTCTGCGGAAAATTGGAGCGGTCACTCCGCGCATGACCGGCTTGCCATACTGTGAAGCCATGCCGGAAGGTTCAGCACCGTATTTTCTTGCATATCGATCACATTCTGTCTGATTTTCACGCCGGCTGCGGTAAGCGGCAATAAATGTCCATTTTCTGTAAAGTCTCAGAATCTTTAAGAATAATAATTTCTTAACTTTTCTTTTCAACTACATTTTGGCTTGCGCGTCTATAATTATATATAAGCTCGCTCCGACACCACCTCTTCAATGCCGTGTGACCGTGCCGACTCCTTCCTTGGCGCGGTTCGGCGGTTTATCAATCGTGATGCTTTTCTGAGTTTCTCATCACGGTGAATTTCGGAGCGGGCATTTTCTTTATCGCAAAAAGGAGGAATATAAATGATTTCGGTGGAGAATCTCACCAAATATTACGGTGAGTTTCGAGCCTTGGATGATCTGACATTTGACATTGAAGACGGTCATGTATACGGCTTTCTCGGTCCCAACGGGGCGGGTAAAACCACAACGATGAATATTATTACCGGCTGTCTCTCGCCCACGGCTGGCTGTGTCAGAATTGACGGCATTGATATATTCAATGAACCTAAAAAGGCAAAACGCCTCATTGGGTATCTTCCCGAACAGCCGCCTCTCTATTTAAGCGAATCTGCGGAGGAATACCTTAGATTTGTCGGCGAGGCAAAAGGACTTAAAGGCAGGACACTATCACAGAGCGTTGACGATGCCATAGAGAGAACAGGACTTTCCAATGTGCGTCACCGGCGCATATCGACACTCTCAAAGGGCTACCGTCAGCGCGTTGGTATTGCTCAGGCTCTTATGGGAAATCCAAAGGTTATCATACTTGACGAACCAACTGTGGGACTTGACCCTATTCAGATCGTCGAAATACGTGACCTTATTAAGTCTCTCGGCGAGAGCCACACAGTTCTCTTGAGTTCTCACATTCTTTCAGAGGTTCAGACCATCTGTGAAAAGGTTCTCATTATCTCAAAGGGAAAGCTCATAGCGTTCGACACACCGGAAACTCTGGAGAAAAGTCTCACCGCTCCGGGTACAGTCTCAATTACAGCGGACTGCGGCGAGGATACTGCGCGTGATATAATCGGGAACATTTCGCTCATTTCAGACGCTTCATTCACTTCACGCGATGACGGGTTCGTCTCGGCAAAGCTCGAAACCTCCCACGAGAATATATACGATGTGACAAGAGATGTGTTCCGCGCTTTCGCGTCGGCGGGTACCGCGCTTTTGGAGCTTACATTTACAAAGGCAAATCTTGAGGATATATTCATAGAACTCACAGAAGATAGTGGTGGAGAAGTTCCTGTCTCCGGTGAAACTGTAGCTTCAGAAAGCCCTGTGTCCGGCGCGGTCACTGAACATATTCCGGTCACTGAACCGGACAACGCCGCGAAATTTGAGGACTTCGACAATTCAGGCGGACACAGCATGGGTTCTGATAGCCCTGATTCTTCACAGAGAGGAGACGGTGACTGATGCTTGCTGTATTAAAACATGAGCTGAGATCGTACTTTCATTCGCTGACAGCGTATCTATTCGGCGCGCTTTTACTGGTGTTCGTTGGCTTTGGGGCAATGCTTTACAATATACAGGCTTCCTACGCGAATTTCGAGTATGTTCTCTATTTCTGCTCGATGGTATTCGTTGTAATTGTACCGATACTGACTATGCGCGTTATAGCCGAGGAGCGCAAACAGAAGACCGATCAGCTTCTCTACTCTCTGCCGATCTCAACATTGGAGGTCGTACTCGGAAAGTATGCCGCGCTTTTAATAGTGTTTCTTGTTCCTATGTGCGTTATCTCCTTATACCCGCTCATCTTCGCCCAGTTCGGCGATGTCTATCTGCCGACATCCTACGGCACACTCTTCGCGTTCTTCATGCTTGGCGCGGCTCTTATAGCTGTTGGCGTGTTCATATCGTCACTGACGGACAATCAGGGGTTCGCCGCCGGAATCGGGATCGCCGTTATCCTGTTCAACTACTTCAGCGTCAGCATTTCGGAGTACATCATAACCTCAGCGTTCGGATCTCTCGCCGCTATATTCGTCTGCATACTGCTCCTGTGCCTTATAATCTACCGCATGACAAGGAGCGACAACCTCACCTGCGGCGTAGGAATCGTCCTTGCGGTGGCAACAGCTGTTGTGTATTACATAGACAGCACTCTCTTTGAGGGACTTGTTCCTGATATTATAGAGAAGCTGTCGCTTTTTGAAAGGTTCTATGTATTTGTGGACGGCGTTTTTGATGTGACGGCTATAGTGTACTATCTTACCGTTATCGTGTTCTTCCTGTTTCTCGCAATACAGTCGCTGGAGAAAAGGAGGTATAACTGATGAACAAAAAGGACAGGAGCCTGAGAAAGATAGCGTTTCGCGGCGGAGTTTATTCGCTTGCCGTTATAGCGATCATTCTGGCGATACTTATTACTGTAAACATATTCGCGTCTGTTCTCCCGACAACAGTCACAAAGCTGGATATGAGTTCATCACAGCTTTATTCAGTCACAAGCGACACAAAGGTCGTTCTCAACTCGCTTGATAAGGACGTTACTATATACTGGATAGTTCAGGCTGACAGCGAGGACAGCATAATCTCGAATCTGCTCTCAAAATACGAAAGTCTCTCTGAGCATATCACAGTGACAAAGATAAACCCTGATGTTTACCCGACGTTCACGCAGCAATACACAGACGAAACCGCATCGAATAACAGTCTGATAGTAGCAAGCGGCGATAAAAGCCGTTATATAGACTACTATGACATATATCTCGTGGAATCTAACGGCTACTCATACTCATACAGCGATTTTGACGGTGAAGGTCAGATAACATCGGCTATAGACTATGTCGTGAGCGAGGAGCTTCCAAAAATGTATGTCCTTGAAGGTCACGGTGAGCCTGATCTTCCAGATACATTCGCGGGTCAGATTGAAAAGGAGAATATCGAGACAGAGAGCCTTTCACTTGTATCAACCGGCGAAGTGCCAGAGGACGCAAGCTGTGTGCTTATTTACGCGCCGGAGAGTGATATATCCGAAAGTGAGCTTGACGTATTGAGGGAGTATATATCAAACGGCGGCAAGCTGATGGTTGTGTCAGGCGCGGTGGAGGCGGGTACGCTGACAACGCTGACAACACTTCTCAAGGATTACGGTATAGAACCTGTTGAGGGGTTTGTGCTGGAGACAGACTCAAGCTATTACGGATCATATTACGGTATGGGTCTTCCGTATCTTCTCCTGCCGAACATGACATCGAACGATATAACAGATCCGCTTATTGAGGAGCGTTACTATGTGAATATGCCGATCGCTCAGGGGCTTGATGTAAGCAACGCAAACACCGGTGTTACTGCGCTTCTTATCTCATCCGACACTTCATTCAGCAAAACCGATGGCTATAACTTTGAAACTTATGACATGGAGGAAGATGACACACCCGGTTCATTCGCTCTCGCGGTGACAGTTGAGACGGACGGAGACGGAGAGATGATATGGTTCTCGTCCTCGCTGTTCCTTGAGGAATCGTACAACTCGTTCTCATCCGGAGCGAATGTGAATATTGCTATGAACGCCTTATCGGAACTTATCGGTGAGCGTGAGGCACTTGCTATACGAAGCAAGTCCTTAGGCTACACATATCTGTCGATAGATTCAGCGTCCTCTTCGCTGCTGGAGTTTATAATGATAGCGGCTGTTCCGATACTGTTTTTAGGCATAGGCATTGTAGTTGTCCTTATGAGGAGGCGCGTTCAGAATGGCGAAGGGTAAACGTCTTATAATACTCGCCGCCGTGCTTGTCGTTCTGGTAATTGCCACATTCGCGGTTTCCCTCATAGAGACGCATATTGATAACATCAAAAACAGTGACGAGATAATTCTGGAAATTCCGACCGACAGCGTGACAGCTCTGTCGTGGGAGACGGACAGCGTCTCACTGTCGTTTCACAGGGATGACGGATGGATCTACGACGGTGACGAGGCGTTTCCTGTGTCGGACGAGAGCATTGAGGCGTTGCTGGAACAGTTTGAATCGTTTGGCGTGACGTTCGCTATTGAGGATGTGAGCGACTTTTCACAGTACGGGCTTGACGATCCGGTGTGTACCATAAATATATCCTCTGAAAGCGGAGATTACACAATAACGCTCGGTGACTACAGCACACTCGATTCGGAGCGTTACGTCTCGATCGGAGACGGCGGCGCGTATCTTGTGAGCCACGACCCGATGGAGGATTTTGACATCGCGCTGGATGATCTTATCTTGAACGATACACTGCCGTATCTCGGCGCGGCGGAGAGTCTCACTGCTGTCGGAGCCGAGAATATATCTATAATATACAGCGAGGACAACGGGAACACCTACCGTGACAGCGATGTGTATTTCACCGCTGACAAAAATCTTCCGCTCGATACAAGTCTCGTAACGAGTTATCTCTCGACACTGACATCTATATCTCTGGACGATTACTACACATATAACGTGACCGCTGCGGAGCTTGCTGATAGCGGACTTGGTGTGCCGGATCTTGCGGTGACTGTCAGTTATTCCGAAACTGCCGAGGATGGTGAGCAGACGGAGAGCGGCGAGTTTACGCTGAACATAAGCCGTTCACCGGATGAGGCAGACGCGGAGCTTGAGGATGTTACCACCGCGTATTGCAGGGTCGGTGATTCACAGATCATTTACAATCTCAGCGCGTATGATTACAAGAGTCTGATGCTTGTGTCCTATAACGACTTGCGGCACAAGGAGGTTCTTCCGGCGGAGTTCGAGGATGTATCATCGTTTGATGTGACGCTTGACAGTGAAAGCTACACACTGACATCCGAATTTAACACGAATGACAACACCACAAGCTGGTACCTTGATGGCTCGGTTCCCGACGATGATAGCGAAGACGATGACGGCATAGACATAAGCGGATTTGAGACCGCGCTTACGGCACTTGAAATTTCGGAGTTTACGAACGATGTGACTGATGGCAAATTAGAAATCTCTGTAACGGCGAAGCTCAGCCTTGACGGTGAACCGCAGGTTACGATGGAATTTTACCGGCTTGACGGCGAGTACTGCGTAGCTGTCGTTGACGGCGAGACTATCGGAACTGTCGCGAGAGCTGACGTTGTATCACTTGTGGAGGCTGTGAACGCGCTGGTGCTGTGATGATATAATTTAATGCCGGATGCGGTAGCGTATGCCAGCGTCTATGATAAATTATCTGTAAGCTATTGATAATCATTAAAATTTTCCAAAACATATCTCCGAACCCGCACAGGTTCGGAGATTTTTATAGCTCACCTTCCGCCTGTCCGCTCTGAAAACGCTAATAACGCATAGTCAAGGCTACAGTAAACGGCAACAATCGCGCCAAATCAGTTTCGGCAAAAAACAATATTCCCCTCGCGTGGTTCCACAGCAAAATCCTGATATACTTTGTCTATAAGGAAGCTCTGAATAAATCGGCTAGAGTGACTTGCGAGAGATTTTTCGTCAGAGAAAGGCGCGAAAGCGCAGGAATACCTGATGTATTTCAGGTTTGAGCAACGCATTTCTGACAGAAAATATCCGCAAAGCATCGATGACGCATTTGTTCAGAGATTCCTTAAGTATACATTACTCCCTAAGCTCTCCGAAATCCCCGATCAGGTTCCGGAGAGCTTTTATATTCTCACGGTACACGGGTCTGAAGCTGCTTTATAGCTCTTTTTCCCACCTACATTCCCAATATTAAAAGTATCAGACCGTACACAACGCTCGTAACAGTTCCGAACACAAGCACAGGACCCGCGATTATGAACATCTTTGCCGCCGTTCCCGTGATGAAGCCCTCAGCCTTGAATTCAAGTGCCGGTGACACAACCGAATTTGAAAATCCTGTTATCGGCACAAGCGTTCCCGCTCCGGCATATTTTGCTATGTTATCATAAACCCCGAAGCCTGTCAGCAGCGCACCAATAAACACAAGCGTCACACTGACCGCCGTTGCCGCGTTGTCGTCCGTAAGCCCCAACGATTTATAGCCGTTAAGCAGACCTTCTCCGGCGCAGCATATCGCTCCGCCTATCAAAAACGCGAAAAGCACATTGACACTCAGCTTTGAGTTTGGTGTCTTTTTGTCAACATAGTCACTGTACTCTTTATTTGTCATTCTCATTTTTATCGCACCTCCGTATATAGCTTGCGGAATGTGTGAAATTTTATACATCTGAAAAATTTAGACTTAATTTGCGGTGGCATCGTATTATAATATATTCACTCCCCGGTTCCCGCTCACGCGACGCAAAAGGAGGTGGTAATGTGACTGTTATTTACGCTGATGAGCTGTTTCTGGAAAATGCCGTAATCGACTACATACTTATCATTCTCACAGCAAAGCTCTCAGGTACTCCGGTGAGGCGGGTTCGCGCCGTAATCGCGGCGGTGTTCGGAGGAGTTTACGGTGTCGCGGCGGCAGGAGCGTCGGTACTGAATCATTTTATTGTGAAGCTGTCAATCGGAGCCGGAATCGTGCTTATATCGTTTGGTGTGACAAGCGTTCTTTTAAGACTGTGCCTGACGTTCTTCGCGCTGTCGGCATCTTTGGCGGGTGCTGTTCTCTGCGCCGCGATGATGAGAAACGGAACCGGCATTACTATCCCTCTCATCTTCACGGCAATCGCTGTGTCGGCGGCTGTATTCACTCTCGCGTTCAGGAACACGGCAAAGCACCGCGTTAAGGGGGAACTTAGCACGGTAAAAATCTCGCGTTGCGGAAGGAGTGTCACGGTGACAGCTCTTCGCGATACCGGCAACGCGCTGCGTGACCCATTCTCCGGCGGCACAGTAATAGTCTGCGGTCTTGACTCTTTAGAGCCTGTTTTGACAAAAAAGGAGCGTGATATACTGAAATACTGTGAGGATCCCGTTGCCGCCATCGAAAAGCTGAACCTCGAACAGTGTGCGTTCCGCCTCATCCCCTGCGCCACCGTCAGCGGAGACGGACTGCTCCCGGCATTCAAGCCGGATTCTGTCTTTCGCGATGGGGAGCCTGTAAAAGGTGCGGTCATTGCGATTTCAAGAAGCGGACTTCACACCGCCGAGGGCTTTGCCGCAATAGCAAGCGCGTGATTTTTGATAAGGCATTGTTTAGCCTGTCAACGCTCTCTCACCAGGCAGTCTTCCCAGCCCAATATCAACTGACCGCAGCTTGCTATTCGCTGACCACTATACACTGACCCAACTATAGGAGGCAAGAATGTTTTTTGAAAAGCTCACCGGTTTGATACGGCGGCTGCTGAACCGGCTGTTCCCCGTCGGAACAGTATTTTACATAGGCGGCAGCGAAACACTGCCCGCACCGCTCAGTAAGGAGGAGGAATCTGACGCTCTCGAACGTCTCTCGCAGGGAGACATAGGCGCGAGACAGGAACTTATCGAACACAATCTGCGTCTTGTGGTTTACATAGCGCGTCGGTTCGAGAACACCGGCGTAAACCTTGAGGATCTTATATCTATCGGAACGATCGGACTGATTAAAGCTGTCAGCACATTTGACAGCGGCAAAAAAATTAAGCTCGCTACATACGCAAGCCGCTGTATCGAAAATGAGATATTGATGCACCTTCGCAAGGTAAACTCACAGAGGACGGAGGTGTCGATCTCCGAACCTCTTAACACCGACTGGGACGGCAACGAGCTTCTTTTAGCGGACGTTCTCGGCACGGAAAACGACATAGTTATGCGCCCGATCGAGGATGATGTTGACCGGCAGCTTCTTTATGAGGCACTCAGCAGACTCTCTACAAGGGAGCGCACAATAATCATCATGCGCTTTGGTCTTAGCGGAAAGAGTGAAAAAACACAGAAGGAGGTCGCTGAAATACTCGGCATATCACAGTCATACATTAGCCGACTGGAAAAGAAAATCATTCTGAGACTGAGAAAAGATATATCAAAGCGGTTGTAGCAAACGGCAATAATATTTCTGTTGCTCTGTGCCGTTCGATCCCATCTGCGGCGAAAAAATCTTCCCTCAATAATAAATCAAAATTGTCCGCACGGGTATTTTCTTCCTTGCGGGGTGCGCCAACAGTAAAATACGGGCTGCCAGCCTTTATAAAGCGGCAGCCCGTTTGCTATTTCGTCAATCACATCACGAACGTCATTCGCGGGAGCGGTCTATCAATAATTTGCCGCTTTAATCTCGAAGTATGCTTTCTCATGAGCGCATACGGGGCAGACTTCGGGCGGCTTAGACCCTATAACAATATGCCCACAGTTTGAGCAGATCCAGACTGTGCTTCCATCGCGTGAGAACACAAGCCCCTCTTTAATATTTGTGATGAGCTTTCTGTACCTCTCCTCGTGGTGACGTTCCACCTCGCCAACCATGCGGAACTTGACCGCTAACTCCGTGAAGCCCTCCTCATCGGCTTCCTTCGCGAACTTGTCATACATATCAGTCCACTCGAAGTTCTCGCCGTCCGCCGCGTCGTGGAGATTGTCGATCGTTGCCGGCATTTCGCCCTCATGCAGGTACTTAAACCATATTTTGGCGTGTTCCTTCTCGTTTAGCGCGGTCTCGGTGAAAATATCGCCGATCTGGACATAGCCGTCCTTCTTCGCTTTCGACGCATAGTATAGATACTTTGTGTGCGCCTGACTTTCACCTGAAAATGCCGTTCGCAGATTCTCCTCTGTCCTTGTTCCTTTTAATTTTGCGTAATCCATGGAATACCTCCTTGCTGTTATAAACCGACCGTTACTGTCTTACATGATACTAAAATACCAAAGGTTTTAGTATTGTCTCAGGGTAAACGCTTTCACTCAGCTTCACTCATCTCTTTAAGCAGCGAAATCTCACTTTTATACCCCTCAAGGTTGTTTGGCGTTTCGAGAAAGAACGGCAGATCTCTCAAAACCGGATGGTTTATTATCCTTCTGAACGCCTCAAGTCCAATGCTGCCGCCGCCTATCACCTCATGCCGATCCTTATGGCTGTTAAACGGGTTTTTGCTGTCGTTCAGATGCACCGCCTTCAGCCTGTCAAGCCCCACCACATCGTCAAATCTCGTGAGTACGCCGTCAAGATCATTGACTATATCATATCCCGCGTCGTATACATGGCAGGTATCTAAACAGACTCCGAGTTTATCGCTAAGCTCTGTCCTGTCTATTATTCCCTTTAGATGCTCAAACATACATCCAACCTCTGTGCCTTTTCCCGCCATTGTCTCAAGAAGCACTGTAGTTGTCATCTCCGGAAACAGAACTATATTCAGTGTCTCCGCCGTCAGCTCTACGCCGCGCTCATACCCCTGACCGACGTGACAGCCGGGGTGAAAATTGTACATATTCCCCGGTGTCATTTCAAGTATTCTCAGGTCGTCTGACATTGTTGCTCTCGCAAATTCCAAAACCTCCGGCTTCAACGCACACGGGTTTATTGTATATGGCGCGTGCGCGAGAATTGTCGAGATGCCGTACTCGTTTTGAAGCTCCCTGAACCTCGCTATATCATCGGCTTTTATCTCCTTTGCCTTGCCTCCGCGCGGGTTACGGGTAAAAAATTGAAACACATTCGCGCCTATGGAGTGCGCTGTCTTTGCCATTGCCGCATAACCTCCGGATGCTGAGAGGTGGCAGCCTATACGAATCATGATTCCATCACCATCTTTTCAAAATTGTCATATCCGAGAACCGATGTAGGAGACATAGTTTTCGGCAGGCTCACGATCGACCCAACGCCGAAATTGCATAGATCATATATCAGCGCGGCAAGCTCCACCGGCGGCTTCTCCGCACCCGAAATTAGCCATTCGCGTATAAGTCTGAGTGTGCCGCTCGCGATGAACTGATACGATGCCTCAAGCTGCTCAACGCTCACCTCCGGCGACTGTCCACCCCAACTCGCGATACATATATCATGCGCCAAATTTATAAGACGTTCCATGAACTCAGTATCGCCATAGGAACCCAGCATTACCATCGCCAGATCCTTCTTCTCCGCCAGTAATGTCAACGCTTTCGCGAGTATCTTGGGAATATCCCGCGAGTGTTCATACGAATCAATGTATGAACGCAGTACCGCGTATAATTCGTCCTCGACCTCCTTGAGTATCTGCTCCGGTCTGTCGTAATGAGCGTAAAAAGTCCCCCGATATATACCGGCGGTCTCGCAAAGCTCCTTTATTGATATATGGTCTACAGGCTTTCTCATCATGAGCGACAGCAAAGCCGAGCGAAGCGCGGACTTTGTGCGCTTCACCCTGTCTGATTCTCGGATATTCGTCATTTCGTACCTCTTATACCGGCGGGCATAGCAATTTCCAATGTTTATTATATGTTCGCGGAAAACGCGGCGTTACCATGCTTTCAGGCATTACAATTTAAGCGCGTTTTCCGCTATTTCCGGGGTTTTTAAGATCCACGCAAGCTGTTCATACTCCCCCGCCGGATAGCGGGGGCTTCATACTCAGTCGCTCTCGATAAGTCCGTAACCGCCGTTCTTGCGCTTATAGACAACGGAGAACTCACCGGAGGAATCCTCATTTTTGAACACAAAGAACTCGTGGTTCAGCAGGTTCATCTGCAATATCGCTTCCTCCACTGTCATTGGCTTCACTGAGAAGCGTTTCTTGCGTATGACATTAAATTCCGGCTCCGACTCATCCTCATCTTCATCGGACTCAGGCAGCGGTTCGGGCTTGATCTCCCGTTCAAGCGCACCTGTACGCAGACGCTTTTCAAGGCGGGTCTTATTCTTGCGAATCTGCCGCTCTATAGACGCGACCGCTGAATCGATCGACGCATACATATCGCCTGTAATCTCGGTAACTCTATAGAACATACCATTGCTGCGGATAGTTACCTCCGCGATATAACGTCCGCGCTCAATCGAAAACGTGACTGACGCATCGGCATCGTTTTTGAAAAATTTGTCGAGCTTGCCAATCTTCTTCTCAGCGTAAGCTCTCAAATCCTCGGAGGTCTGTAATCTTTTTTCGGTAAACGTGAATTTCATCTCTGTCAGCTCCTTTCAATATGACGGCATTCGCCGTAATACAATTATAGCACACTTTGGCGGAAAATGGTATAGTGTTTGTGAATTTTTTTGTGAATAATTTTATTTTCACACTCCCGCCGCGCTCAC
This sequence comes from uncultured Oscillospiraceae bacterium, assembly GCA_964553775.1. Lineage (GTDB taxonomy): Bacteria > Bacillota > Clostridia > Oscillospirales > Oscillospiraceae > RUG626. The sequence goes on along the minus strand of CAZKLU010000026.1, from coordinate 5,907 downwards.
CTTCACACACAAAAATTCAAATTCTCTCTACAAATTTCCGTCAGCCTGTGTTATAATATATTCCAAGGCTGCCAGACAACAGAGAGGTGTAGCATTATGCCAACAGCACATATTTTCGGCGCGGGCGAATATAACGGTGTCCGCGCAAATATTTCCAAAGGGGATCTTATAATTGCCGCAGACGGGGGACTTAACGCCGTGAACGCTCTCAGCGTCAAACCTGACATTATTATCGGAGACTTCGACTCTCTCGGCTACATTCCGGCGAACAGCGAGGTTTACCCACGCGAAAAGGACTTCACCGATATGTCTCTCGCCGTGAAACGCGCACTGTCGCTCGGTGCCGATGAGATACGCATATACGGGGGGCTTGGCGGCAGACTCGACCATACACTCGCTAATATTCAGCTTCTGGCGGGGCTGAATGTACGCGCTTATCTCATAGGCTCCGAAATCACCGTTACCGCGCTGAAAAACGGCACACTGACATTTCACGGCGGTCATTGCGGCGTGACACTCTCAGTTTTCGCATACGGAGGCAGCGCGGTCGTGACTGAACGTGGGACAAAATACACTACCGACAGGCTGACAATATCCGACACAGAACCACGCGGCATAAGCAACGAATTTACAAACTCCGAGCTTTCTGTGACTGTCCACGAGGGTACAGCTATAGTAATATGGTACAGTCACGAGCTGCCGGAGTATACGGAGGGCGATATATGAAAACAGACGGCGCGATATTTGACATGGACGGCACTCTCATCGACTCAATGCACCTGTGGGACACACGCGGCACAAGGCTGCTTGAAAGTCTCGGCATTACTCCCGAACCGGACATTGACGATGTTGTCTGCACCATGAGCGTTGCGGATTCCTCAGCGTATATGATAGAGCGGTACTCACTGCCGTACACAGCCGCCGAGCTGCGCTCAATGATAAATAGCTGCGTTGAAAAGGGCTACCGCGAGGTTTGCGTGAAGCCGCGCACCATCGAATTATTGGAGTTTCTCAAATCACGCGGGGTGCATATGCGTGTCGCGTCCGCAACAGACAAAAAACTCGTCACGGGAGTACTCGGCAGGCTCAACCTTCTGCGTTTCTTTGAGGGCATACTGACTTGCGGAGAGGTCGGAGAGGGAAAAACAAGTCCTCTGATATTCGAGGAAAGTCTCAAACTGCTCGGCACACAAAAAAATTCAACGCTCGTATTCGAGGACGCGCCATACGCTGTCAAAACAGCGTTAAACGCCGGATTTCCTGTCGTCTGCGTTGCTGACACATCGGCGGCGGCACGCGCCGGAGCCGAGGAGATGAGACAGCTCTGCCGATGGTACATAGATGATTACGGTGAAATTCTGCGCGGCGGGAGGTTACACTCTGACATATTCGGATAAACCGCGTAATTCGTAAGCAAGGAGGATCGCAAAATGAACGTACACAAAATTAAAGAGACAGAACCGTACTACAGCGACGTTGTCGCGGGGAAAAAGAAGTTCGCCGTATGCCCTGACGACGGAACATTCAATACCGGAGATATGCTGCTTGTCAGCCAGTTCACAGCCACGGGCGGGTACACGGGGCTTGCTGTTCAGAAAACGGCGGAGTACATCATGAAAGACGTACCCGGTCTTGAAAGCGGGTATATTGCCGTCGGTTTTGGCGAATATAAACGTCAGGAGGTCAACACAAGCCTTGTACGCATGAAGGTGCTTCGCGAGGGAACGGATTTTCTGAACCGCACAATGTTCGGAGACTGCCCGCACTGCGGACAGCACATAACACGGAAAGACAGCGCGGACAACTGCGTAAGCTGCGGAGGTCCTGTAAGCTGGAGCGAGAATAAATTTTTTGGAGGATGATACAAATGCCGTCACTGGATGAGATAAGACTTAGATTCAAGAGCGATCGGTACGCCGACATAACAGGCGTGGAGATAGATTCAGCGGAACCCTTCAAGTCGCTGTGTTCGCTGAAGCTGCGCCCCGAACACATGAACGCCAACAACGTGCCGATGGGAGGCGTAATATTTACGCTTGCCGACTTCGCTTTTGCCGTTGCCGCGAACGCGTATAGCGGGGACACGGACACGGTATCGCAGCACGCTTCAATAACATTTCTCGCGCCGTCACACGGCAGCGTTCTCTACGCCGCCGCGGAGTGCGTCAAGTCGGGGAGGAAAACAAGTCTCTATGAGATAAGAATAACAGATGATAACGGCAAGCTCATAGCGCACATGACGCTGAACGGCTTCGTTGTAGGCGCGTGAGCGCGGCACACGTTACGGTTTAACCGGACAGGCGCGTATAAAGAGTTCCCCGACGGAAACGTCGGGGAATTTTTGCTTTTACAAAATGTGTATGCCGGATAAAACAAGATCCTCCGCCGCATAGCGGCGGAGGAATATATCTGAACCTCAGTTTTCTTTCTTGTATTATGGATTTTTGTCTATGGATTAGTTGGTTTCTTCCTCACTGCCACCCTCATCATCACTCTCTGGAGTTTCCGCTTCTGCAGGTTCCTCCGTTTCATCAGTACCATCTTCTGAAGGAGTAGTCACAGAAACTTCCTTACCGTCTTTATCCGTAGCGGACAAATCAGTAATTGTTACATTAGCCGCAGGCATTGGGAAGGTGGCGGTGAATTTACCATCTTTATCACTTGACTCTGTAGCAGTCAGTTCCTTAGTCTGTACCTGCTTCCAGCTATCAGTGTACTCATATTTGATCTTCACAGTGCTACCTGTAGTTGTATATACAGTCAAAGTAACCTTTGATCCCTGATATACTGCACCACTTACGGAACCTGTTGCATATCCAACAGTCACACCAGAGACACTGGAATCAATCGTCACTTTTTGATTATTCCCTGTCAACTTACTTGAACCAGCATCTATTTCGTCAGATCTAAACTTAATGAACACTGCAGTTACATTGTTATCTGTATCCACGAAGTAGTAGATATGCTTACCGGTTGACTGAGTTGAAGTACCGTTGTCGTCATCAGCCCAGGATTCTACATACATTGCGCTGCTGTTGAGATTCGATGCGGTGTCAGGTGCGATCTTGCCAGATCTTACTGAATAACTATTTACAACTGTACTCTTCTCAACGAATACAGGCACATCAGCCGCGCATACATAGTTTGCTGAGACATTATCGTCACCCTCAACTGTGGTCAGAACGCCGCCGGAGAAGCTCTTGTACTGTCCGTAAACAACCTGTTCGCCATCAACCGGAACAGGATCGAATGTCAAAACCTGTCCGTCAGAGTTCTGCGATGTGATCTTATAGAATCCGGTATAATACACATTTGGAACTTTTTCGGTAGCAGGACCCTCAAGCATTGTATAAGCCTCAGAGTCGCTGTTTACCTTAATGGTGGTAATAGCATTATCAACCACTGCATAGTAGGTGTAGTAGCTGCCGGTGAGATCCGTGGTCTTAGTTGCTCCATTGCTCGGTACAGAGATGAAGTAGATACCAGCCATACCGCTGTCGCTCTGCGAGTTGATGATAACCGCAACAGTCAGACGAGTCGGTGTACCGCTGTCCGCAAGATAAGCAACATACATATTTGTGGCGTCAGTTTCGCCGTCCGCAACTTTAAGCAGTGTCGGCACATTGGAAATGCCCTTATATACCTTTGAACTTGATACTCCGGTATTTTTGCCTTCATTGTAAGTACCGGTTATTGTGATAAATACAGTGTTATTATTCGCGTAGTTAGCTGTACTAATTTCTGTACCATCTTTCTTTGCCAGTGTCGCTACATCTACGCTACCCTTTGTGGTTACGTTCGTTTTCTTATCGCCAGTACCAGCAATCTCATCATAGCTTGCAAAGTTTGTGGTCTGTGCAGTCAGGCTATAGGTGCCATCGGTCGCCACTACATAGGTAACGATATGGTTTGCGTATGTGGTGCTTGGATCTGTAACAGTAGCAGGAACAGAGATATTAACTACCTCAGGAACAGCGTCAGCCTCAGCCTTGATGATCTGAGCCGCGTAAACGCCGCTGCCGAACGAAGTCTCAGTATTGCTGACCTTTGTAACATAAGCGTACTTTGTGCCGGAGCTGACTGTCACGCCAACTATACCGTAAGCCGCGCCGTTAGCGTCAACATAAAGTGTGGATCCGGCAAGAGCCGCGACTTCGGTTGCAGTCTTGCCCGCGATGCTGGTCATATCGCCTTCCTGAGCCGCCTGATATGTTGTACCCTCGAAGGTCAATGTTCCAACATATTTTGTATAGTCTGAACCGTTATTCGGGATATTCGGGATATAGTAGCTCGGTGAACCGGCAACAGCTGTCAGATAGTCAACATCAAGCAGTACATAGATTGTATTGCCGTTTTCATCCAGATCAGTCTTAATGTACGCACCAACATAAGCGTCAAGGTTCTGCTTCAGCTCCGCATAGAGATCATCGCCCTCGGAAACTGTTGTATTTCTTGTAGTATCACTCAGATTGTTGGTCTTGTCTGAAAGATCGCTCACAGCAATGCTGTCAACCTCATCAGATGTAGTTGCGGAAGTGATTGCACTTGCTACATGTGCATATGTCGCAGTCTTCACAGCGATATAGAGTACATTATTCAGTTCATATACTTCAACATAAGTACCCGCGCAGTCAGCAGCATATGTCACATAATCAACAAGCTTTTCCCAAGAAGTGTAGGTACTCTTACTCCAGTTTGCCTTGTTATCCTGATATGCGCCAAGTACAAACTTGGAAGTCTGCACCACCAGATAAGTGGTAGTCCCATCAGCATTTTCCACAGATTTGGTGGTATTAGTATTCGTCACATCTACTTTATTGCCGTTCTCAAGAACTTCAACATCGTCGAGTGAACCGTACACCGATTTCATTGTTGTTGCGAACTTGACATCAGAACCCTTTGTCCATGTATAGACAGGGATAGCCTTGTTCAGGATCTCAACGCCAGCCAGTGTCATTTCGCCGGTCGGTATGCCGAAACCGTCAAACTCATTATCATCAACAAGGTCGGTCAAGACTCTGGTCTTTATATTTTTAGATCCCTGCTTAACCTGTTTGGTGCCTCTTTCCTCACTTGTCAGATATGCCCAGTCAGTCGCGGTGATAGCGTCATGAACCTCGTTTATGAGCCATTCGCCAGTGTACTCTCTGTTATTTACTGCTGTACTGGTTGTGGAGTAGCTCATCTCTTCAGCAAAGAGTGTGTTGAAAGCGATCTGAGCCGCCTCTTCACGGGTAATATTCTTCGCGGGGCTGTAGTTCTTCATACCATCGAGAATTTCTGCAACATTAGCAACTGTGGTAGTTCTGGTCTTCCAGCTGCTGCCCACAAGTCCCTCTACCTCGGCATCGTATCCGATAGCGCAGAGGAGCATCTTCTCGAACTCATATCCGGTAAGTGTTCCGGTCGGGTCGAACTTGTTGTCGCCCTTTCCGGCGAGGATTCCCTCGGAAACGCCGTAGGCTATGTAGCCGACAGCCCACTTATTGGACATATTATCGACATCGGTAAAGCCCGTTGAAACCGTAGTATCGCTGTAGTCCTTGGAGCCTTCGATTCCTTCAGCGACAATGCAGATGATCTTTGCCGCTTCCTGACGGGTCAATGTTCCCTGCGGTCTGAAGGTCTTATCCTCGTTGTAGCCGTTGATTATCTGAAGGGCTACGAGGATCTTCACCGCAAGTTCGTAATCGTCTGTAATTTCGGCTGTGTCGGTCAGATCGTCGTAAGCGACCGCCGTCGATGTCTCGTCGCCGCTGGTTTCAGATGTTGTAACATCATCGTCATCAGCGGAAACTGAGATCGCGAGGGTACCTACTACCATGACCAGCGCCAGTACGAGACACAGAGCCTTTTTGAGAGTCTTCATGTAGTATTTCCTCCTTAGAAATAAAAATAAAAGATTGT
>CAZKLU010000025.1:0-24811 GCA_964553775.1 uncultured Oscillospiraceae bacterium | reverse complement strand
GAGCAGAAAAATAAATAGATACTTTAAGCACTTGACGCAAGTCAGGTGCTTTTTTTACCCAAACCGCAGAACCGTCAAACTCCGGAAAGCTGCGGAGGAACCGGAAAAGAAACTCACTGCCTTTGGACTTGATTATGTGATACGCAAGTAGCGAGGATTGCACAGAGCCGGTCACTGCGCGAGAGAAAACAGATATACAGAGAGGCACCGGGCATAAACATTTTAGATAACTACTGCAAGGGAGACTTCTGCGATGAGACACTGAGAAAGCGGGTCGATGATAACATCCCTAAAATCGAGAGCATACCAAACGACATGGAACCAAAGGTACTTTTATTTTCTCTGCGGATCTTAAATGAATGTCAGCCTGTGCGCGGTTGGCTGACTGCCGCGTCAAGGACGGCATTTTTTGTGCTATCCGCAGCTGTCTGCGGGATAGTAACGGCGTTGAGGATACTTTCCGCGAAATCTCTTAGAAATATATTGCAAAATCCCAAAATCTATGATAATATTATGTCATAGAGAAAAAGGGGGAATGTAAAATGCAGATACGGTGTCCGGGCTGTATGGCGGAAATAAACGATAGCAACATACACTGCCCGTATTGCGGCAGAAAACTGAGCATACAAAATCGCCCTCATCAGCTTCCTGTTGGAACGGTACTAAAGGATCGTTACTTAATAGGTCGTGTACTCGGTGAAGGCGGCTTCGGCATAACCTACATAGGTTACGACAATACACTGAAAATGAAAATCGCCGTAAAGGAGTATTATCCCTCCGGTATGGCGACACGGTTGAGCGCGTCATCTCTCGATGTGGATCTTACACAGACTAACGCGGAAACCGCCTCGCTTGCGCTTAAAGGCAAACAACGCTTTGAGGATGAAGCTCACACGCTTGCTATGTTCGCTTCAGAGCCGAATATCGTATGTATACGCGACTTATTTGAGGACAACAGCACAGCGTACATAATCATGGAGTACCTTGAGGGCAAGGATTTCAGGCAGGTCGTTCAGGAGTCGGGAACGCTGCCGTTCAATGATGTATATAAGCTGCTTTCGCCCGTCATGAAAGTACTCGACAAGATACACAAACAGGGACTTATCCACCGCGACATAAGTCCGGCAAATCTGCTTCTCATGCCAGACGGCAAGGTAAAGCTCCTTGACTTCGGCACGGCACGAGATTATAACGGTGAAAATAAAAGTCTCTCAGTTGTTCTGACACCCGATTACGCCCCGCCGGAGCAATATCAAAGTCACGGCAAGCAGGGACCGCACACCGATGTTTACGCGCTCTCGGCTACAATATATATGCTTATTACAGGCAGAACACCCGGCAACGCGGTTGACCGCATAGTCGATGACCATCTTCTGCCGCCATCCGTCTATGGCGCGAAAATCTCTCCCGCGCAGGAGGCTGTACTCATGCGGGGTCTTGCCGTAAGGGTTGAGGACAGGATCAAGTCAATGTCAGAGCTTCAGACAGAATTTGAAACAGCGTCGCGCATCAGTTCAGCACAGCAGTTCAATTCATTTCAGCAGTCCGGCGGCTTCAACATGGCTTCTACACAGCGTCTATCCGACTTGCCGGAGTTTCACGAAACGGAGGGCGAATATACCCGCAACCTCAAGGCAAACCCGCCTGTCCGTCCGGCAGAGAATAGCGGCTATGCGGGAGACAATGGCTCCAACGTCAGCTCCGGCGGCTATGCTGAAACGCCGGTACCGCAAAAGAAACGGGGGAAGAATAAGAAAAAACGCGGCAAGTCTGATGAACTCATATTCGCCGATGGTACTGAAAATCCAAAGAAGCATAAGGCTCTTAAAATCGCGTTAATAGCGGCAGCTGCTGCGGTTGCCGTTATCGCGGCGGTATTTGTTTTGCCGATGTTTGGAAGTGACGGGAGCGGAAACAACTCGGTTAGTGTCGGAAACGGCATTACTTTAGACTCCTATTCCTATAAAAACTATTACAGCATAGAGGATCAAACGATAACAGGTTCAATGCTGAAACAGCTTGATACCGGAAAGGCTCTGTCGCTGAATCTCTTCAGATGCGTTTTCGATGAAAGTATCGTTAAAGAAATTGCCGAAATCGAGAACCTTGACAGTCTGACTATATATAACTGCACAGGCTTCACGGATCTGTCATCGCTTGGCAGCTCAAAATGGCTTACAAATATTGACATATCGTATTATGCCAGCGGGTTGGATGATACCAACATATACGATATTGACAAGCTGTTCACAAGCGGTCTTAAGAACATCACGAACCTGACACTTTCAGGCTGCAGAGCGTCAGAAGGCGGAACATCACTGAAGCATTTTCCGGCGGTTGAATATCTCAGCGTGTCATTGTTTGAGATTGACGCGATAAACCTTGAAAACATATCGGGCATGACATCGCTTGACAGACTATATTTGAACAATGTTATAACAGACGGCAATTTTAACGCGCTCTCATCGTGTACCGCGCTTACAAACATTGATATGTGCGGCTTGGGAGTGGACAGTCTCTCATGGGTATCGTCAATGACGGAGCTTGAAACATTGACAATGACAGAAAACGCTATAACTGATTTGGATGGGCTGTCCGGACACGAAAAGCTCACCACCGTGGATTTGAGTGACAACAGCATAAGCGATATATCAGGTCTTGCGGACAGTACAGGGATGATGTGGCTGTATCTATCCAATAACGCGGTAACGGACGTTTCCATACTCTCCGGCATGACCAAACTCAACACTCTAATGCTTGACGGAAACAAGATAACAGATATATCGCCAATATCCGCCTGTACGGGTCTTAAATCACTCAATCTAAATGGAAATGCCATTGAGGACGCAAGCTCCCTTTCATCGCTTACAAGCATGGAATATCTCCGCGTGAACTCAACGGGTATTGATAACCTTGACTTTTGCCGTGAGATGATATATCTCATAACACTTGAAGCCGCAAACTGTGAGATAACCGACATATCAGGACTTGAGAACACAACACAGCTTGAAACTCTCGATTTGACGAATAACCAGATAACGGATATATCGGACATTTCAAAAAACAGCGAACACCTGAGCTGCCTGTACCTCGCAAACAATCAGGTGACTGATCTTTCACCGATAGAGAACTTTATGCTGCTTGACGCTCTGACGATTGACAATAATGGCATAAGCGATATAAGCCCGCTCTCCGGCTGTCTTGTACTCTCGGTGCTGTCGGCATCGAATAACAGCATAAGCGACATATCAGCTCTTGAGGGCGGCGTTACACTGAAATACATAGACCTTGGGAGCAACAGTATAAGCGATATATCGCCGCTTGCGACGTGTACCAATTCGGAACAGGTTCTGTTTTTGGAGCATAACAACATATCCGACATATCAACGCTGCCGACAGAGGTTGACTACTATCTGCTCTCGCTCTACGGCAATAACATCACGGACTACTCTGTTATAGAAACAATGACGGAGCTGAACTCACTTTACACCTATATATATCTGTCGTGGGACGAAAACGCGGACTTAACACCGGCGGCGCGGTCGGGATGTGACAATCTCATAATAACCGATGTACCGCTCGACAGGCAGGTACAGTTAAAAGAAAACTTACAGGCAGCAAAAGAAGAATATCAAGAGTACGGTTTGTTCTACTCTCCGGAGTATAAATCAACTGAAGAAGCCGACGCGGACATGGCACAAATAAGAGCCGGAGCGCAGGACGAGCGTAATACATTGTCGCTTGGGTTTGGTATTTCAAGATGGCTGAGTTGAGCCGTACACTATGGTGAGTTTCGGCTTTAGAAAAGCGTTTTTCGCTGACTGTATTTGAGGGAAATGTAAATGAAAATCGGTTTAGTATTAGAGGGCGGCGCAATGCGCGGAATGTACACGGCGGGTGTGCTTGATGTGTTTATGGATAATGATATATCATTCGACTGTGTAGTGGGCGTATCTGCCGGAGCATCGTTCGGGATAAATCTTCTGTCGGGTCAAAACGGGAGAGTTATACAATACAGCAAGCGTTATAACCGTGAACAGAAGTACATGGGGATTCTGCCGCTCTTAAAGGAGGGCAACGTATTCTCAACTGACTATGCCTACGGCACTGTTCCAAGACAGCTTGCACCATTCGATGATGAGAAGTTCCGTCAATCAAAAACGCCGTTCTACGCTGTCGCGACAAACATTGAAACAGGCAAACCTGAGTATATAAGGATCCGCAGTGTATTTGAACAGATGGACGCTCTGCGAGCCTCGTGTTCCATGCCGTTTCTGTCAAAACCGGTGGAACTTGACGGCAGCCTATATTTAGACGGAGGAATCTCTGACAGTGTGCCGTTCCGCTGGGTTCTGAAAACAGGCTGCGACAGGGCGGTTGTAATCCTGACACGCAATAAAAATTATCGAAAGAAACCGTTTCCGGCGATTTTGGCAGCGCGTTACAGCAAAAAATATCCTAAGTTCGCGAAACGTATCCGTGAGCGTCATATATATTACAACCATGACCTTGCAGAGCTTCGCCGCCTGGAAAAAGAGGGGCAAGTATTCGTTATCCGCCCGTCCGAGGAAATAAGTATCGGTAAGCTCGAACGCGATCCTGATAGGCTTCAAGCCATGTATGATCTTGGCAGAAAGGACACTGAAAACCTGATGGAGAAGCTGAAAAACTGGATGTACGCAATATAAAAAGCGGCAGAGATGGTGTACAAACAGAATTACCGAAAAATAATAATCTCGCGGAAGTACAGCCTTTGACACTTCCGCGAGATTTTTATGCGTCCGACACTTCAAGGTAAAATTACCCAGATGATTATACTCAAAGTCTAAAAGATGTTTGCCATTGAATGATTCACGGATATTTCCGCGCATATTTAAGCCCTGAATAACGGCAAATTGCTTATGTAAATTAAGCGCAGATCTCGCGGGTTCCGAAAATCACTTTTTGAGGGAATATAACGTGTAAAATCCATATTCATTCGCCGGTTCCCTTGCCGTCAAAAGCGTTCTTTTCAACATACGCCATCATCGAATTGTTTATGGCACCATAAAAAACAACCGGTAATATAACCGACACGGAAACTATAACGTCTCTTTTCATTATAAGTCCGGCTATAAAGAGAGAAACAACAATTACGCCGCAAAGTATCATAAACGCGATATGCTCTTTAAGCCATTTCTTTTTGAAGTACCCGATTTTTTCTTTCAGGCTGAAGCTGCTTGAACGCAACGCGGCTTTAAGATTCTCCTCCGCCGCTTGCATATACTCGTCTTTATCAAGTCTTTCGCCGGAGAGAATTTCATTTATGCTCACAGAAAAAATTTCGCTCATCAGAATCAATTTTTCCGCTGGAGGGAGATACACGCCTGTTTCCCATCTTGATACGGTTTTGTTCGTTACTCCGAGCTTTTCGCCGAGCTGCTCTTGAGTAAGATTTTGTCCTTTGCGGAGTTCAGCGATGAATTTACCGATTTTCTGATTATCCATTTCAATCACCTCAGCGTTTATTATACAGAAACAGCACGAAAATGTCTATACCATAAAACGCGAATTGCCGGACATCACGGAAAATATCGAATAATACTCGGTTTAACCGGTATTTGCTATATGCTATGGAACTATAAAGAACTTCCGCCCTTTTACAAGCGGAAGTTCTTTTATTATCAGTAAATCAATACATACCATCCATATCAGGCGAAGCGGCTGCGGGAGGAGCCGGAGGTTCGGGAATATCCGTAACAAGCGACTCGGTTGTCAATACGATAGACGCTATCGAAGCCGCGTTCTCAAGAGCGGAACGGCAGACCTTCGTCGGGTCAACTACACCGGACTCTATCATGTTGCAGTATTCCTCAGTCGCGGCGTTGTAACCGAAGTTCACATCGCTGCTTCCCTGCACCTTGTCAAGCACAACAGCACCCTCAACACCGGCATTCGTTGCAATCTGCATAATAGGAGCATTAAGCGCGTGAGCAATAAGCGCGATACCTGTCTTTTCATCGCCGGAGCTTTCGTCAACGAGCTTGGCAACAGCTTTGCCCGCCACAACATACGCACTGCCGCCTCCGGCTACGATGCCCTCTTCTACAGCGGCTTTCGTTGCGTTGAGCGCGTCCTCAATACGCAGCTTCTTCTCCTTCATCTCAACTTCTGTTGCCGCGCCAACCTTGATAACAGCTACGCCGCCTGCCAATTTCGCGAGTCTCTCCTGAAGCTTCTCACGGTCATAGTCAGATGTTGATGCCTCATACTCAGACTTGATCTGGTTCACTCTGTCCTGAATGTCACTCTTCTCACCCGCGCCGTCAACAATAATGGTATTCTCCTTTGTTGACTTGACCTGACGAGCAGAACCGAGCATATCTATCGTGGCATCCTTGAGTTCCATACCGAGATCGCTGGAAATAACCTGACCGCCGGTAAGAACAGCTATATCTCTCAGCATATCCTTGCGCTTATCACCAAATCCAGGTGCCTTTACGCACAGGCAGTTGAATGTACCACGCAGCTTGTTGAGTATCAAAGTCGCAAGAGCCTCGCCCTCAACATCTTCAGCAATTATAACGAGCTTCTTGCCGGACTGAACAACCTGCTCAAGAAGCGGAAGTATCTCCTGAATATTGGAAATCTTCTTGTCGGTAATAAGAATGTATGGCTCATCGTAGACGGCTTCCATCTTCTCGTTGTCCGTTACCATATACGGGGTGATGTATCCGCGGTCAAACTGCATACCTTCAACTACCTCGGAATACGTATCGGCAGTCTTGGACTCCTCAACAGTGATAACACCGTTCTGGCTGACCTTCTCCATAGCTTCAGCTATGAGCTTGCCTATCTCCTCATCGCCGGAAGATACCGCGCCGACTCTTGCAATATCCTTCGTTCCTGTCACAGGCTGGGAGTTCTTGCGTATAGTCTCAACAGCAACATCGACAGCCTTCTGAATACCCTTCTTCATAACCATCGGATTTGCTCCGGCGGCAACATTCTTGATTCCCTCATGGATCATAGCCTGAGCAAGAAGCGTAGCTGTCGTAGTGCCATCGCCCGCCACATCATTAGTCTTTGAAGCAACCTCTTTTACAAGCTGTGCGCCCATGTTCTCAAACGGATCCTTGAGATCTATCTCTTTCGCTATTGTAACGCCATCGTTTGTGATAAGCGGTGCGCCAAACTTCTTGTCAAGTACCACGTTGCGTCCCTTCGGACCTATCGTAAGCTTAACTGTATCCGCAAGCTGATTTACGCCCTTTTCAAGTGCCCTGCGGGCATCCTCTCCGTAAACTATCTGTTTTGCCATAGTTATTTCCTCCTTATTCTACTATCGCGAGTATATCGCTCTGTTTTACTATTGTAAGCTCTTCACCGTCAAGTTTAACCTCGGTGCCGCTGTATTTACCGGTTATTACATGGTCGCCGACCTCGACTTCCATATCAACCTCGTTACCATCTATGAAACCGCCAGGTCCAACAGCAATTACCTCGAATATCTCCGGCTTTTCCTGAGCCGCACTCGTAAGAATAAGCCCGCTCTTCGTTTTCTCCTCCGCCGGCAGACGCTTGATTATTACTCTGTCAGCCAATGGTTTTAATGTCATCGTATGTTCCTCCTAATATGTTGAAATTATTTTGTAAACTATCTGATTTTAGCACTCTGACCTTTTGAGTGCCAACGTATATATAATATCTCAAATACAGCAAATGTTCAATAGTTAATGCGCTTATTTTTTATTAACTTTTTTGCGTAATTATGTGCAAAGTAAACAATATTGATAGCGTCAACACACAAATTGTTTTGCTCTTGTATATCGCGCTCAAAGAAACTGTCTCTTCAGCTTCGCGGTTTAACCGAAACCTTGCCGGAATTATTCGGTCTGATGATTACAACCGCGTTTGTAAAGCAAAAAACATTTTGCAAATTCTGTATGCGTGTCATTTAACGCATAATTAACTTGAAGCACTCAAAAGCGAAATTATTTTGACGCGGGGAACGTAAACAGCCGGCATTTGATTTTTCCGTTATACAGATTGCGGGTCTTTGAGGCGCGCAGATTCATAGTATATTCAAGATCCTCATCCGAGGTAATAACATTCACGTTCCACGGTGATTCAGTCTCTTTGACAGCCTTTGAAAAATCCGACATCAGCTTCTGTGCCGACTTGACATCCAAAAGACGCTCACCATAAGGCGGGTTTGTAACGATAATCCCGCGCTCTGTCCGCAAATTGAACTTGCGTGCATCAGAAACCTTGAAGCGTATAATATCAGCTACACCGGCACGTTTCGCGTTCTCACGAGCAATCTCTATCGCGTGAGGGTCTATGTCAGACGCGAATATGCTGTACTCTCGGTCAAACTCGTTCTCTCTCGCTCCATCCCGAACAGCCTGCCACTGTGATTTTGTGAGCAATCTCCAGTTTTCAGAGACAAATTCGCGATTAAGTCCCGGTGCGCGTCTTTTTGCCGCCAACGCCGCCTCTATCGCTATTGTGCCGCTGCCGCAGAACGGGTCGCAGAAATCGCCCTTGCCCCTGTAGCCCGACAAGTCTACAATAGCAGCTGCAAGCGTCTCACGAAGCGGTGCTTCAACCTGAGCGGGTCGGTAGCCGCGTTTGTGAAGGCTCACGCCGGTTGTATCAAGAAAAAGTGACGCGGTATCATCAACTATCGAGAAGCTAACACGGTACAGTGCGCCGTTTTCAGGCAGACGGTCAATGTGGTATACATTTCCAAGTCTCACAGAGACAGCCTTTTTGACGATACTCTGGCAGTCAGGAACAGAATGGAGCATTGAGCTAAGACTGTACCCCTTGACAGGGAACGCGCCGTTTTTTGGTATAAAGTTCTCCCATGGGAGTGCCTTGACACCCTCAAAGAGCGCGTCGAACGTCTTAGCTTTGAAACTGCCAAGCTGTATCAGTATTCTTTCCGCAAAGCGGCATTTTATATTAGCCGCAGCAACACCGAGTTCATCTCCGGTGAAGAATACGCGGTGCTGTCCGGCTGTTACATTTTGGAATCCCATGTGTGACAGTTCGTTTTTAAGCGGTCCCTCAAGCCCGAAAAGGCACGGGGCGCAATACAAAAGCTCCATATTATACCTCTTATTCTGCCGCTTTCAACGCTTCGGCAGTATTTATTCTGTTCAGTTTGAAATACATGAAGAAATCGACCAGCAGTGAAAACACCATTGTAAACGCCAGTGAGTATATAAAGCTCGGCAGTTTTACTGTCGGCGTAAATCGTATGAGATCGACATTGATCTGTGACATTACGAAAGCATTCAGCGCGATCCCCATCGGTATACCGGCAATCGCTCCGATTATTGTCATAACAACATTCTCACGCAGCACATAAGACGCGGACTCAGAATCGTAAAATCCCAGCACCTTCACTGTCGCGATCTCTCGAAGTCTCTCAGTGATATTTATGTTCGTAAGGTTATATATTACCGTGAACGCCAGTGCCGCCGCGCACACTATCGTAAGAATAACTATATACACAAGGCTTGACAGCATTGACTCGATCCTCTCACGCATGACAGTGACCTCTGATACAGTCAGTACATCATCGAGCTTCAATATGTCAGCGGCAAGATACGAGGCGGTGTCCTTGTCCTCCGCGTTTACGAACGCTGTGTTTATTTCAGCGTCCGTGCCGAGTTGAGAACTGTAC
The DNA here is from genome assembly GCA_964553775.1 of uncultured Oscillospiraceae bacterium. Lineage (GTDB taxonomy): Bacteria > Bacillota > Clostridia > Oscillospirales > Oscillospiraceae > RUG626. The sequence continues at coordinate 15,135 of CAZKLU010000025.1, read as the reverse complement.
GCTTCGGAGCTTACGCAGATGTAGTTATATATGTAATAGTCGTATATGCCGGAGACTTGCAGCGCCATATCACCGTCATCGGTTCGTACCGTTATTGTGTCACCCACAGATACATTGAGAGCGTCCGCGAGCGCGTTATTGAGAAGCACCTCATTTTCATCGGGGAAGTCTAAGGGTGTATCGCCAACATGATAGTCCTCAAATTTTGATATTCTATCGCTGTCCTCAACGGAATATACGTTGATCGTCACCTCTTTTTCGTTTTTGCCGAATACCGCCGTAACCGAGGACTGGTTAAGGAACAGAACGTCCTCATAACCGCTGACAGAATTTAGAAACTCATCTTTTTCGCTCTCGTCAAGCCCATCAGAAAACGAAACGGTCATATCATAAAGCGTTATACCCTCGTACTGTAAGTCAGCAACACCATTTATAGAATCATTTATGCCAAATCCTGTTATCATGAGCGCGGTACAACCCGCTACACCAAGTATCATCATCAAAGCCCGTGCCTTATAGCGGAACATATTTCGTACCGAGACTTTCCACATAAAGCTGAGATGGTTCCATATAAACCCCACGCGCTCCAATAACACACGTTTGCCTGTTTTCGGGGGCTTCGGGCGGATAATGTTCGCGGGAGTCTCGTTTATCTCGCCCTTGCATGAATACCAAGTCACAAACAGCATTGAGACAAGGTACGCCGCGAATGTAACTGTTGAAAGCGGAACATCGAAATAGAACACTATGCTGTTTGAGAAGTGGTACATAATCTGATATGCCTGCCAAATAACGAGAGGTATCGCCCATGAGCCGAGCAGTATACCCACAACACACCCGATAACAGTCGCTGTACCTGAGTATATGAGAAACTTGCTCATTATAGACGTGTTGCTATACCCAAGAGCCATCAGTACACCAAGCTGTGAACGCTGCTCATCAACCATGCGTGTTATAGTTGTCAGGCAAATCAACGCCGCTATCAGGAAAAAGAAGAGCGGGAAAACCTTCGAGACATTTTCCACAATCATCGAATCATTCTCAAAACACACATAGCCGACGTTGCTCCATCTGCCGAGAACATATACTGTCGGATATTCTATATCCTCAATTTCCTTGCGCGCGTCCTCTATTTCCTGCCATGCGTCCGCAAGTTCTGTTTCCGCTTCATCAAAGCCGTCATAGGCTTCCTGTTTCGCGTCCTCATACTCTTTAAGACCATCCTCATATTCCGCTTTGCCGTCCTCGTATTCTTTAAGACCGTCCTCGTATTCAGCAAGACCGTCCTCATATTCCGCTTTAGCGTCCTCGTATTCCTTAACGCCATCCTCATACTCCGCTTTGCCGTCCTCGTATTCGGCAAGACCGTCCTCGTATTCAGCAACACCATTCTCATATTCCGCTTTGGCATCTTCAAGCTCGGCTTCAGCGTCTTCAAGCGTCTTTCTGCCATCGGCAAGAGATGTTTCAAGCTCGTCATAGCCGCTCTCAACCTCGGCAACTCCCGCGTTGTAATCAGCCCAGCCGGAATCAAGCTCCGCACGACCCTCATCAAGCTGTACCTTTGCGTTGTCAAGCATTGTTTTTGTTGCGTCAAGCGTTGCTTTAGAGACGGCAAGCTCGGAAGACGCGGAATTGTAAGCCGCTAACCCCTCATTATACTGTGTCCAGCCCGCTTGAAGCGACGCATAGGAAGCCAGCAGCGCGTCAGTGTTTACCGGTACAGATCCGTCATACGCCGCCATAGCCGCGAGTGCGCTGTCAGTCACCATTATCGCCGTTTCATCACCGGAGTTCAGAGCGGCAAGAAGCGTGGTTCCATCGTATCCCGGAAACCCGGAAGCGGCAACGCCCTGCGCTATTGTGTCCATCAGCGTATCGAACGTGGCTTGCTGCGCTGTCAGTGTCTCATAAGATGTGTCAAGCTGCGATTTAGACGCTTCAAGCTGCGCCGCGCCGTCCTCGTATTGCGATAAGCCGTCCTCGTACTGAGATAAGCCGCTGTTATATTCGGCAAGCGACGCTTCGTACTCCTGTTCGCTCACTGTAAGTGTATCATAAGCGGCAGCGAGTTCTGTCTGAGCGTCCTCAAGAGTTTTTCGCGCTTCAGCTTCGCTGTCCGCAAGCTCCTGCCAGCCATCGGAAATTTCTTTTTCAGCATCATCTATCTGCTGTTTAGCGTCCGCAAGCTCCGCGGCGGCATCATCGAGCGTCTGTTTAGCGTCGTCTAATTCAGCCTTTGCATCGTTAAGCTCAGTTTCCGCGTCCGCAAGTTCCACTGCCGCGTCATCAAGCTCTTTTTTCGCGTCCGCAAGCTCTGTTTCGGCATCTTCAAGCTCCGCAGCGGCATCTTCAAGCTCCTGCCATGCGTCCGCAAGCTCCTCTTCAGCGTCAGCGCGTTCGGTTTGGTACTCATCAAGACCATCATTGTATTCATCAATACCGTCCTGAAGTTCATCGTTCGCGTCGGACACAACATCGTTGTAACGTATATCGGCACGTTCCTCGGCGAGAGCGGTAACTATCGGTTCAAGCTCATCGTAGCGGGTTTCATACTCGTCGGAATATGCCTCCGGCATATCCTCCATGCTGATATATACGCCCGTATAGTAGTCAGTGTCAAACACATCCGGCATAACATATATGAATGCTGATATACTGCCGTCACCAAGCGATGTGCCTCCGCGCTCATAGTTCATATAGAGTGGAGACGTACACCTGCCGACAATAGTAAATTCCCGCGTTGCGAAAAGCTCCAGAGTGTCCTCATCGTTGCTTCCGGAAACTGTTATCGTGCTGCCTATTTGCCCGCTCGATGAGTTCTCATCAATGATACACTCACCCGCGTTTTCAGGAAGTCTTCCCTCAATAACGTCAGGCACGTTTATAAGTGTTGGCAACGTGTATATCGCGCACACCTGCTCATTTCCGCCATCCGTCAGCACAAACGCATCGCTCTCAAATGTTCCCTCGGCGCAGTTCACTCCGTCAAGATCCGCAAGCGCGTCAACATCATCATCGGTCATGCCGAGAGTTGAAGCAACGGAAAAATCGTAAAAATTCTGAGCGTTGAGATAATCACGCGCTGTCTCTATCATGGCGTTGCGTGAGACGCGAAGACCGACAAGAAAACCGCTGCCGAGAATTATTATTGTAAGTATAGCGAAAAATCTTCCGGGCGAACGGAATATTTCGCGGTATGTATTTTTGAATATTGCTTTTACTTTCATATACAAAACACCTTTTATACTTGTCCTGAAAGCGACTGCCAACCTTGGACGCGAGACGCGGAATTTCATTGAATTGTGCGCGTTAAGTTTTACAGGCTCCTGTCCGCAATTCTTTACCACTCAATTTCGCTTATGGGGGTAGGATGCTCATTTACCGTGGACGAAATTACTGTTCCGTTTTTTATCTTCAATACCCTGTCCGCCATAGCTGTAAGAGCGGAGTTGTGAGTAATGATTATGACAGTCATGCCATTTTTGCGGCTTGTGTCCTCAAGAAGCTGAAGGATAGCCTTGCCTGTATTATAATCGAGTGCGCCCGTTGGCTCATCGCACAGAAGCAGCTTGGGATTTTTTGCTAACGCTCTCGCTATTGCGACACGCTGCTGTTCGCCGCCCGAAAGCTGTGACGGGAAGTTGCCAAGTCTCTCACCAAGACCGACCTTTCTCAGTGTCTCTGCCGCGTCAAGCGGATCCGGACAAATCTCAGCCGCAAGCTCCACATTTTCCAAAGCAGTCAGGTTCTCTATAAGATTGTAGAATTGGAACACAAAGCCAACATCTGAACGTCTGTATGATATGAGTTTTTTACGGCTGTATGCGGATATTTCCTCGCCATCCAGAAAAATCTTACCGCTTGTCAATGTGTCCATACCGCCGAGTATGTTTAGAAGCGTTGTTTTACCCGCGCCGGAGGAACCGACTATAACGCATATCTCGCTTCTCTCAACAGAAAACGTCACATCGCGCAGTGCTTCTATAACTACCTCGCCGGTAATATACTGTTTCCTGACCTTTTCAAATTCTATAAAAGCCATAATGACACCTCAAAGTTGTAAAGTGAAACCCATCCTCTAACGGGGGTCTTGCCCGGCAGGTGGGGAGGCAAATGTTTTCTGAGCGGACAATATAATTATCAGCTGCTTTCCGTGACCGCTCACTCACTGCTTATTTCTGATTATATATAATACCATTTTCCGCAAAATACAGTGTTAAAAATCAGTTAATTTGCGGTTGCATTTTCGTATACGAGCTTGCTGAAAGTCAATCGTTATCTCCGGCAATATCAACTTTCCCGCCGGTCGTCGGAATCAACGCTATATATGTTTTCCCGCGCCTGAATGGTATTTCGCGTCCGTTCCCGTCCGTCAAGACAAATTGTGAAGTGCTGTCCGCTCTCGACCATGTAACATTCTCAGCGCACCCATCGCAAATATAAACTCCCTCGCCGCTCCCGACTGTTCCCGCGCTCACTCTTCCCTCGCTGTCTATCACTGAGATAGCTGTTTTTATAATTACCACGTTGCGGACAGCGAACACCTCATCATTGAGACTGTCGATCATAGCGTTTTTATATTGGCTCACATAGTATAAACTGTCCTCTTCGTTATAGCTGAAAATCGTTTCCTTGGACGCGGAGAATGTGACAGAGACATCACGCGCCGCGTCTCCGGTGTGAGTATCATCGGTGAATGCGGCAGTATTATTGAAATCGTCAGTATGCTCCGTGCGTAAATCATACTTTTCAGCGTATTCACTCAAGAGCTGCGGCGAAAGCATAAGACTGTGTTCGGTTCCCATGTTTTTCTTTCGCCACTCATCGCGGTAAAATACTTCTCCGGTACCGTTTACACCGTCAATATTGGTAATTCCGCGCTCTTTTATTGTGATATACGCACCGTCACTGCCGCCCGCGTGAATATAGATCGCGTCATACCCCTCGGCTATATCAACGAAGTACGGTCTTGCGCTCCTGACACTGCCGATACACTCAATGCCTGTAATATCCTGATATATAGCCATAAGACGCGTTATTCCGCCTTCAGCGAGAGTTTCGTATATAATATCCGCGCCGGATATTCCCGCCTGCGGTGTCGAAACACGGATGTTATTCAGCATTACAGCATACGGTCGGTACGCGCTTATATCGCTCTCGCACGGAAGTCCTGTAAGCGGGTTTATGAACACTTCAGGTTCAGGTTCCGTCTCGGGTTCAGGTTCGGGTTCTTCCGGCTCTATGACAACAAGCTCCGAGGAAGGCTCCGGTTCCGGTTCAGGCACCTTTGCAGGCTCCGGTTCAGGTTCGGGTTCAGGTTCGTTGTCTTCAAGGGGAGCGGTTTCAGTCTCTTCTGATGGTTCCGGTGCTGAACTTATCAAGGCATAGGCGATTACACAGACGATTGCGGCAGCAAGAAGAAGTGCTATTGAAATAATGAGTGCTTTTTCACGGTTAGAAAGTTTGTTGTCCATTGTCGGCTCCTCTGTCTGTTTTCAAAAGTAAAATGAATTTCAGCTTTGAAGTTTCCGGTTCTGTGCAAAGCAGTGTATGGTACCTTTCACACAAAAGCAAAACCTTATCGGTTTTATATTTCGCACACACCGCGGCTTATTGACTGAGCAGATTATATTTATATAAAACGGCAGCAGAAATTGCCGTTTCATCCAATTCTTAGAATACTGTACAGAACTATAGAAGGATAACATATCAAACAGGACGCTCAAAAGTCCGAAAAATCCGAGTATCTGATTCGCAGTACACAAATGTTAATCAGTTGCGGTTCCCAGACAGAAGTAAGCTCTGCTTGCGTCTGATATGTCTGTATATTTTATATTATACAACAAATATCGCGCCAACGCAAGTATACTTCAAGCCGAAAAAGCAGCCTTTCCGATGTAATTTGAAACAAAAAATCCGTCCACAACGCCGTAAACCGAGGTGAATATCATCATCGCTATAGGCGAAACGCAAAAGCGCAGCAGCTTTCCGTATGTGAAATGTTCAGATAATTATATCTTCACGGCTTTTTTCCGCCTTTCGCCGCAAAATTCCCCGCCCTTCTCCGTCAGTGTCACGCGGCTGCATCGGCTGGAAAATATACGCGCATATTTCACTTTGAAACATCGCCCCGCCTTCAACCCTATGAGAATTTCAGCCAAAACAGACCATCTACACAGAAACCTGTTATTCGCAAGCTCATGAACCGCATGGATCCAGACCTGTTGCGGCAAAAAAATTGTACAACATTGGACAAAGTGTATTATAGTCCAATGTTGTACTGTTGTCAGCTGTTATATAGAGAGATTATCAGTGAATATTTGGCATTTGATTGAGTAAATCAATGGTTACTTTTAATTATCCGCGAATATACCGTGTTTCCGTTCAATTACAGTGGTACAGTCTCAACGCTGTCACGATAGCCTGCTGTTTTGTGAAGGTGGCTAACGGATCAAACACTCCGCTTGATGTGCCGTTCATAACTCTTGTATTCGTCAGAGGGTCAACATAGCCGGATATATTTATAACCTGAGTTTTCGCCCATCCCGCGCACTCGTTTATGTCACTGAACGTAAGACCGCTTCCACCGGTAAGTCCAAGCAGCTTTGCTGTACGTTCAAGCATTACAGCCGCCTCCTGGCGCGTTATACTGTTATTAGGAGCAAACTCAGTACCGCCCACGCCGTTCACTATACCGAAGGAATAAGCTGCGGCGACAGAATCGTTGCTTGTATCTGTAAAGGGATTTGTTATCGTGATATTCTTCGACACCGCGAGCTTCTTTACACTCATACCGGACTTTAATTCCAGCAGCGATACCATAATACGGCAGAAGTCCTGTCTCGTGATATTCTTCGTGTAATCAGATTGTATATCGGCGGGGACAAGTCCCGCATTGATGGCTTCTGTCAAATCCCTGTCCGCCCAGCCTCCGGCATAGTAGTGCCGCGTGATTCCGGTGCTGTCAAGCGTAAAGAATATAGGCGCGGTGCTGTCAGTCACATACCATATAACTCCATCACCATAGGCTGTCGGCTGGCAATCTGAGAGCATTGTACCTTTCCGGTCGGTTACAACAGCTCCGGTTGAGCCGTTTGCCTTGTAAGGCATATACTGCACCTCGCCGCTGTCATTTGTCCAAAGTACCCAGCCGCCATCGTAACCTTTTGAAGCAAGCACTGGGGTTCCGGATGATTTTCTGCCCTCCGTAAGACGTATTATACTTATATCCTCTGTTGATGTGAACCCGTTCGCAATATAAGCCATGTAAACATCGGAGTTCAGCGAATATACCGCCACAAATCCATCGCTTGTCGCGGCAAGACCGCCGAGCTGTACGCCAGTCTCATTCTCGCCCTCTTCGCCGCCTATAGACAGTATGTTTACCGATACTATCTCACCCGTGAGCTTAGCAGAGACTTCCTCCACGCTGTCAGCTTCATTACTGTCATCGCCTGTTTCAGCATTATTACCGGCATTTGTGTCGCCGCTGACTTCACCTTCATCACCGGCTTTGGAATCACCGCTGTCTCCACCTTCATCACCGGCTTCAGCGTCGCCGTCGGCTTCACCTTCATCACCGGCTTCATCTTCATCGGTGCTGCTGTTCTCCGCTTCGGCAACGTAACAGGTCAAAACTATTGCGCGGGGGCTTTCATCGCCCAAATCAAGGCAGACCACATCTCCTCTGCTGCCAACAGCTATATACTGGTCGAATGAGTGCGTTACATAGCCGGTTTTCGGTGTGTCAGCCGAAACAGATGTGTAGTCAACAGCCATTGTTTCCTCATCCACATGGATCGTGAAGTTTGACTGCCGATTGCCGCCGTCAGCGGAGGTATATTCCTTTCGGCAGGTATTCACATAGAGCATTCCGCCGTATTCCGCGCACCTGAGAGAACCCGCATAAAATGGCAGTGATATATTATCACCATAAACAGATGCCTGACCGAGCCGAACCCAGTTCTTTGAATATTTGACAATGCGAATCGATTCTGTCTGCGCGCTCTCCTCCGCATTCTCCTGACCGAATATGAGGAAGTTATACTCCTCACCCGCATAGAAACCGCCCCAAAGCGGAAGCTCCGGCTCTATCGTCAAGCTGCTTTCCAATACATAGTCATAGCTGTATGTATCGACAAGTATATTTCCGGATGGCAGATGCTCCACTCTAACGATTCCATTCGCTTCGTAAATGTAGGAATCCGCCGTACTCGCCCAATAGTATTCGTAATCCTGCGCGTTTTTATTTGTTGTGGCAGTGTAATTTGCCGCGAAAACGGACGGGAAGGCAGAAATAAGCAGTACGGACACAAGAAGGATCGATATTATTTTCTTTTTCAAAATTAAAATAAACCTCCAAAAAGTATGCTGTAAAAAACGATTACGGTCAACCCGCAGAGGATCAACCGTAATCTTCATTGTCCGAAGCAGGTTCGGACTCATAAAGCTCAGAGTACCGAGTTGTACTCAAAACCGAAATAAATCTCAGCCTTGATGGTGTGCGGGGATTTTAAGTGCGGAACAGCAGCTTAAAAACTTACAACGCTTCTATACCCGCAGGTAATCTTACGAAACCCCTTACCCGCAAAGCTCTCACGCGAGTATATTATCAAAGTTCACACCGCATTCAATACTTCCCGGCAAACAAACCTATATAATTATTCCTGCGAATACATATTGACAAGTCTCTTGAGGTGTTCATAGCGTTTCATCGCTTCCTCCTCGTTGCGCTCGAAAAGAACATTGGCGCGATCCGGGAATTCGCGTGTGAGACGGCTATAACGAGCCTCATTCATCAGGAAGTCACGATACCCGCCGGCAGGATCCTTGGAGTCAAGAACGAACTTCTTGCCCTTGTCGGCTTCAGGATTGAAGCGGAAGAGGTTCCAGTAACCGCAGGCAACAGCTTTCTTCATCTCAGCCTGGCAGTTGACCATACCGCCCTTAATGCTGTGCATCTCGCACGGCGCGTAGCCGATGATGAGTGACGGTCCATGATACGCCTCAGCCTCGGTAATTGCCTTGATGGTCTGAGCGGGATTCGCGCCCATAGCTACCTGCGCCACATAGATGTAACCATAGCTCATAGCGACTTCCGCGAGACTCTTCTTCTTAATTTCCTTACCGGCTGCCGCAAACTGAGCGACCTGACCGATGTTTGAAGCCTTTGAAGCCTGTCCGCCGGTGTTGGAGTAAACCTCGGTGTCGAATACGAACACATTGACATCGTTGCCGGACGCGAGAACATGGTCAAGACCGCCGAAACCAATGTCGTAAGCCCAGCCATCGCCGCCGAATATCCACACTGACTTCTTGGAGAGGTAATCCTTCTTCGAGAGTATCTCACGACCGAGGCAGCCCTCGCCCTTGCAGGAACCATCTGAAACAGCAGCTTCAAGTGCCGCGACAAGTTCAGCTGTCGCTGCCTTGTTTGCTTCGCCGTCATCGTAAGTATCGAGCCATTTCTGACCGGCAGCCTTTACAGCCTCCGGTGCGCCGTCCTTGGCAACAACGGTGCGAACCTTATCAGCAAGAGAGCCGCGGATCGCGTTCTGACCGAGATACATACCAAGACCATGCTCGGCGTTATCCTCAAACAGCGAGTTGGACCATGCGGGTCCTTTTCCATTCGCGTCGGTGCAGTAAGGCGATGTAGCCGCCGGACCGCCCCAGATTGACGAACAGCCTGTCGCGTTCGAGATATACATTCTGTCGCCGTAAAGCTGTGTCACGAGACGAGCATAGCTTGTCTCCGCGCAGCCCGCGCATGAGCCTGAGAACTCAAGATACGGCTTCTTGAACTGACTGCCCTTGACAGTGTTGTCCTGCATATCCGGCTTCTCCGCAACCTTCGATACACAGTAATTGAATACATCCTGCTGCGGAATCTCCTGCTCCTGCGGAACCATCTTGATAGCCTTTGTCGGGCAGACACCAACGCAGACACCGCAGCCCATACAATCGAGCGGGGAAACAGCCATTGTGTACTGATATACGCCCTTGCCCTTGCCGGCTTTTATCGGAGCAACCTTGATAGCGTCCGGTGCCGCTTTTACCTCGTCCTCGGTCATTGCGTAAGGACGGATCGTAGCGTGCGGACATACATAAGCGCAGTTATTACACTGTACGCACTTTTCAGCATCCCATGACGGAACAGTAACAGCAACTCCGCGCTTCTCATAAGCGGACGCGCCCTGTTCAAACTGACCGTCAACGTGCGGCATGAACGCCGATACAGGCAGACTGTTGCCGTCCATCTTGTCGATCGGCTCAAGAATAGTCTCAACCTGCTTTACGAGCTTAGGCGCACCAACCAGAACAACTGTCTTGTCCTCGTCTACGGCGTCAGCCCACTCTGCCGGAACATCGATCTTCTTGAACGCAGTCGCGCCGGCATCGATTGCCTTCCAGTTCATGTCAACGATGTCGCGCCCCTTCTTGAGGTAGGAGTGTTCAGCGGCATCCTTCATGTGCTGGATAGCTTCCTCCTGCGGCATTACCTTCGCGAGGGTGAAGAACGCGGACTGGAGGATAGTATTTGTACGCTTGCCCATGCCAATTTCAATGGCGAGGTCGATAGCGTTAATTGTATAGAGCTGAATGTTATTCTTTGCGATATAGCGTTTAGCGTCCGCGTTGAGGTGGTGGCAAAGCTCATCGAAATCCCACTGGCAGTTGATCATAAACACGCCGCCCGGCTTAACATCGTTGACGATCTTGAAGCCCTTTGTGATGTAGGACGGGTTATGGCAAGCCACGAAATCAGCCTTGTTAATATAGTACGGACTCTTTATCGGCTTGTCACCAAAGCGCAGGTGCGATACTGTTACGCCGCCGGTCTTCTTTGAGTCGTACTGGAAATATGCCTGAACATATTTATCGGTGTAGTCACCAATGATCTTGATAGAGTTCTTATTCGCGCCGACTGTGCCGTCACCGCCAAGACCCCAGAACTTGCACTCGATAGTACCCTCCGCTGCTGTGTTCGGAGTTTCCTCGCGTGATTTCTCAGGAAGCGACAGATTTGTCACATCATCGACTATTCCGATTGTAAACTGACGTTTAGGAGCGTCTTTCTTGAGTTCGTCATATACGGCGAATACGGAGGACGGCGGTGTGTCCTTGCTGCCGAGACCGTAGCGTCCGCCAATAACGACTATGTCATCTTTTCCGGCGTTTCTGAGTGCGCCAACAACATCCATGTACAGAGGCTCGCCAAAGGAACCCGGCTCCTTTGTACGATCCATCACGGCGATCTTCTTACAAGAAGCCGGAATAGCTTCAATGAGCTTATCAGCCGCGAACGGACGATAAAGACGTACTTTTACAAGACCGACCTTTTCGCCATGGGCGTTGAGATAGTCAATAACCTCTTCAGTAACGTCACAGAAGCTGCCCATCGCGATGATAACTCTGTCAGCATCAGGTGCGCCATAGTAATTAAAGAGCTTATAATCTGTGCCGAGTTTCGCGTTGATCTTGTCCATGTACTCTTCAACAACGGCGGGAAGAGCATCGTAAACGCCATTACAGGCTTCGCGGTTCTGGAAGAATGTATCGTCATTCTCATGGGAGCCGCGCATTGCCGGACGTTCAGGATTAAGGGAGTGCTTACGGAACTCATCAACAGCGTCCATATCGCACATCTCTTTGAGATCATCGTAATCCCATACTGCTATCTTCTGGATCTCATGGGAGGTACGGAAACCGTCGAAGAAGTTGATGAATGGAACACGACCCTTGATAGCCGCGAGATGCGCCACAGGTGCCAGATCCATGACCTCCTGCACATTACCCTCCGCGAGCATCGCGAATCCGGTCTGACGGCACGCCATGACATCGGAGTGATCGCCGAAGATGTTCAGAGCGTGTGAAGCAACCGTTCTTGCGGAAACATGGAATACGCACGGAAGCATCTCACCGGCTATTTTGTACATATTTGGTATCATAAGAAGCAGACCTTGCGAAGCGGTGTATGTTGTAGTAAGCGCACCGGCTGCAAGCGAGCCGTGTACAGTACCGGACGCGCCTCCCTCGGACTGCATCTCTACTACCTTGACGGTAGTGCCGAAGATGTTCTTCTGACCAGCGGCGGCCCACTGATCAACGTAATCCGCCATGGGGCTTGAGGGGGTAATCGGATAGATTCCGGCAACCTCAGTAAACGCATAGGACACATATGCCGCCGCGTTGTTACCATCCATGGACTTAAATTTTCTTTCCATGACTTGTACTCTCTCCCTTATTATGATTTTCATTAGTGATTACCACAGAGAGACTTTAACGTACCCTGAACCAGCAACGCAAGTACAGTCTCATTGTGTTAATCATTTGCTGACTTAGTTCGTGTCCCCATAGTGGTGACACATTACCACTGGTATTTATCATTTTAACACAAAACACATACCATGTAAATAGACAAAATTGTTACATTATTATAAATTTTGGGCTTCATAGTCAAAAACTTACAATGGCACCTGTATAAACGTGAACCTGTCTCACGCGGACTGTTACGGGAGCGCGATTTGCATAAGACAGCGTCCTTTGCTTTTGGAAAAAGCATCTTGTTAAGGCTGTCAGACGGCACCGTACTTTATGAGCAATATTGTCCAGTTTCGCGCTGATGTTATCCTGTAGTTCATTCAGCAGCGAAAAAGATGCTGTGACCATGAAGCTCGGACTGCTGACAATCCCGCCATGTAAAGGTGGGGTTTCGTCACATATATTAAGTTTTAATTAAATTAAAAAGAAATGAATATCCTTCCTTCTCTCAAAGGATATTTGCAATTTTCTTCGTGTTCTGCACAGCGGCGGTAAGCAGGTACTGTTCGAAAACTCTTTCGTTTCCGCGTAAACGGTAATAACACAGCTCATGAAGTTCTTTTAACTCTGGAAAGCTACGCTCAATCTTTTCCTTCCGTTTTGCGTCCTTATCCGTCATTTCCCCGCCGCCTTTCCGTGTAAAATAAAAAACTTGAAAAATCTTGAATTTTCTCTTGATAGAATACTTAAAGTTGTGTATAATATAATCAAGGAGGCGAGAGATGAAGCCAGGAGATACAGCACTGAAGGAGCTAAACAGTGAAGGTACCGGTTCAAACGCCACAGAGCGAACCACGATGTTTATTTCAATCCTAAGCTGAACTGCTCCATCTCGGTAAAGCGGCACGATTTCACCGAAAACATACTCAGATACATCAGAAAAGAAATGAAACAGAACAGGGGAGATAACCGCTCCCCTCCCGTCTATAAGGAGGCTTTATGAAATATACCTATTCCGCTACTTTCGTACCCACGGAAGATGGCTCCGAGTATTACGCTCGCGTTCCGGATCTGCCCGGCTGTATCACCACAGGCAAGAGCCTTGAAGACGCCATCGAACAGATCACCGACGCCGCGAGCGGCTGGCTCGTGGTCGCGGAGGACGAGGGGATGCCGATCGCCGCGCCAACGCCGCAGAACGAACTGGAGCGACAGGACAGCGACATCATCACGATTATTCAGGTTGATACCATCGCCTACCGCGCTCTGACCGATACAAGAGCAGTGCGAAAAAACGTATCACTGCCCGCGTGGATGGCTGACCTCGCGGATAAACGCGGCATCAACTGTTCTCAGGTACTTCAAAAAGGACTCCGCGCCATTCTGGACGAGGGGCAATAAAGCACATTCCGAAAGAGGCGGAGCTGAAATAAAGCCCCGTTTCCGTGCCGCAAAAATTGAAAGGAGTTTAGAATATGGCAAAGTATGTATATCCGGCAGTGTTCACGCCGGAGAAGGACGGCGGCTACAGCGTCGATTTCCCCGATGTCAAAGGGTGCGGCACCTGTGGCGACAATCTGATCGACGCTATGGAGATGGCAGAGGATGCGCTTATGACGATGCTCCGCTGCCTTGAGGACGAACGTAGGGAAATTCCGCCTGCAAGCTCGCTTGAAGATGTCGCGGTCGAAGATGGCGAATTTGCGACACGCATTCTGTGCGACACCGCGAACTGCCATCTGACAAAAGCCGATGATAACGAATCATATAGCAGACCTGCGTAAAGCCGGAGGAATGAGCCGCAAAGAACTCGCCGAACTGTTGGGAGTTGGTTACAGTAAAATATCCGACTACGAAAACGGCTATACAAGGCTCGAAAACGTGACCGTTGGCAATCTTGACCGCATAGCCGCCGCGCTCGGCTGTAAAATTGACGACCTCATACACTGAAAAACCGTCCCTTCGGGGGCGGTTTTTTGCATAACAAAAGCGCGATACACTGTACCGCGCTGTGTCGATATTTGGTTGTTGCAAAAAATCTTATAAAAATTCCATTTTTTCAAAATAACTCTTGACATACTCCAAAAAGTATGTTATAATATATACATCCTAAAGGAAAGGAGGTAAAGACGGTGGCTGGCAAACATGAAAAGCAGCCCAAAAGAGATTATCTCGATACCGCAGCGAAAGTTGTCTCCATTCTTACCGGAATCATCGACATCATTTCAAAGCTCATCGAGATAATCAAGGGCTAAAGCTGAGGGGAGGGAAACCTCCCCCAGCTATAAAACCTATTATACCACCGTCAAAAGAAATGCGCAACAAGAATTTTTTGTATCGTTTAATTCTGTACGTCGTGTTTGTGTTTGATACGATAGACGCGATACGCAACGGCTTTGATTGGCTCTATTGCGTCATTGCCACACTGATTGCGGTACTCGCTGGTCTTGACATCGCGATATTCATCCGCGACAGAAAAGACAAGCACAACGAAGAAAACGGAAAGGAGTGAAAACAGTGAGCAGAACATCAACAGCGGTAAAACGCCGCTACAACCAGAAGACCTATAAACGCTGGATAGCGGAGATACGCAACGCCGAATACGACGAAATTGAAGCCGCTCGCGGCGATATGAGCCGCGCCGAGTTTCTGAGGACAATCTTCCGGTTCTACGCCGAACACAACGGAACCGAAGAAACCGAAGAATAACAACGGAACGCGAACGGGGAGCCGATGATGGCTTCCCGTCTTTTTATTCGCTGTCTTCATCGTCCTCTTTTACCGACGCTTCCCATTTCATCCTCGCCCTAACTCTGTCCGCGTATTTCTGAGGGTCGTATTCATACGCGCTCAGAGTTTCAGCGAGCT
>CAZKLU010000024.1:0-25136 GCA_964553775.1 uncultured Oscillospiraceae bacterium | reverse complement strand
GATACAGGCTGGTACGAAACGGACGGTATCAGCAGCATAGAGGTTTCGTGGAGCGAGGGAACGCTTGAAGGTGTAACGATGATTTTCTGTCCAACAGGCATGGAGTTGGAGGACGACGCTGAGATTTTAGAGGTGTTGACAGAAGAGAGCGGTGAAAACACCGTCGTATTCCCCGCTGATTCGCTTCACCGCGACAGTCTCTTAGGACATCTCATGTTTGAGGTGACGCTCATTGTTGATGGACAATCCGTAGCTTACGAAACGGGCTTGTACAATGTAACATATAAAGGCTCGGAGACGAAAGGCGGTCTGGTGAAGGGACAGCCCGATGAAAACGATGTCGCGTATCTGATATTCCGTCCGACGCTCATGTCAACAGCCGCCGACGATGATTACAGCTTCACGCCCGACAACCAGCAGGAATGGATAAACGCTATTGAGAGTGCGGTTGAAAATGCCAATATGCCCTTGGATTGGGCGGATGGCGAATACACGACGGGCGTAATGGCGGTGTACGGCGATTATTATCTTCTCCCATGCGATACGGGCAGAATACTTGTCGATAACGTTGAAAAGGGCTTTAGCGGCTTTGTATCAAAAGATGACGCGGAGAAACTTTGCGCGTTATGCAATAGTGTAGTTGCGGATTTGGGACTTGACAGCCCTGTCCGTCCTGAGCAGCTTCATGGCATAAAGAGCGCGACGCTCGATTATGACGGCACAGTCACAATAACCGACCCCGAAAAGCTTTCGCGGCTTGAGGAAATGCTGACAAGTTCCACAGAGCGCGTAATGGGTGTCGGCTGCTGGTTCACGGCACATCTGACTCTGGAGCTTGAAAGCGGCGAGAGCGTCACAATAACGATGGCAACAGATAGCTGCCGCACATGGTTCAGTGAGGGCGTGTACTATAGTTACGGCGGGGGCGAGGGTGACAACTCTGAGTTCTACGCGCTATTTGGACTCAAAAACGAGTAGATTTTTAGATTTTGCTGTTTCCGCAGGATTTTTGCACACGATGCCCTGTCAAAAGGTTGCTCTGCTGTTAGGCAGCAAAAAGCCGCGTATTTCAGACATTCGCGTTAGTTTTAGCTGATAAGTAGCTTATAGAGTACAGAGTTTATGTCTCTGTACTCTTCATTTACGCTTTTTTTCAAAACTTTAACGGTACCCTATTGAAAAAATGTTTAATCAGTGGTAAAATGCTATAGGCACAGAAGCTCCCGCGCTGCAAAGAGGTGACAACATGAAATCAATATTTATCACGGATTCTGAAAACGCAACCGAAGCTCTGGGTGAAAAGTTCGGAGCGTCAGTCAAACCGCAAGCTGTAATAGCGTTTTACGGCGGTCTCGGTGTCGGCAAAACTTCATTTATACGCGGTCTTGCGCGTGGAATGGGACTTGCTTCACGAGTTACCAGCCCTACATTTACAATAGTCAACGAATACTTGGGTGCTGTTCCGCTCTTCCACTTCGATATGTACAGACTCGCGTCCTCTGAAGAGCTTTTTGAAATAGGATGGGATGATTATCTCACACGCAACGGTGTTATCGCGGTTGAGTGGAGCGAAAATGTTGAGGACTCTCTGCCAAATAACACTATAAGAATCACAATAACGCGCCTGTCTGACAGTGAACGCGAGATTGTCATAAATCAGGAGGAGTAATGAAAATACTTGCGATAGAATCATCGGCGAAAGCCGCGTCCGCAGCTCTTGTAGAAAACGGGATTCCGGTTTCAATGTTCTTCCAATCAAGCTCTCTGACACATTCAAAGACACTGCTTGCGATGGTTGATAATCTGCTCTCAAATCTTGATATGACAATTTCTGATGTAGACGCTATAGCGGTCGCGTCAGGACCCGGGTCGTTCACAGGTGTGAGAATTGGTGTCGCGGCGGCAAAGGGCTTGTGCTGGGGTGCAGAGAAGCCAATTTTCAGCGTATCAACACTTCTTGCTATGGCATATCAGGCGGCAAGGCTGATGTGTGTAAGCACTGATAGCACGGGAAAAACAGCCGAAGCCAGAACACTTGCGCTTTTTCCGGACGCAAGCAGTACCTCTGTCCAAAAAAGTGAGAGCGAGAAAAAAACAGGCTCACACTTTATAATATGTCCGGTGATGGACGCGAGACGGCAGCAGGTTTACAACGCGAAGTTCGCACTGTCCGATGGAAAACCTGTACGTCTTACGGATGACCGAGCCATTTCAGTCAGCACATTGATTGAGGAAGCTAAAAGCGATTCGGTACCGTACCTGCTCATTGGCGATGGAGCCGCGCTGTGCAGTCGGATATTTGCGGACGAGAGGGTACCCGCGTTTACAGTGAGTGAACCGTTCGTGACGCAATCAGCCCTCGGCGTTGCGCTTGCGGCTGAATCTATGGAACCGTGCGAAGCGTGTGACGTTGTGCCAAATTATCTGCGTCTTTCTCAGGCGGAGAGAGAACGGATGGAGAAAAATAAATTATTAAACGGAGGAGATAAAGATGTCTAAGGTTCATGTGCTTGACCACCCGCTATTAAGGCATAAACTAGCAATACTAAGGGATAAAGAGACAGGCGTAAAGGAGTTTCGCGAGATAGTGGGTGAGATTGCTACGCTGATGTGCTATGAAGCGACACGCCACATTCCAACAGTTGAGAGAGAAGTTGAAACACCTATTGCGAAAACCAAGGTGCAGGTTATGGAGACACTCACAACAGTAGTGCCGATACTTCGCGCCGGACTCGGTATGGTTGACCCAGTGCTGAAGCTATTGCCGTCAGCGCGTGTGGGACATTTAGGACTTTACCGTGACCCCGATACACATGAGCCTGTTAAATATTACTGCAAAATGCCGGAGAACATTGCCGAAAGCAACGTGCTTATAGTTGACCCTATGCTTGCTACTGGCGGTTCGGCTGTGGCGGCAATAACCTTTATCAAGGAGTACGGCTGTAAGTCTATTACACTGATGAACATAATTGCCGCTCCTGAGGGGATAGCTGCGGTAACAAAGTCACACCCTGATGTCAATATATTTGTCGCGGCTGTCGATGAGGGACTTAACGAACACGCATACATTGTACCAGGTCTTGGTGATGCCGGTGACAGAATATTCGGAACGAAATAAAACAACGCTATCTTCGGTTTATTTCTCTCCGAAAAGCGATATACAGACGCAAAGCTGTTGAAATATCAGGTCGTGAAATCGCAAAAAGTTAAGGAACTCAGCGGATTAAACCCTGTGTACAATGCGCTCAAAATTTAGACTTTTCCGTACCCTTGAGAATTTCATTACACAGATTATTTGTCTGCGGATCCTTATCGTGCGCTTGCTGCTGAAAAACATAATAAAAGCTGCCGGACAAGACACAAAACCACGTTTTGTCCGGCAGCTCATTTTAAATTGTTAAAAATCACGTCTCACGAGTCAAAGCCTCGTCTGCCAAAAACCAACAAAGCTGCGGCGAATCACTGACTCGCTTAATAAACCACAACTGTTGTCCCGTCCGGAACATTATTGTATATGAACCATATATCCTCATCGTACATTCTCACGCACCCGTGGCTGACCGGATAACCGATAGCGGCTGAAGTCAGATATGTATGAGCGGGATTGTATAGCCGAGAATGGAAAGCGTAACCTGAACCCGCGTAGAAGCGTACTACAGGACTGCAATTATATGTAGAAGTTGTCCACCCTTCACGCTGACGGTATGTAACTGTATAAACCCCGACAGGTGTCTGTGTGCCGTTTGCTACAGAGCCGGTTCCGACTATACACGTCCTGATAAGCTCCCACTCACCCGCTTTGCCGGTACCTTGGAAAATGTTCACACGCTGATATGTACGGTTCACCCACAGAAGGTATTGTGTTGTGCTGGTGTAGCCCTTGTAGTTGACCCACGCCTCCTTGATTTCGTCAGAGTAGTCGTGTGACTCAGCCCACGCGAGAGTGTAATCCCCAATATAGTAGCAAGTTACTGTCGCGACAGCCTCCTCACCACTCACAGCATGGTAATATTTGTAGGGATAGTTCTCCATATTGAGCGTCTGAGATTTCTTTATTGTCTGAATTTTCGAGTTGTTGTCAACATAAGTCATTGTAAGCTCAAAGGTGTGCTTCAATGTCATGTCCTCTGTGTATGTAAATGTGTTGCTGTACGACAACGTCTCTCCGGTAGAGGTTACGTTTATAAACTTGGATATTATCTCCTTGCCGTCCATCTTCAGCACAACATAGGCTTGTCCGCTGACCTCGTTTTTGATTGTCACGTTCAGGTTCAGAGTCTCACCTGCTGGCAGCGGGTCAGGCATTGAGAATGTTATTGAAGCATTTTCCAGACTTTTCGGTGGCTCGACAGTGGTTGTGGTGCCGCACTCAATGTCAACTGTGCCGCTGCCGGAGGTTTTTGTGAGCGATGCGGCACTTCCGGAGCCGGAAACCTCACAGCCTGTACCGCCGAAGGTCAGAGATTCTATCTTTTCCGAAACAGTAATCTTATTGGAGCTGCCATCTATTGAAAGCTCGTTCAGTCTCATCATGAATACAGCCGTGTTATTCGCGCTTGTGTCAGTATACCGAACATTCTTGACGCTGTAGTCAACGCCGACACGCACTGTGCTGTTGTCTCCCGCGACAATAAGAGTATCGACAGAGGCGTTTATCGTGAGGTTTATATTGTTGCCCATTACCTCTATTGTGCCTATATTGCCGGTTACAGTCACGTTTTCCGGAGAGTTGGAGCCAAGAACGAGCGTGTCAATCTTTATATCGCCAGCCGCGTTGAACTTTACCTTATTTATCTCACCTCCGGAGAGGACAAGACGCTTTATATGTGTAGAGCCTGACAGCGCAAGATCCTCTATCTGTGACATATACACAACAGTATCGGCTGTGATATTATCAAGAGACACCTTGCTCTGTGCGCCGAACCAGAGGTTGGTATATGTACCGCCTGAAAGATTCACCTCACCTGACGCGACTGTTGCGGCACTGCCAACCGTTCCTTTCGTGAGTGCCGAGAATATACGATAGATTACTGTCATAAGCTCGGCACGGGAAACAGTATCGTTGGGGTTTAAATTGCCGTTAGAGCCGGTTATATACCCCTGAGCCGTCATAGCACCAAGAGCGCGGCGGGTATGACCGGTGATGAGCGCACAGTCGAGGAAGCAGTCAAGCTCCGTTCCGTCCGCTTCTGCCGGAATAATCTGGAATGCGTCAGCAAGCACAGTGAACGCTTCGGCACGAGTTATAGAATCGTTTTTCAGATGTGACTCATCAAAATCAATGTTCATTGCCGCAATTTTTGCCGCTGATTCCGCGTACCACTCGTTTCCGGTAAGACCTATTTCTCCATAAGGAACCATCTCTGTCGGATTGAATATACGGCAGAGCATTGTTAGAAGCTGCGCGAGACTTGTATTCGCGTCAGGATTGCTTGTATCGGTAATTATACCATCCATCGCGGCGTGTTCCATCGCGGCATCCGCCCAGTGAGCATCTGCGGTTGTGGATGATAAGGGGATAAGCGTTGTGAAAAGAGCGAGGGCTAATGCGAGTGAAAAAAAGCGTTTTGATAGTTTGACTTTCATTTGTGTTTACGTTCCTTTCAAGTTTCACGTTTTACGGTATAAAATCCTAATCCACTGTCATCTCGTCATTCGCGAGCTTCTCCCCTATATTGCTGTACCCGCTGTCCATCGGGCTTTTGAATTTTGACGCTGTTTGATATTTTGCCACAAGTCTTGTCGCGGTATTAAGCGGCAACAGAGTACCGGCTCCGGCGATGCAGCCTCCTGGACACGCCATACCTTCAAGAAGACATCCATTCAGCTTTTTCGTTTTTGCCTGTGCCATAAGCTGACGGCACTCACGGAGTCCCTCGGCTCTAACGGTTTTTATCTCGCTTTCGGGGTGGTTTGCGTGAATGACATCCTCGACAGCTTTCGCAACACCTCCAGAAACCGCAAAACCGCGCCCCGCCGCTGTGCCTTCATTCAGTGTCTCGCCATTTGGCAGAGCCGCAAAGTCAATATCCTTCGCTTCAAAAATACCCATAAGCTCCTCAAACGTCAGCACAAAATCAACATCGCTGCGTATATCGGCGCGTATCGCCTCGAGCTTCTTCGCGGCACAAGGACCCACGAACACAACCTTGCAGTCAGGGTCGCGTGATTTCTCAAGTCTCGCGGTGAAAACCATGGGAGTAAGCGTCATTGAGATATTTTTTGCCTCGGTGGGATAGAGCTTGTTGACCATCGAGTGCCATGCGGGACAGCATGATGTAGCCATGTACGGCTGTTCATCAGGAACCTTCTCCAGAAAGTCCTTAGCCTCTTCAATCGTGCATATATCAGCTCCGACGGCAACTTCAACGACCTTCTCAAAGCCAAGCTTCTTCATAGCTGCCACAAACTTCTCAGGTGTGCAAGCGTTTCCAAACTGCCCTATAAATGCGGGTGCTACGATTGCAACGACCTTTTCTCCCTTTTTAATTGCGCGAACCACCTGATAAATCTGTCCCTTGTCAACGATCGCGCCGAACGGACAATTTACAAGGCACTGTCCGCAGGCAACGCACTTATCCTGATTGATAACCGCTCTACCGCGATCGTCCTGACCGATAGCATCCATTCCGCACGAGGCGACACACGGACGCTCCATGTACGTTATAGCATGATATGGACATACTGACGCGCATTTTCCGCACTTGACACACTTCGACTCGTCAATATGGCTTTTTCCGTTTTCAAACGAAACAGCGTGTCGCGGACAGACCTGATGGCACGATGCCGCAAGGCAGTTCTGACAGAGATCTGTCACCACATAACGCTTTGACGGGCAACGATGGCAGGCATAAGGTATAATACTGATGAGCGGCGGCTCGTAATACTGCTCCGCTATCGCTGCCTGATCCATACCCTCGGTTATAAGCGTCCTCTGGTTCACCGGCTGCACTGAAAGCCCCATAGCCACTCTTATTCTTTCGCCGGCTATTGCTCTTTCGAGGAATATGGACTCCCTGTGCAGCGGATCCTCTCCAGGTACTATCACATATGGCAGATCCTCCGCTTTTGTGTAGTCATCACTGTCGTAGGCGAGCTTTGCAACCTCTGTGAACACCCGTCTTCTAATGTCGGTTATAAGTGATTCTACTCCTCTCATCTATGCTCTCCTTTCATATTTGATTCTCAATATTGTTATAGCAAACGCTTCAAGAAAAATCGTCTGCTATAAATATCATATAGGCTCTCGCTTTGCTCCGACTTAATCTCCCTCGTAAATCCACGGAGATAAATATCCAGTCGATTTCCTGTTTATGACATTTTATACGTTCACCCACAAATGCAGGTCACTCGCTGCATTCGCTGAAAAGTATTTTTACTACTGCACTTCTGCGCTGCCTGTAGCGGCTCCCCGCGCAGAGCTGCCAGGAAAAGAGCCTGGACTATATTTCGCGTCATCGGTGCTAAACTCCGTGAGACTGGCAGAAAAATGATTTCCGTACTGTTATTTGATGGGTTTTACGCTTCTCATCATGTGAAGAATCCTTTACAGTTATAATAACATACTTCCTTACAGATTGCAACTACTTTTTTTCGATATATATCGCTGCCTGACAACGTAATCACAACTGCTCACTTGCTGCTGGGCTTGTCTCTTACCTGATGTGGTGTGGAGGTACTTGCGGAAACGCAGGCTGTTCCAAGCCCTTGGGCTGACACGGATTTTAACTGAAGGTTGG
The DNA here is from genome assembly GCA_964553775.1 of uncultured Oscillospiraceae bacterium. Classification (GTDB taxonomy): domain Bacteria; phylum Bacillota; class Clostridia; order Oscillospirales; family Oscillospiraceae; genus RUG626. The sequence goes on along the minus strand of CAZKLU010000024.1, from coordinate 17,397 downwards.
CAGCTCGCTTTCTCTGTAAATTGTAAAGGCGTAACAATTTGCACGCAGCCGGAACTTTTAATCCCCATACGGTGTAAGGTGAAGTAACGCAAGGACATGAAGCGCGGCAGCATCGCTTGATGAGCAGAGGAAAATGCCGTTCCTTTTAAGACCCGCTCTCAAATTTCGGTTTCCCGCGACACATCAGTCATTCACCAGTTTTGAGCCGGTGAGAAAATCGGATTCAAGCTCGCAACATCCCGTCACCGGATTTTTGCCTTCAATCTTTATTATGCTCCATCGGTTTTGCTGTTGTCCGCAGTTTCCTCTTCTTGCACCGGTTCATGTCCTTCCTTATATATCGGTTCGTTTGTTTTTGGGTCAATGTATTCTATATCCATATAAAATTTCGAGTCTGTCGGCATATTGCGCGACTTGAGTCTGCCGTTATTGTAGTTTCTTAATATCTCGTAGAGTATTGTAATGATCGGCACACCAAGTATCATACCGGGTATTCCAAAAATCCCTCCGAAGAATGTGATAGAGAACATGATCCAGAACCCCGATATACCCGCTTTGCTGCCGTGGATCCTCGGCTTTATTACGTTGCCGTCAATCTGCTGCAACACAATACTAAAGATAACAAACATCAGGCATTTGATGGGGTTCTCTAAAAGTATCAGAAACGCTGAAGGTACAATGCCTATAAACGGACCAAACACCGGAATTATATTGGTAATTCCAACAAGTATCGCTATGAGTGCGGAATATGGTATACCGGCAATGATCATAAATATATAAGTCACAATACCGACAATAAGAGCGTCTATGAGCGTTCCTATTATATAATCTCCGAACGCCTCGTTTATGAATTTTGATCCGTTGACTATTGACTGCACCGTTGAGGGCTTGAAAAGTGCCATCAGTATCTTCTTTATCTGTCCACAGAAACGTTCCTTGCTGTATAAAAGATATATCGAAATTATCAGTCCCACTATTATGTTGAAAACCGACTTCACAAAACCCATAGCGCCTCCCGCAAGATTGGAAAGCAGCGTATTTATTTCGGGTATAACGGAAGACTCCAGCCAGCTTACAAAAACAGACAGTGCTTTTTCCAGAATCTCCTCAAACGAGGAATCGTAGAGTACATTATTGACCCATTCTGAAACAATGCGTAAATAAGTCTCCGAGCGGTCAACAAGGCTGACGATACTCTCTAAAATCTGCGGTATAAATACCGCGATAAGTCCCGCAACAATACCCACCGCCGTAAGCTCTGAAAGTACCACGGAAAAACCGCGCGATAACTTCTTTACCTTGCGAGGCTTGTCCGGCATGATGCGCGTGAAGAACGGTCTAACCAGATACTTTTCAAACGGTATCATTATTTTATTCAAAAGGTACGCAAAGATAAGTCCGTATATCACTGATGTAAGTGCCGTAGTGATGGTTGAAAGCATTGTCAGTATTGATGGCATCTCATCGAATGCCCACGAACACATCTTACACGCAATAAATACGCATATAGCCGTAACGCCCCAGTAGAGATACTTCTTATCCCATTTGAAGTTCTTCATCATTGCCGCCTCATACCGGAATCTCGCGATACATACCCGCCGCGTCATCCTTGCGTACAGTCTCCTGCACAGACAGCACCTCTACCTTGACTTTTCGGGAACCGAAAGACATCTCAATAATACTGCCGACTTTTACATCGGTTGATGGTTTCGCTGTTTTGCCGTTTACGGATATTCTGCCCCCATCGGCGGCTTCAGCGGCAACTGTTCTTCGTTTTATAAGCCGTGATACTTTTAGATATTTGTCAAGTCTCATCGTAATCATCCTCTAAGGTGTCTTCCAAGGCATCTTTAGAAATATCGGCGTTTAGTGCTTCTCTGAGCTTTTTGCCCGCTTTGAATACAGGCTTTACAACTGCGTCCACCATTATAGGTTCTCCGCTTCTCGGATTGTGGCACTTTCTTGGGGACATCATTTTTGATTGGAGTCTGCCAAATCCCGCAATACGCACAAAATCTCCACTTTGAAGCGTTCTTGTAATTATATCAAGCTCTGCTTCAAGAATCTGCTCACATTCTTTCTGCTTCATACCCAATTCATTTGAAAGTGCCGTCACAAATTCCAATCTGTTCATTTATATAATCCTCCATAAATTTCAAGATTTCGATCTCAGTTGAACTTTTCAGTAAATGCGGCGCATTCATCAGCAAGAGCTTTCTCAGGATCAACGTCTAATGCTCTCGCCGCCGCGACAGCGGCAAAGAGAAGCGTACCCACCGCGTCTTTGTTTCCTGCTTTGAGCTTTGAGACGCACTCCTCAATGCTTGCTGCCGCGTCATCAAGTGAAAACGAATACTTGCTGAACTTTGAGGCTTTTTTCTGGAGCTTTTCAGCTCTCCAAAGTGATGGAAGACTTTTAGCAACAGCATCGAGTGAACTTTTCACGGTGTCCTGATGTTTCTCGACGCGCTTGATTTCCTCCCAGTTTGATAGAACCTCGTCAGAGTCTGCGACTTTAGTGTCTCCAAAAACGTGCGGGTGACGCAGTATGAGCTTTTTGACGGTGCCATCGGCAACATCGTTAATAGTGAAGCGTCCGGCATCGTCCTCAATATCGGCATGGAAAACGACTTGCAGAAGCACATCTCCAAGCTCTTCCTTGAGATGCTCGGAACTGCCCTCGTCTATTGCCTCCACGACCTCATAAGCTTCCTCAAGCATTGCGCGTCTCAATGTTTCATGTGTCTGCTCATGATCCCATGGACAGCCGTTTTCAGAGCGCAAAATTTTGACAATCCCGCATAGGTCATTTACATCATACTCTTTTTTATAGTTAAAATCAACCATACAATTACCTTCTTTTTTCTTTTTATGTGCTTTATTAGCGGCGGAGTTTCATTTGATATGCAGAATACCCGCTATTTTTTCACCTTTCGGAAGCAGCATGACATCCTCTCTTGTCACGGCTTTGAGGGTTACGACCAGAACAGCGTATACGATTACAGCGGCTATCACTGCCATGCCGAGACAGACTATTGAGCCAAGTCTGCCGGTACCTGCTATTGGCGTAACGAGCTTTTCAGCAAGACCGTAGACTCCCCACGCTGCCGCGCCCATAACAGCCGCGCACAGGAGCGGGCGGACAGTTATTTTCAGAAAATCAGGCTTTTCAGGCAGTTTCGCAGATATAAATATGAGATTTATAAGAGTAATTACAACATAACATATGAGTGTTCCCACAGGTGCGCCGATTATGTTTATATCAGGATTTCCCACAAGGATGTAATTTACACCTATCTTTATGAGTCCTCCTATCGGCAGCGACACAAGAGCCAGCTTTTCATGTCCGCTCGATTGCAGAACTCCATTTGTAATGGTATAGCAGCAGACAAAATATGACGCTATTCCAAGTATTGCTAAAAGAGCGGGACCATTCTCGTTTGAGTTTGGGTACAGCACATTGAATATAGGTTTCGAGAGTACGCAAAGTCCTATAGCCATTGGCAACGCAAGAAGATTGGTTATTCTCATACACGACTCAACGGTAGCTTTCGTTTCGCCGTTCCTCTTCCTCGCTATTGATGCCGCGATGACAGGAACAACGGCTACCGCCACCGGCGTAATAAATGATGATGGTACATTAAAAAGTGTCAAGCCTTTTGAATACACACCGTAAAGCACTTTAGCGTCAGTGTAGGAGAAACCCGCGCCGCCCTCCTGAAGTCTTCCGAGGACAAGCTTAGAATCTATAAGTGTTATAATATTGAGTACCGATGCGCCTATCGTTATCGGTATACTGATTTTAAGGATATTAGCGGCTGTTTTGCTGCGGCTCATGGGTTTGTCTGTTATGATAACATCTCCGTCATGTCTCATGATACGACGCTTGAACCATGCCATTACAGGCACTGACAGACCAAGCCCTATCGTAACGCCAACTATCGCGCCTGCCGCCACAGTTGCAAGCCCGAAATTGAGAGACGTGAGATACCACGCGATAGTAAGCCCGAACACGAGTTTACACAGAACCTCCATTATCTGCGACACCGCCGTTGGGGTCATATCCTGATGTCCCTGAGAGAAACCGCGATAGACTGAAATGATACACGAGAAGAACACCGCGGGAGCGAGTACGCGAACACCGAGAGTAATTTCGGGGTCATTCATGAAGTTCGCGAGAGGCTGCGCGAATACTATCATCGCGGTCATACCGATTAGACCAATCATCCCAAAAACAAGCATACTTGTGTCATAGTACTGCTTCGCCTGACCAAGCTTCCCGACAGCGCGTGATGACGATATAAGCCGTGAGATGGCTAACGGCACACCGGCGGTTGATATCGTCAGAAGCAGACTGTATATATTGTACATGACCTGAAAATGAGCGGTACCCTCGTCTCCAAGAATGTTGTAAAGCGGTATTTTGTACACAGCACCTATTACTTTTGTTATTGCTACCGTAGCGGCGAGTATGGCAGCTCCGGTAAGATAACTCTGTTTTTTTCGTTCAGCCAAATATATTCGTCCTTTCCGTTGTTGGTTACTATACATACTTATTCGCTTTGGAAACATTTTACAACACATTCGGCAAATTTTGAGAAATTGCGTATCTGCTTAGACTATTCAATATCATACCTTAATTTTTTAGATATGTCAAGATTTTTATTGAAATATTGTCACTGTATATGGATAGTGCGCTTGCGTTGAACGCAGCCGTGTTCATGTTAAAACGCAAAAACCAATTGGAAATTTATATTCGATTTTGCAGCACTTCGTACACTCACCATCTGTGACGGATTTACGCCGTATTCGCCTAAAGTTTTTTCCTTAATTGCCAAGTATCACCTTTTTGGACAGATCAACACCAAAACAGATCCGGATCTCGGAAATTTCAACAATAATTGCACTCTCAACGCAGACATGGCAGCAAAATGCCGGAGTATAATCGAAGTGCGGTATGTAAAACTCTGTAGGTCTGGCAAAAAATCGTTTCCCGTGCAAAAACAATTTTGTGATTGACAACACTACCCCATAAATGCTATAATCATAATAAACGCAATGCGTACAGCGCATTATTCAAGGAGGTCAGCGAATGCCAAAGAAACGGCAGTCAGATTCAAACAGAAAAACAAGCGGCAACCCAAATGTAGTAGGACTGCACGCGGAACTTGTCGAGCAGCCTATTGTCGATACCCTTGAAATAAACTTCATGCCTTATGCGATGAGTGTCATAGTATCACGCGCTATTCCGGAAATAGACGGCTTCAAGCCCGCACACAGAAAACTGCTATACACAATGTACAAGATGGGTTTGCTGACAGGCGGGCGTACAAAGTCCGCTAATATTGTCGGTCAGACCATGCGGCTGAACCCGCACGGAGATGCCGCTATTTACGAGACAATGGTCAGGCTTTCCAAAGGCTATCAGGCTTTGCTAACCCCGTTCGTTGATTCCAAGGGCAACTTTGGCAAAGTCTACTCACGCGATATGTCTTATGCAGCGTCGCGGTACACAGAGGCAAAGCTCTCAGGTATATGTGCGGAAATTTTCAAGGATATTGACAGTGACACTGTCGATTTCGTTGACAACTATGACTCGACTATGAAAGAACCGGTTTTGCTGCCAACAAGCTACCCGAATGTTCTTGTCTCCTCAAATATGGGCATAGCCGTTGGCATGGCATCGAATATATGCTCGTTTAATCTTGAAGAAGTTTGTAAAACCGAGATAGCGTACCTTTCAAACCCCGAATGCGATATTATGGAGACACTCCCCGCCCCCGATTTTTCAACCGGCGGCGAGATACTGTATGAACCCGATGTTATGCGCGAGGTTTTCGATACGGGACGCGGCAGTATTAAGCTTCGTGCGAGGTGGCGTTATGAGAAAAAAGAAAATGTTATAGAAATATATGAAATACCATACACAACAACAGTTGAAGCGATAATTGATAAGACGGCGGAACTTATCAAGTCCGGTAAGGTACGCGAAATATCCGATATGCGCGATGAAACAGATCTTTCGGGACTAAAACTTGCCATAGATCTAAAGCGCGGTGCCGACCCTGATAAGCTGATGGCGAAACTCTTCAAGCTCACAACTCTTCAGGATGCGTTCCCGTGCAACTTTAATATTCTTGTTGCCGGTATGCCAAAGGTAATGGGAATACGCGAGATACTATCAGAGTGGACAGCATGGCGGATTGAGAGTATCCGCAGACGAGTTTACAGCGACCTTCAGAAGGGACGCGAGAAGCTGCATTTGCTTGAAGGACTTGAGAAGCTGCTTCTTGATATTGACAAGGCAATCGCGATTATTCGTGAGACAGAGCGCGAGACTGATGTTGTGCCGAATCTTATGATTGGTTTCGCGATAGACGAACTGCAAGCGGAATATATAGCTGAAATCAAGCTCCGCAATATAAATAAAGAGTATATTATCAAGCGAACACGCGATATGGAAAAGCTTCGCGCAGAAATATCTGACCTTGAGGATATACTTTCAAAAAAGTCCCGTGTCAAGAATATAATCAAGTCGGAGCTTCGGGATGTAATCAAGAAATATGCTCAACCGCGAAAAAGTGTTATTGTTTACGACTTCGATACGGACATTGAGGAGGAGGAAGAGACTGATTATCCGGTTACGGTATTTATCTCTCGCGGTGGATATCTTAAAAAGATAACGCCGCAGTCGCTTCGTATGTCGAGCGAACAGAAGTACAAAGAAGGCGATGGACTGTTGAGACAATTTGACGCGGCAAACAGCTCGCAGTTACTTGTGTTCACTGACAGGTTTCAATGTTATAAGAGCAAGCTCTCGGACTTTGCCGATACAAAAGCCTCCGCTCTTGGCGCGTTCTTGCCAACGGAACTTAGTATGGACGAGGGTGAAAACGTAGTGTATGTACTTGATCCCGGCGATTACAGCGGAAGTCTTATACTTATTTTTGAAAACGGAAAAGCAGCGCGTATACCGCTGTCTTACTACGAAACGAAAACGAACCGGCGCAAGCTCACAGGCGCGTACTCCGATAAAAATCCGTTAAAAGCGATATTCCACATAACAGAAGAGACTGAAATAGCGGTTTTCTCATCTGATGACAGGGCTATAGTGTTCCAAACCGCACTGCTTGCGCCCAAGGCAACAAGAACAACACAGGGTGTTCAGGTTCTAACGCTCAAAAAAGATTGTACTCTTATAGGAGCGGCAAAGCTCTCGGAATCGTCAATTACCGACGCTAAACGATACAGAGTGAAAACTCTGCCATCCGCCGGCGTGATACTGAAAAACGAGGATAGAGAGGATCGGCAGTTGAGCTTGCTGGATTAACTCATGGAAATCAGGAGTGTTATATGCGGCAATGAAATGAATACAAGCTTTGAAAGTGCCGCGCAAATTATAACCCGCAGAAAATAAACGTCAGAGACAAAACGCTCAATGGTTATGAACGATCCGCATTTTCGGTTTTCTATAAGTAAAAGCTAATTGGTCATAGTTTTTAGGACTTCTGAAATACCAATGACACAATTCGCTCGAAGTATATCAAATTTCGGGTTTTAATCCTGTTTTATTAAGACTTTAGTAATTTGAAATCCCTATTGTCTAAAGGAGATGATTACATTGAAAAGAAAGTGCTTCATCGCCGCTCTGGTCATATTGTCATTTACACTGTCAAGCTGTTCGATACTTAATAACGAATATATATCATCATCCGCACACGTCACGAGTATCGCATGGACAAATGAAGACGTTGAGACGCTTGATGTTTCTAACATGACAGAGCTTTATAACGCGGTTGAGTCGCTCATGGTGCGCGGGCTGGAGCACGGAATTGTGCGTTTCGACTCCTATGAAGGAGATATGGATCAGGATCTCTCCACTGTCTGTGAATCTGTAGCTCGTGATACTCCTATGGGCGAGTACAGCATAAACTATATAAAATATACTCTCGATCAGCTTGTCTCAATAAGCGAGGCAGAGATTACAGTTGTTTACAGAAGAACGCCGGAAGAGATAGCCTCCGTTATAAAGATAGATAGCATTGAGGAGCTTCGTGCTGAACTTGAACGCGCATTAAAGAAAGGTACAGATACACTCGCACTTCTCTGCGAATCCGAGGAGCTTACAGTGACCGATGTTGAGGACATGATCGAGGATATTTATTACTCAAACCCTAACGATATTCTGTATTATCCCGGCTCATCAGTGACACGTTATCCGGAGACCGGCACCGCCGCGGTACTTGAGATTACACTCTCGTCCCCTTATGTTGCCACAACTGTGGATCGCCGCATGAGCGACACATCAGATGCCGCTGATGAGATTCTTGCATCTCTCCCGAACGGTACCGATGAGGAGAAACTGCGGTCACTCTGTGAGACACTTTCAGAGCTTATAACATATGACAGTGAGCAGGAAGAGTCCGAGACCTACAGCCGGTGGTACAACGCTTATACATCATACGGCGCGTTGGTACTGCATAGTGCCGTAGGCGAGGGATACGCTATGGCGGTGAAACTGCTGTGTGACAGACTGGGCATTGAGAGCGTTGTGGTGCGCGGTCGTATGAACAATATGGATCATGGGTGGAACATGGTCAAAATTGACGACTCATGGTACCACATGGATGTATCACGCTATTCCGACTATGCGCCGGATATCGAACCTGAATCTGAGACTGACACATCAGATGCCGATGATAGTGAAAACATTGAAGATGAGAGCAGTGAGGACGAGAGCAGTGAAAATGCTGATGTTGAGAGCAGCGATGATGGTACGGACAGCACCGAAGATGATGAAACCGAGACAACACCCTCGGACAACGCGCAGGTGAGCCTTGAGCGGGTGTTTTTGAGCGACGGTCAGATGGCGGCTAACTACTGGTGGGATACAGAGAAATATCCGTCGTGTCCACTGACGTTTGACGGCATAGAGATAGAGGTTGATTTGCCGCCACACCCAACAGATGACAGCGGTGAAACCATCGGAACTGATGATACTGACAGCCCTGAAAACAACGGCGATAATATCGAGACACCCGACAATACGACAGAGCCTGACACGCCTAATGACGGTGGCAATGAGACTGATGAACCTGCCGACCCGACTGAGCCTGATGAACCTGCCGACCCGACAGACCCCACGGAACCGACAGACCCAACCGAAACCACCGAGCCGACTAAGCCTGATGAACCTGCCGACCCGACTGAGCCGACAGACCCGACTGAGCCAACCGACCCGCCGGATTCTGAAGTGACCCCGCCCGATGAAAACCCCGACACGACCCCTGACGGCAGCGATACTCCTGACACGTCTGGAGACGATGGGGATAATAACACAGATGAACCGTCAGATTCCACGAACGGTGAGGGGGATGAAGTCCCCGATGATGGTGGCGACACAGGTTCCCCCGACGGCAGCAGCGAAGCGGAAACCTCTTCTGAAAGCGGCGGCGATAGCGGAACGGAAAAACTGTCGGATAACAAAACTGTTGAAATTTAAGAGCAAAGGAGCGCATTGTAATATGTATCTATATAACAGTGCAAGTAAAAAGAAAGAAGAATTCAAAACTCATACGCCGGGACACGTCGAGATGTATACCTGCGGTCCGACAGTGTACCATTTCGCGCATATCGGGAACCTACGGACGTATATCATGGAGGATGTTCTGGAGAAGTTTCTCAGATTCGACGGGTACAACGTAAAGCGAGTAATGAACATAACCGATGTTGGGCATCTGACCGATGATGCCGATAATGGCGAGGACAAGATGCTCAAGGGCGCAAGGCGTGAACACAAGTCGGTGATGGAGATAGCAAAATTCTACACCGAGGCATTCTTTTCCGACTGTGAGAAACTTAACATCAAGCGTCCCGATGTTGTAGAACCGGCGACAAACCTGATTGACGACTATATAAAGATAATAAGCCGCCTTATCGAGACTGGATACGCCTATTTGGCTGGCGGAAACGTATATTTTGATACCTCTAAACTTGATAAATACTATGTGTTCAACGATTTTACCAAAGAGGACTTAGCTGTTGGTGTACGCGAGAGCGTTGAGGAAGACACAAACAAGCGCAACAAGAACGACTTCGTGCTTTGGTTCACAAAATCGAAGTTTGAAGATCAGGCTCTGAAGTGGGACTCCCCGTGGGGTGTCGGTTACCCCGGCTGGCATATAGAGTGTACTGCTATATCACTTCGTCATAACGGCGAATATCTCGATTTGCACTGCGGCGGCATAGATAACGCATTCCCTCACCACACGAACGAAATAGCGCAATCGGAATCGTATATCGGACATCCGTGGTGCGGCTGCTGGTTCCATGTGTACCATCTTGTAACGAACGATGGCAAGATGAGCAAGTCAAAGGGCGAGTTTCTGACGCTGCCGCTATTGATCGAAAAGGGCTATGACCCGCTTGCGTATAGGTTCTTCTGTCTGCAAAGCCACTACAGAAAACCTCTCGTGTTCACATGGGAAAATCTGGACAACGCCGTTGGCGCGTACAACAAGCTCATAAAGCGTATAGCTGCTATAACTCCGGAGGACGGTACTGTTAATACCAAAGCCGTTTCGGAGTACAGAAAGCGTTTTTCAGAAAAGGTTGGCAACGACCTGAACACATCAATGGGGCTTACGGTACTGTACGATGTACTCAAGACTGACGAAAATCCCGCGACAAGGCTCAAAATAATTGAAGAGCTTGACACCGTTTTGGGTCTGTCACTGATAGAGAAAGCGTCTGAGCTTCGCTGCACTAAGCCGGTCGGCACAACTGATAACGATGGTTTCACCGTCACGGGTGAGGGTGACAGGGATATTGACGCACTGCTTGTAAAACGTAATGAAGCAAAAAAAGCTCGTAATTTCGCGGAAGCCGACAGGATTCGTGATGAACTAAAGTCTCGCGGAATTGAGATAACAGACATCAAGGACGGCGCAATCTGGCGGTACGCATAATCATATATGGAAGGAAATTGACCAAAAAAACATCGAACAGCGGTCAGCAGCTCAATCTACGAGTCGCTGACCGCTGTTATTATAAAACCCAAAAACAAAATTATGATGCCTGAACCAACTGAATCAGATAGAAAGATAACTAAAAGGCAGGTTTTCAGATGTGTCAGGTTATCCCCGCAGGCATGAACATCATTCTTCAAGAATACTTTTGAATCATTTTGCAGAATTTATTCAGCAATCCCGATTTACTCTGTTCTGATCTCGGAATATGCGCCAATCTCTAAACCATTTTGTCATCCTTAATTTATGGCGGCATTGACAACGCGGCAATCGCAATCAACTGAAATCATACCCATACTGTCCATTTCCCGATGGCTTTGCTCCTGTTGGACGGTTCTCATAATCAAAGACTTCAGCCGCATCAAAATATGGAAGATATGTATCGCGTTCCCACCTCAGCGTTGTGCCATCAGGGTGAAGTCTGTCAAGAATTACGGCACATATATCTTTCTTTATGTACACAAAATTCTCAACGCCGACAGATGCAAATATTCTGAATCCAAGCCCTTGCAAGTATCGGAACACTTCGCCCGTCTGCGTCCAGTCGTTGCCATCAGGTCGGGAACCGTGAGGGTATATCATCAGCTTCGTCTCGCCGACTATCGAGCCAACTTCATTGAGCCAGCGCGTCATATCGGATTTCACAGTCTCAAGCGACTTGCTTTCGAGCCTTATATGTCCCCATGTGTGACAGCCAAAGTACCATCCAGTCTCCTTTAGCCGCTCTACTATCGGCTTTACTGCTTCAACCTCCAAAAGGCGGTTTGCCTCGTCCTCGTTCGTCCACGATTGCGTGTCTGTATTCGTTCTGTACCCAAGTATTCCCTCATATCCCGTCAGGCACAGGCACGCCTTTACTCCGTTCATGGAAAAGTCGGGGTGCTGTTTTACAAACTTGTCAAGTATCGGTATTATGTCAAGATCCTGAGTTGTCACCTCGTTTCCCTGCGGGTCGTGACCGTAAGCCCATATATCGCCGTCATCACCTATTATCAGCTTCTCCATAAACCCGTTTTCACAATACATCTGATAATAACAGGTATCATCTATAGAAATAACAAGCGGAATCTTGCCCTTTGGAATCATGAGAGTCTGTTGCTTCATTCGCTGCTCTCCATTTTCGTTTGTGTACTCAACCCATACATCGTTCCAGTTTACAAGGTAGTAGTTCTTTTCATAGAGACTATCCAGTATCTTGTTCAGTTCGCTCACTGTTACCATCCAGTCATCTATACCCTCTTCATGAGAATCACCATCGAACGCAAGCTCCGGATAGGCTATGACCTGATGAAAGAATATGTGGTGTATCTCGCCGTCATATGCCACAAGATCGGATTCATCATAGCCGCTTGCAGTCGGAGTACCTGATGTTGTGCCGCCGGTGTAATTGGAGTTTGATGGCGTTACCGAATAAGGGTCGTCTGCCGTGGGTTTCGTAACAGCAGGGTTAATTGTGCCGTCAGATTGAACCGGTTGCGGAGTTTCCGCGCTCTCCTCACCGTTTTCCGTCTCAGACTCACCGGGGTCAAGAATGTCGTCTACTGTTATCTCTGTCACTCCGTTCGTGTAGAGTTCATCGTTTTCCGAATCATTGTCTTCACCCCCGCAACCAGCCAGCGATATAAGCATAGCTGTCACAAGAAGAATCCCTATTCCGCGTTTGAAGTGTCCTTTCATTTATTATATCTTCCTCTTTTCTATAAAATATGTGCTATTTAAATATATCGACCGTATTCGACATAACTTAACACCTCCAAGTAAGATTTTTTCCTCGTGAAACCGCCATCATCAATTTCGGCAGAGTGACGCTTAGAAGCTGCAACGCTAACCTGTATAAAATAAACTTAAAACACAAAATATCCGAATTATTGAACATTTCATTACATAGTTTTCAGTTCTATACTCAAAACCGGATGGAATATCAGCATTTAGTACAATCATCATGGCAAATACTGCAGCTAAAGAATACAAACGATGTCATGAGCAGCACACAACTTTCTCAACTGTTATACTTTGTTTTCAACTTATTCACCGAACCGCAATATTAGTTTTGTATAATGAAATATGAATTTTTGTAATGTTTAAATTTTTGATGCCGCACATCCACAAAAGAAAACTATATGGGAGTCTGTAATTATGTAATTCCCGATACTTTCGGGGACGCGGCGTAGTCTGTTCTAAAGGAGGAGCGACAAATGGTGTATGAAACAAACGAATCCCCAAGAGATTATGCCGATGCCTTGGCTTATTATCTTGCAAGCGAGTACGCTATAGACTACAGTAAGCTCGATTTGTCAAATATGAAACGGGGACTGCGAAACGAGGACGGCTCCGGTGTACTTGTCGGAATGTCAAAGGTGGGCAGCGCACATGGATATTACATTGAAGATGGTCTGCGCGTCCCGCAGGAAGGACATCTCTATTATAGAGGTATCGATGTAAATGAAATAGTGGCGGCACACAAGAAAGCAAATACTTTCGGTTACGAGGAAGTCTGTTACCTTCTTATGTGCGGTACACTTCCTAACAAACAAACAATGAACAGGTTCATACATATCCTGTCGCGTGCCAAACCGCTTCCTGCGGGATTTTTTGAAAGCGAATTCATGAAAAAGCCAAGCCGCGATATTATGAATTCACTGTCAAAAGCTGTTCTGTCACTCTACGCTTACGACGATAACCCCGATGATACTTCGCTTGTCAATGTATTACTGCAATCGATCCTTCTCGTCGCGAGGTTCCCGACAATAATTGCCGACGCATACTCGGTCAAGCGGCACTATTATGATGGCGAGTCTCTTTACATCCACCACACTAAGGAAAACCTGTCACTCGCTGAAAACTTTTTGCGTCTTGTGAGGAAGGACAAGTCATACACTGACGAAGAGGCAAAGCTGCTCGATTTAATGCTCGTTCTTCACGCGGAACACTCCGGTGGTAACAACTCTACATTCACCTGCCGCGCCGTTACATCAACAGGTACCGACACATACAGCGCAATATCCGCCGCTATCGGCTCACTGAAAGGACCGCTTCACGGCGGCGCAAACGCGGCTGTCATGAAAATGCTGCGCGACATCAAAGCCCACGTTGGCGATATAAACGATGATGATGAGGTTGGCGCGTATCTTGACAAGATAATCGCGGGTGAAGCCGGAGACGGCAGCGGCAAACTCTATGGAATCGGTCACGCCGTATATACGCTGTCAGACCCTCGAGCAGTTATCATAAAAAAATATCTTACGGAAGCAGGCGAAAAATACGGCGGACACTCCGATGAATTTATCCTCGCCGAAAAAGTTGAGCATCTCGGTATACCGAAGCTCATGAAAGCCAAGAATATGACTACTCCGATATGCGCGAACGTGGACCTCTACTCCGGCATTGTATATAATATACTCGGAATACCAGAGGATCTGTATACGCCGTTGTTCGCTATGGCGCGTATCTCCGGCTGGTGCGCACACAGACTTGAGGAAATAGTTACCGGCGGACGCATTATAAGACCGGCTTACCGTTCTGTCGCGGTACCTCGGAAATATGTCCCCGTTGAGAACAGGTAGAATGAATAATTTTTTATTCATAATTTCAGAAGTTTTGTAAAATCGCCGTATATATGCGGCTAAGCACAGTTAGCTTTGCAATTTCCACAACACAAAAATGCAAATATTCTCTTAATTTGTCCGCTTTGACTCTTGCGGGAAAGATGAATATGTAGTATTATAATCTCAACAAGGAGATGGCAACGGTGTCAATTACCGTTCCATCTCTTTTTTTATGCTTACCGCCAGACAAGGTTATATTTTTTCGTATGGCGGCAGGTGACTACATAAATCAGGAGGAAAAGTCATGGATGCAAACGAAATTGTGAAACTTGTAGAGGAATCGTCAACTCAGGTCGGTTTCGGAATATGGTACCTCATAGGCGCGGCACTGGTGTTTTTCATGCAGGCTGGCTTTGCGATGGTGGAAACCGGCTTTACGAGAGCCAAAAACGCGGGCAATATCATCATGAAGAACCTTATGGACTTCTGTATTGGAACAGTAGTTTTTTCAATTTTAGGTTTCTCTCTGATGATGTCGGAAAACTATGTATTTGGAATTATAGGACTTCCCAATATGCAGATTTTCACCAACTTTGGTGAATTTATAAAGGAAAACGCTTCAAGCTTCGTATTTAACCTGGTGTTCTGCGCCACTGCCGCGACTATCGTGTCCGGTTCGATGGCGGAGAGAACGAAATTTATAAGCTACTGTATTTATTCGGCAGTTATCTCTTTGGTGATTTACCCTGTTGAAGCCGGTTGGGTATGGAACAGTCAGGGCTGGCTTGCCGTGAGAGGATTCCACGATTTCGCGGGTTCCGCCGCAATACATACAGTTGGCGGTGTGTGCGCGTTAATTGGCGCGATGATGTTGGGACCGCGTCTTGGGAAGTACACAAGAGATAAAAGCGGCAAGGTTACAAAAGTCAACGCCATACCCGGTCATTCGATTACGCTCGGCGCACTTGGCTGCTTTATACTTTGGTTCGGCTGGTACGGCTTCAACGGCGCGGCGGCATGGGATGTTGAATCTCTCGGCTCTATATTTCTCACGACAACCATAGCACCGGCGGTTGCCACAGTCGTATGTATGATATTCACATGGATAAAGAACGGCAAACCGGATGTTAGTATGTGTCTCAATGCCTCGCTTGCGGGACTTGTTGGAATAACGGCTGGCTGTGACGCGCTTGACGCTGTGGGAGCGACAATAGTCGGTATCGTATCGGGAATACTTGTGGTAGTTGTAGTTGAAACACTCGACATTAAACTGCACATTGATGATCCTGTCGGCGCGGTGGGAGTACACTTGGCAAACGGAATATGGGGTACTATTGCTGTCGGACTGCTTGCAAATCCGGACGCGCCCGCGGGACTTACGGGGCTGTTTTACGGCGGCAGTCAGCTCGGAATACAGCTTATCGGCATAATCGCAATTATAGCGTGGACTGCTGTCACTATAACAATAGCGTTTGAAATAATAAAGCACACCGTTGGTCTTCGCGTTTCTCCAGAGGAGGAAATTGAGGGACTTGACCCGACAGAACACGGTTTGTTGTCAGCTTACGCCGACTTTACATTCGCGCCGGAGAAGCTTGATTACTCCGATGCTATAATCACCACTGGTGATGTACCGGTATCAGAAGCTGTCGAGGTAAAAACAGAACCGTCATTTGTACCTGAACCAGCGGATCCCAATGCTCCGAAATTTACAAAAATAGAGATTGTCTGCAAAGAGAACCGCCTTGAGCGTCTCACTACCGCGCTTACAGACATCGGAGTAACAGGAATGACCGTCAGTCATGTCATGGGATGCGGGGCGCAGAAGGGTGCGCCGGAATATTATAGAGGTGTTCGCGTTGAAGCAACACTTTTGCCAAAGGTGCAGCTTGATGTTGTTGTGAGTAAAATACCGGTTCGCATGGTTATAGATGCGGCTAAGAGCGCGTTATACACCGGACATATCGGAGACGGCAAAATATTCGTATACAATGTAGAGAATGTTGTCAAAGTCAGAACCGGAGAAGAAGGATACGATGCTCTTCAGGATGTAGAATAAACGAATAGTTCACACGAGTGTTTGGCGGTCAGTGACAGGAGAATAATCCGGCACTCACTGACTGCCGGCAACCGTAATAATAGCATAGTCAAAAGTCCTCAGAAGCTTTTGGTTATGCTATTAGTTTGTTTTTAAAAGAGCGTCAACTCTTTGATTTGATAAATTCTTTAACATTTCCAATCAACTTCATGTTCCCATTATCAGCAAGTATCTCCCCTATTCTATACGCAGTTGCGTATATAGGCTCTCCACGCTCAGTAATGACTCGATGAATGGCATCATTCTGTATTTTAGTGTTTTCATAATGAACTTCCAAACAGGAATCATTCGGATATGGAAGTCCTTTATAATACTGAAATTCGTGGTAGTCATCATCAGGCGATAAATGGTATTCTGACAGTTGAATAACAGCTCCGGCACTATATCACATAGCAATCCAATTAAGATTCGCCAAAATGTCATATTCCTTGATAAAATCAATCATCCTGTCCGGTAAGCCGCCAAGAAAGTATATAATTTTTCGTCTTTGCAATTTTCTGTGCAGTGGATTCCTTCTTATTTACAAAATAATTGATAAATGTGATATTACGCCCCGGTATTCCATAAGCCTCAAATCTCCCTGTAATTCCAGCATAGAATTTGCCGCTTTCTTTACTATATGATAGATTCCGGTCTTCAATGGACTTAACACGGTTATCACAAAAAGAAAAAACAGCGGTAACCGAATGGGTTGGCTTGATGTGCTTTTTCAATTCATCGTAGAGTC
>CAZKLU010000023.1:18535-26431 GCA_964553775.1 uncultured Oscillospiraceae bacterium | reverse complement strand
TAAGGTAGTATAATACAGCTGGGAAGAGTGCCGCCAGACAGATCGTGGTATATGATAGGCTCGTCGCGTCCGCCATCAGAAACGCGACGGCTCCCATTACCGGCGGCATTATTTGTCCTCCGTTGGACGCGCATGCCTCCACAGCACCCGCTGTATCTTTGTCGAAGCCTGTCTTTTTCATCAGCGGAATAGTGAATGTACCGGTAGTAACAACATTCGCGGCTCCGGAGCCGTTGACCATGCCCATGAGCATACTGGAATATACAGCTGCCTGCGCAGGACCACCGCAGAATTTGCCGAACGCGGCGAATGAAATATCAACAAAGAACTCTCCCGCTCCAATGAACGCCAGAACAGAGCCAAAGATTACAAAGAGGAAGATAAAGTTTGCTGAAGTAGACAAGGCGTTGCCGAACAGTCCCTCGTCACCCACCATCAGATAGGTTGCCATACGTTTAATTGTGACGCGGGCTGTTGCGAGAACACCCGGCAGGTACCGCCCCACCAATGAGTAGACAAGAAACACAAGCGACAAAGTTGGTAGTACCTTGCCCAACGCACGGTACGCGACAAAAAGGGCAACGATTACGAAAGCGATTGAAATATACTGCTGATAAGGGGTATAAAGAACGCCGGAGGCGGTGTTTGAATTACGCATAACCACTACCTGATAAGCCGCAAGTGCCGTTATCACGATGAGAAGTACATCAATGACCCGTGACAGCGACTTGTTTTTCTTCATAGGTGACACCAAGAGGAAAAAGGCTACCACAAGCCCGCCATGAATTACGGCTTGAGTGGTATTATTAAGTGTAAGAAACGGGGATGCTGCCAGCAGATGAAAAATGACCAGTACGACAGCCACAACTACTGCGGCAATATCGAAAATTTTGTCACCACGGGAAACTTCCCCGGTAGTTTTGTTATCACTCATTTGTCTGTCCTCCTTGCGTTATTCCAGAATGCCGATTTCACGGTAGTACCGCTCGGCACCCGGGTGGAAGGGAATATACTGCGTGGCAACTGTTTCGAGACTTATCTGTCGTGTGGCATCGTTGGTTTCCTGATAGGAATCTAATGTCTCCAGCATCAGTTTGGTGAACTCATAGATCTTCTCTTCATCCACCCAGCTTGATGTGAACAGGCAAGTCTGATATGCCAGTGTCGCAACCTCAGTCTCATTTGCCTGATTTTCGTACACGCCAGCAGGAATGGTTGTTGGGATTGCGAACGGATACTCCTCCGTAACCTGACTAATAACATCCTCCGCTATTGGCAGCATACGAAAACTTGTGGTAGCGGCATATTGCTGTATTCCGGCGATCGGGTATCCTCCGGTTTGGAATGCGGCGTCAATATCTCCGTTTGACAATGCCTCAGCCGCTTCAGCATAGTTCATGTAATAAGGTGACACATCATCGATTGAAATGCCATAGGCGTTGAGTATCGCCTCGTTTATGAACAGGTAGCTTGTGCCAGGGCTTCCGATACAAACCTTTTTGCCCTTAAGCTCTGATATGTCGGTAATGCCGCTTTTCTCGGTGACAAACACATGGAGCTGACTGTTGTAAAGAGCTGCCACCTCAAGAACATCCAGAGAGCCTGCCTCCTCATAGCTCATTATCCCGTGGTACGCCGCGTAAACGGCGTCGGAATTTGCCATACCAATATCTATGTCACCGGAAAGAACGAGCGCGACATTTTCATTGGAACCTGCCGTTGCCTGAACCATGACATTCAGTTCGCTGTTTTCGGAAATGGCGTTGCCGATTGCCGCACCAACATAGTAAAATGTGCCAGTTGAGGACGCGGTACCCATGACAAGATTGTTTGCTTCACTGCATCCGCTTATAGCTCCTGTCAGCATGACCGTTGCCATAAGCAGCGCGATCAGTTTTTTCTTCATCTGAATCCATCCTTTCTGATTCTCTTTCTTTGGCTGAAATTCAGATCAACTCATCACCCGCCACGGGGAAGAAGTTGGAAAAGCTCTCACCATACTGATAGGTGTTGTTTCCGGAAATGCGGCGAAGGTGGTTGCCGCGCAGGTGAGCGCGTTCTGTGTAGTACTGGATCAGGTGCTTCTGCGCCTTAAAACATTGCATTGCTGCCACCTTCTGGTCATACACCTCGGAAATATCGATCAGGGAACCGGGGACATACTTACTAAGCTCTGTCTGGTGCGGCTCGAAACCGAAAAGGCGCATTTGCTTTGTTGTCTTGGTACCCTCAATGCGGTAGCCGTTGGAATTGGACTGGACGGAACACGCAAAAACAAATTTCGCTACATCGTTGTGATCGGGGTTGAGTACATCCTCTCCGTTCTTGTCGTGAGTGATGATTATGTCAGGCTGAACAGCACGGATTTTGCGAATAAGACGCTCCCGAACTTCATCGGTCAACGCGGGTGCCATTGGGTAATCGGGCAAATCCCAGAACTCGATGTTCTGGATACCAAGAATTTCCGCCGCCTTAGTAGTTTCCGCCAGACGTTCAGCTTTGACACTTTCGTAAGTGGCTCCTTCTTTTTTCCACAGATCGTTGCTTTCTCCGCGAATACCGAAGCTGAGAACCACAACGTGAACTTCGGCACCATTTTTTATGTACTTTGCGATGGTACCTCCGCTGCGCCAAACGTAATCTGCGGCGTGTGCGCTGACAACGAGCATTTTCTTTCCCTGGATCATGATAATTTCCTCCTTAATAATTTTATGTTGTTATGATAGCAGGTTTACTCTTTACCCAGCAGCTTGCGGGGGTTGTGAATTGTCATTGTCTTGATCTCCTCGGCACTGAAACCGGCTTCGTACAGCTTCGTTGCGAATGCCAGCATACCCTCGTCCGGATAGATAGATGTTGTCTGACCCAAATCAGTAGCCAGAATGCAGTTTTCAGGACCAACCTCACGGATCATTTTCTTTGTTACCTCAAAGTCAACCTTGTTAGTTGCCCATGTTGTGTAGCAGTGTTCCATCTTGGCTCCGTATCCCGCGAACATCTTCTGATCCTCAATGCTGTAATATGTAGTCGGGAAATCCACATGGGTTATGACGATGTTCTTTACACCGCGTCTGGCGGCTTCGGGTACAAGCTTATAGGCTTCCTCATGGGAGACATGACCGGTGGTGAGAATTATGTTGTATTTTGCGATGATGTCCAAAATATCCAGAACTTCTTTTTTCAGCTCACCTTTTTCATCAAGGCAGTTCACGGTTGGAGCCTCAATTCCGGCTTCCTTCATCTGAATGATGATCTGCGCCCAGAATGGCAGCTTCTTGTTTGGATCGCCGTTAAAGGTGTGGGCGCGTTCATGCTCATTGTCGCAGGTTGGGAACCAGACTAATTTAGCTCCGCTGCGGGCAGCCATCTCCATTGCGCTTGGGTTAAGTCCCCCGACAGAACTGTTGAGAGTTATTGTTCCCACATAGTCTACATCGGGATAGAGCCTGTGCATCAGCTGTGCGCGTTCACTGGTGCAGAAGAAGTGGCTCTTTATCGCGTACCCCGCCATTCCGCTTACACGGATACGCTCAGCCATATCAATGTCATCCATCTTGCGTGGCAGAACATCGGGAGCGGAGTGAACGTGCAGATCGTATGCGCCTTTAATTAGTTCCTTGTAATCCATAGTGCAGTTCTCCTTTCGAGTATTTCAATTTAGGCTTCAACATTGTTCTACAATTTTGACTACAACAAATTATAACATGAGAGCAACCTGTTGTCAAGAGTTTTTTCGATTTTGTGAACAAGCACAATTTTAGGTACCCCATTTTGTGCAAAATGCTCACACTTCAAAGCGGTTGACAGACAGATATTTTAGTGCTATACTAATCTTAAAGCAAAGTGTTATGTGTATCATAGAGAGAAGGAATTCTATAATGGCGAATATGAATCAAACTACGTTGGTATATGAGAAGCTGCGGGAACGCATAGAGAAGGGCTACTATTCTCCTGCTGAGAGTCTGCCGGAGATTGAGCTGGCAGAGGAATATTCTGTCAGCCGCAACACGATTAAAAAGGCGTTGCTAATGCTGGAGAAAGATTCTCTTGTTGTCATTGAGCAGAATAAAGGCGCGAAGGTACGCAGCTACTCCAAGATGGAGATTATGGATTTTTTGGAACTGCGTGCCGAGCTTGAGGGATTTATCATCAGGATTGCCGTACCGAAATTTACGGATGATGACATCCAGAAGCTGGAATCACTGCTTGACGAGATGAAAAAGAAACTTGAGGAAGCGGATCTGCTTGGCTATTCGGCAATCAATCAGAAGTTTCATGCTCTTATATACGATGTATGCCCAAACAAGATAGCAACAGATCTGCTTGTCAGGTTAAAAAGTCAGATGAGAAAATATAATTCAAAGACGATTCTGGTTCCCGGAAGAGATGTCCATTCATTTAGTGAACATCGCGCAATTTTAGATGCTATACGTCGAAAAGACGCTGCGGCGGCGGAGGAAAGTATGCGTACCCATGTGAATAATATGCGTCAAACATTTGAAGAATATTACTCATTGTTGTTTTAGGCATTATTTATATCTTAAAGTCTGAATACTGCCGTAAAAGTCTCTGAAGAAGGCTTAAAATTCTGAATATTTGTACCGGCTTTCATTAAAAGCGGCACTGTGCGAACCGGGATTCAGTTAAGGATATGTAAATAATTAACCTCTGAATACTGCAAAGCAAATATGCTTGACAGTAACCTCAATGTTGCAGCTGTTTACGAGCGCAAAAAGCCGTTGCCCACAGACAGCAAATAATCCAAAATCACGCCGCCGGACACATTTCAATCCAACGGCGTTTCAGTATTTACATTAAATTGCTGCTCCCCTACCTCCGCCTCAACCGAAATTTTCTCCACGCACTCCGCATACATTGTCACAGTCAATACCCCGTTATCGTTGCTTGCCACAAACTGTGTATCGACAGCGTACCCGCTGCCCAGCTCGTCTTCAAGCGTTGCTAAAAGCTCTGCTTTAAGTATAGCAATCGCGCTGTCTACATTGAGAACGCAATTATCGGCTTCGTATTCGGTGTATACCTCTTTTATGACAGTAATCGGCATAGGTGAACCGAAAACGCTCCATGTGTCGCTTGAAATTGTTTTATCATACCGTTCAAACGGAACTATTCCGCTTGGATAGAGAAGAATGCGTTTCCCGCCAATTACAACGGAAAAGCGTGTTCTGCTGTCTCCGGTATAGGACTTTGTTTTGAGCGAAAGCGGCATTGACAGTGTATTTTCGCAGCGCGTACTTGCCCAAACCTCAGCTTCGGCATGAACGAGTCCGGTGCCATTCACAACCGCACTCACCAAAATATCTCCGGTGTCCACCGCGTCCCCTACCGCAACTGTCTGTTCGCCGTTCAGAACGAGCATATCGGTTATTATTCCGGCTTTTGACGCGACAATCATCGCAGGAACGTCCGGGTTACGAATTTCCGGACGCGGAACAGTTTCACGAACAATAACCTCGATTCTGCTGCCGTGAGTGTTGAGCGTGATCCAGCAAAGCTCAGGAAACCGCAGCAGCATTTCGTTTGAGATAGTCGGCTGTGACACGCTGAATGTGCTTGCACCGATATAAACGCCAAGCTCCCGAAGCTCCGCAAGTATTTCCGCCGATGATACAGTGTCGTTGCCTGTAACGTCAATCTGCCATATAAAAAAGGATGATACCCATACAAGCATAACGCACAATACTGCTCCCATGAGCAAAAATATACGTTTTTTGACACGCACCAGTAAAAACGGCATACCGCTCTTTTTTATGGCAGTCACAGAAAACGCACCGCTATCGTTAGACGCTTTGCACAGCTTCCTGTAACCAGAGGAGCTGACCGTCAAAGTAACGCCGTCTTCATTACGAACCATATCCCGAAAGTCAATATGTCTCGCGGCACAAATATTGACAGCACGTTCAGGATATCGGCATTTTATGCAAACGCGGACACTGCCTCTCAATAAATTGATTGCTCCCATTATCGCCACCTATTCTATAATTTCAACGCCGCCGATTTTGCCTTTAATAACAAGCTCCATATCGCTCATAGCCGTCACAGTCAAATGTTCACCCGTTATTTTTATCATCATACCGCGAGCGTTTACAAGTATGCTCTCAGCGTTGTACTCTAATAGCCCGCGGTGGTTCTCGATATCTACCCGTGCCGCGCCTGATATTGTCACCCTCGGTTCACCTGTCAGAATCTCACCGGGAATGTCAAACACATTTGCAGTGAGCTTTGCCGCGTGACGTATTGCTCTGCCGTGATCGTTTTCCTTCATTACTCTCACTCCCAAATAAATATTATGCTCCGTTCAGTTAAAAATTGCCAACATCAGAGCATATATATGAAATGGGGTGATTCACATGAGAACGAAATCTGCAATTATTGACATATTGGAGTGCGCTTGCATTGTGTTTTTTACAGCGGAACTGATATTATTCCCATCGCGCATGGTAACATCGGCAAAAAGCGGAATAGATATGTGTATGAACGTAATCATACCGTCGCTATTCCCTTTTTTTGTCGTTTCAAATCTAATGGTAAAGCTGGGCATAACCGAAAAGTTAGGAAGGCTTTTTGAACCATTGATGAAACCGCTGTTCAATCTCGGCGGTTCATGTTCAGCGGCACTGATACTCGGTCTTGTGGGCGGCTATCCTGTTGGCGCGAAAACGGCTGTCAGTCTATATAACGATGGCAGATGTACAAAATCTGAAGCTGAACGAATGTTATCATTCTGCAACAACTCCGGACCTGCATTCATATTTGGTGTTGTGGGTGCGGGAGTGTTCGAGGACATGAAAATTGCACTGTGGCTGTACATTTCGCATATTGCGGCATCTATAATCACAGGAATACTGTTTCGGGGCTACGGTGGTGCCTCTGCCACCGCGTCGCGGCAACACAAGAGCAGCGAGACAATGCCGTTCCCTGCAGCGTTTGTAGACTCTGTAACATCGTCATTCAACTCAATAATTGGCGTGTGCGGGTTTGTAATCTTCTTCTCGGTTATAATAAGTATGGTTATTGAGACTGGTACGCTGACAAAAATACTTGCTGCGCTTGGATCGGAAACAGCAGTTGTCGAAACTGTTATCAAAGGAATGATAGAGCTGACTTCTGGCGTATGGAGCTTGAAGAATATGCTGGCAGGCAGTATAACACTTCCCGCTTCGCTTGCGTCATTCATGTTAGGTTGGGCGGGACTTTCGGTACACTGTCAAACAATGTCAGTAATTGCCGGTTCGGATCTGTCTGTCAAGCCCTATATAGCGGGCAAAGCACTTCAAAGTATAATCTCAATAATAATAACATACGCTCTGCTAAAAATAACACACCCTGCTGTTGCGGTAATTAATGTATACGGAGCGGATAAAACAGTGACACTCTCGCCTATACCGGCATTCACAATAGCTGTTTCCCTTGCCGCAGCCGTGACACTTCTTTATGGGGCTGCTTATAAGGTAAAGAATATTCAAAGCTGTCAAAAACGCGGGAGCAAACACTGAATGCCGGTTATACTAAAAACTATACACAGGCTTTCGGACGAAAACGCTGACATCAAGAAGCTGAACAGTCTGCGTAATTGAACGCTTGAAAGTCTATAAAAATCCGTGCTTTTGACCGCTGTAAATTCGACTTGCGAAAAAATTTTTCCAATCGGGGGAACAAAATTCCGTTTCTGCCGTCTTATTATTGTGACCAAATTTATAAACAGAAAGGAAAATAGTTATGAAAAAAATCTTCGCGTTGCTTTTATCAATCGCAATACTTGTCTCATTAGCTGCCTGCGCTCAGTCAGACTCCGGTGATGATGTCACGGACGATAACACCGCCGGCAATCAGGAAACAACCGGTACGGATGACACTACCGCTGACAATCAGGAA
>CAZKLU010000023.1:0-18435 GCA_964553775.1 uncultured Oscillospiraceae bacterium | reverse complement strand
GACAATCAGGAAGCAAACAGCACAGACGATACTGACGCTGACACAAACAGCGCGGAAACCAACATCGCGGACAGCACACTGTCTGAAATCATTGCCGCTGTGATGTCCGGCATTGACGAGGACACCATACCCTCAAGTCTTACAGAGATACCGATTGACGCTGATATGTTTGAGTACTACACGTTTATTCCATACGAGGACGGCTTTGAGGGACTTGCCTATGAGCCGATGATAGGTTCAATACCATGGTCTGTTGTGCTGGTACGTGTTCCCGAAGGAACGGACGCTGAAACAGTCGCTTCAAGCATCAAGGAAAACGCCGATCCGAGAAAGTGGATATGTGTTGAAGCCGACATTGTTGAGACGTATGTCAACGGCGATGTTGTTATGCTCATAATGGTCAACAGCGAGAATCACTCCGAAGCGGCGGAGAAGATGGCTGAAAACTTCAAAGCTCTGTAACACTTAGGGTACATTTGACTATGGTATTTTCAAGTGCAGTATTTTTATACGCATTTCTTCCGGCAGTGTTGCTTCTCTATTTTATTATACCTCAAAAGCTGAAAAACGGCTTGCTTTTACTGGCAAGCCTGTTTTTCTATTTCTTTGGTGAACCGATATATACAGTATTGCTGCTGTTTTCATCCGTTTCAGACTGGCTGCACAGTCTGTTTATAGAATCACATCGCGGGACGAGAGCCGCGAAAGCCGCCTTGGTATCCTCTGTCATAATAAATCTCGGTATGCTGTTCTTCTTTAAATATATAGACTTCTTTATAAGAACCATAAATTCTCTTTTCGGAACATCAATTCCGGAAACCGGAATCCCCCTCCCGATCGGAATAAGCTTTTTCACATTTCAGACAATGAGCTACACAATCGACGTATACCGCAATCGAGCGAGGGCGCAGAAAAACCTTGTAACTTTCGCTACATTTGTCTGTCTGTTCCCGCAGCTCATAGCGGGTCCGATAGTCAGATACACCGATATAAGCGAGGAGCTTGTAAACCGCAAAATTAACGCGGACGGAGTTTCTCTCGGTATGCGCAGGTTCACCGTCGGGCTGGGCAAAAAAGTTCTCATAGCCAATGTTCTGGGTGAGTTATGTTCCGCTTTTCGGGCATCTGACGGAAAAAGCACACTCTTTTACTGGGTATACGCGCTCGCTTTTACACTGCAAATATACTTCGACTTTTCCGGCTACAGCGATATGGCGATCGGGCTTGGCAAAATTCTGGGGTTCACATTCCCCGAAAACTTCAATTATCCGTTTATCTCCCGCTCTATTACAGAGTTCTGGCGCAGATGGCATATGACACTCGGCAGCTTCTTCCGCGATTATGTGTACATTCCTCTCGGAGGGAACAGGGTGTCGCGCCCTAAATGGCTTCTGAATATCGCTATTGTCTGGATGCTCACGGGGCTATGGCACGGTGCCGAATGGAACTTCGTATTGTGGGGACTTCTATTCGCGGTGCTTCTTGTGATAGAAAAATTGTGGATTCGCAACGTGCCATCGGCAGCGGGTCATATATACACGGCAGTGTGCATTGTTATAAGCTTTGTAATTTTCAACGCTGATGGACTTTCGGGCGTAAAAAGCGATCTCAGCGGGCTATTCGGACTTGCGGGACTTCCTTTTATAACATTTGAGACACTATATTATCTCAAAAGCTATGCCGTTGTGCTGATAATAGCATTAGTAGGCAGTACACCTGCTCCAAAACGTATTATGGAACGTGTACCGGAAAGAACCAGAACCGTTTTAGAACCGGTTGCTGTTGGAGTACTGCTTGTTGTCTCAACCGCGTTTATTGTTGATGGCTCATTCAACCCGTTTTTGTATTTCAGATTCTGAGGTAAGACTATGAAAAAATATTTCACCATCTTTATATTCACAGCCGTAATTGTGACGTTTTCTCTTGCGGGGCTTCTGCTTCCAGACAACGAAATTTCAGTTTCAGAGCGGCGCAGGCTGGCTGAAATGCCCAAAAGTTCCATTGTGTCTTCAGAATTTTCAGAAGAGCTTGAGACTTATATGCTTGATCAGTTCCCGCTGCGTGAGGGGTTTAGAACAATAAACGCCATCACACGCTTTTATGTGTATTTGCAGAGCGATGTGAACGGCATTTGGCTGAAAGACGGATATGTATACAAATCCGATGCTGTTCTTGATGAAAAGCAGATTCTTTTGACCGCTGACAAAATCAACAAGGTAACAGAGATGTACCTGAGCGGGGCAAATCAGGTTTTTTATTCTGTGATACCCGACAAAAACTATTACGTTGACGATAGTGAGCATATAACCTCAGATTTTCCGCGCATTACGGAGATGTTGCGTGAAAACATTGAGGATGCGGAATATATTGATATATCCAATACGCTTTCTCAAAACAGTTATTACCGCACCGACTCGCACTGGTCGCAGGATAAAATATTCCCAGCGGCACAAAAAATATCCGAGTCTCTTGGAGTTTCGGAGTATATGACACCGCTTCAGGATTATAAAACTCATGCGCTGTATCCGTTCAACGGCGTGTATATGGGACAGGCGGCTCTTCCTGTTTCTCCCGATACGCTGTATTATCTCACAAGCAAGTATACCGACACATCTTACGTTACCGGAATAGAGGGTACGGAATCACCGAGTGTTTACGATGAGACGCGGATCGATGGACTTGACGGATACGATGTATTTCTCTCCGGCGCACAGGCTGTTTTGACGATTGAATGTCCTAACGCAAAAACATCGCGGGAGCTTGTGATATTCCGCGACTCGTTTGGTTCCTCAATCGCGCCGCTCTTTCTTGGCGCGTACTCAAAGGTGACACTGATCGACCTGCGGTATATAGCGTCTTCCCTCGTGGACGATTACGTCAGCTTTGAAGATTGCGACGCTCTGTTTTTGTATTCAAGCGCAATGGTTTCCTCGGGAGCTGTTTTGAGGTAAAGGTTCCCGTTTTGCCAACAAATGTTTACAGTTAATTTGTAGACATTTGCGTTAAAAAGCAGTATCATATTATCTGTAAAGTATAGCAAACACGGATTTGAGTTGTGTTTACTATACTGCCGGTTTTCGCGAATACCCGCAGGTTAGCGAAACATCAATTTCTGAGGTATAGCGGACTGCAATATTTTCTGCCGTTCGCCGCAACCCAGCCCAGAGGTGTATATAATGGACTTTCTCGATAAGGCAATAACTAAATTCTGCTTCAAGCACCCGAATTTCGGGATAAAAAATCTCATGATGTGGCTCGTTGGAGGAACCGGTCTGGTGTACATTGTATATCTTATGGATACTACCGGTACGTTTTTGAACTATCTCAGGTTCTCTCCAACTCTCATACTGCACGGACAGGTATGGAGGCTCGTGACGTTCCTCTTTATTCCGACCGACACAAACATATTTTACCTTCTTATCTCACTGTTTTTATATTACTTCATAGGCACGTCTTTGGAAAGGCAGTGGGGTACCGCACGGTTCACCATCTATTACGCGACAGGGTGGCTGTTTAATGTTCTCTATGGAATAATTCTCACACTTTTTGGATTTGAGCAGTATTGTACATGGATCGACACAAGCTACCTTAATCTCTCGCTTTTCTTCGCGTATGCCGTTCTGTGGCCGGATCAGCAATTCCTGCTGATGTTCATAATACCCGTCAAAATCAAGTGGCTCGCATGGCTTGATGCTGCGCTGTTCGTGTATGAGATAATAGCAAACGCTTCGCTCTTCCCGTTTAATCTTCTGCCTGTTGTGGCGATATTGAACTTCCTTATTATTCTGGGTCCGACACTCTACAGAGAGGTTTTTGGTGTCCGCAGGACAAGGAAAAGGCAGAAGATTAAATTCAACAAATCAGCGTTCAACAAAAAATCAACCGATGAAGACCCGTTCCAGCAAAAATGCTCTGTCTGCGGCAGAACAAGCAAGGATAATCCAGGTCTTGAGTTCCGCTACTGTTCCCGCTGCGTGGGTTATCACTGCTTCTGTATAGACCACATCAACAACCACATTCACTTCACCGAATAGACAGCTTCTCGCACATCCTGTGACATATACAAGGATCCAAGAGCGCACACAATGCCATCTCGTCCGGCATACTTTATTGCGCGTTCTACGCCAACTTCAATTCTGTCGCAGCTTTCCGATGCCGTGCCGAGTTCTATGAACCTGTCTCGAAGCTCCGCCCCCGCCATAGCGCGGGGGTTATTTGGTGTTACTGTAAAAACACGCTCCGCAAGAGGTGCTATCATTGGGAGCATACTGTCGATATCCTTATCTGCCATCACGCCCATAAGGAACACTATTTTCCTGTTTGGAAAGTATTCTTTGAGACTGCTGACAGCGGCACTCACTCCCTGGGGATTATGCGCTCCATCAAGTATAACGACAGGGTTACGGCGCAAAAGCTCAAATCTCCCGTGCCAACGTGTGGCTGAAAGCCCCGTTTTAATGACATCTTCACTTAAATGATAACCTTTTTCCGTGAGCAGCTTCGCGGACTTAATGGCTGTTGCGGCATTTTTAGGCTGATATACCCCCGCAAGCGGTGTCTTATAGGTTTCGCCATCGTAAATAAATTCAGTGCCATCGAGACCGCCTCGTAAAATCTGAAGATTCGAAAAGCCCGTGCGGTGAAGTCTCGCGCTGTTAGTCTTGCAGACGCTTGCGATAACATTTTCAACATCCGGTTCCGCGTCGTAAAGAACGACATCGGAACCATGTTTTATTATACCGGCTTTTTCGCGTGCTATATCTGTTATAGTTGATCCGAGGTAGCGTGTATGGTCAAGTCCGAGAGAAGTTATCACCGCAAGCTCCGGTGCGGGTATCACATTTGTGGAGTCAAGTCTGCCGCCCATACCAACCTCAAGGACAACAATATCGCATTTTCTCTCCACGAAATACAAAAGTCCAAGAGCCGTTATAAGCTCAAACTCTGTAGGTTTGTCCGGCTCCGCCTCCGCGACGGGCTGTATTCTCTCTATCATTTCAGCAAGCTCTTCATCCTCTATAGCTTTACCGTCTACACATATTCTTTCATTGAATCGTTCGATAAAAGGCGAGGTATAAAGACCGGTTTTATATCCGGCAGTACGGAGTATCGAGTCAAGGTACGCCGATACTGATCCTTTTCCGTTTGTACCCGCTATATGTACGAATTTAAGCTTCTTCTCCGGAGAACCGAGCTTTTCGAGCAACGCTCTTGTACGCGAAAGACCTCGCTTCGAGCCGCGCCAGTTTATTGTATGTATATAAGTAAGCGCGTCGTTATATGTCAAGCAAATGCACCTTCTCTGATTTATATTTTTACTTTTACATAAGTTCAGGACAAATTTACAGTTCAATGCAGCCACATTCCTTTTGCTCCGGCTTTAAGGAAAAGGCAATTATACTCAATATTATAATTCATTTCGGATTTGAGAAAATAACAAAGTCTTTGTGATTGTAAAATCAGCAAACGGGACTTTACAGCGGATGCGCGTCTTTTTTGCCGTTTGCTATTAAACCAAGCCGCAGAAACACGGCATAGATTACCGCCACCTCAACCGCTCCCGCCGCAGCTGAGAATGCAAGACCCACAAAGATTCCCCACCACGGCATACCAAACACCAGCATTTTGGCGATCGACTTAATAATAACCTGTCCGATAAGCTGTCCGGCAAGCTCCGCAAAAAAAATCTGCGTCATTCCACGCTTGCGGATAATATAGCGTGACACAATACCGGCGGACATCCCAACCGCGATTGCCCCAAGCGTGATTATTGGATTGACTGTAGGAGTTACACTCATAAGGCAGCTTATAATATCGGCGGCGGCACCTGAAACTGCGGCGAT
Source organism: uncultured Oscillospiraceae bacterium (assembly GCA_964553775.1). Lineage (GTDB taxonomy): Bacteria > Bacillota > Clostridia > Oscillospirales > Oscillospiraceae > RUG626. The sequence goes on along the minus strand of CAZKLU010000023.1, from coordinate 12,592 downwards.
AATCGGTCCATAAAGCAACGCGCATATTATAATTGGCAGATTTTCAAGTGTAAAACGGTAGTATATGCCAAACGTCAAAAAGTTTTTGCATATTATTCCAATCACAACACTTAAAGCTGTGAGCATGGCGGCGGTTGCAAGGCGTGTAGTAGCGGCGTTTCGGTTCATGTGCTTCATCTTCCCTTCAGTATTTGTTGAAGAACGCACTTAATTATACTCCACAAGAGCAAGAATTGCAAGGGAAAAGTCAAAGAAGTTCACCAAATTCAATTTTGGATACGCTGCCCTGCGCCAGAGAGAAACAAACAGGTCATTTGGCACCGGTCGGAGACATTGGATTTGCTGCTCTGCGGGGTGGTACTGCTGTTATTATCATCCTATGAATACTGTTTTCTGACCGCTTCGCCGATAACTGACCGCCGCAAACTGTCCGCTATCCTTATTATACCGGCATATATCGGAAAAATGAGTAGAGCCTTCTCAAATATCACGGTGACACATACAATCTCACAGCGGGTGTGCGCGTTCCGTATTCGTCAATGCCAACAGCCGTCACGACAGCGGGTTCTGTCAGTTTTATCGGGTCAGAATACACATTGTCCGACAATTTTGGGTAGGATCCGTCAAGCGTATAATAAATTGTCAACCCATTTCGGCTTGCAAGTGTAACCTCACTCGTCTCAAGATCCAACGACACATAGGGCGGAGAGTATGCCGGAAGCCTCTGTGACATATCGACACCATAATACACCTCTCCATCGTTTATCTGCGTTCCCGTGCGGCGCAGAAGCTCCGACACTGTAACAAATTCGTAGCCCTCTTCGATGAGCGTGTCAACAACGCGAAGAGCAACATCTACACTTGCCTCGTACATATCATGCAACAGTATGATTGCTCCCTCATGAGCGGACTTGATAACACGCTCACTGACACTCTCAACATCGTGGCACCGCCAGTCCTCCGGATCAATACTCCATGAGATTATGGGCATATCAACACTATCACACAGCGCACTATCCGTACTTCCCTCCGGCGGACGAAGCATCATGTGGTATTCGCCGCCTACAGCATTGAAAACGCATTGACGGGCATTAGCTATCTCGTTGTCCCGTATCTGCGCTGATATGCCTGCGAGTTTCGTATGTGAATAAGTGTGGTTCGCGAGTTGATGTCCGTCTTCCCACATACGGGTCAGATAGGACCCGTAGTTTGTCATGCCGCTGCTGCCATTTACACCGGTCATGAAGAACGTCGCCACAACGTCTCGCTCCGAAAGACCATCAAGAAGTCTCTCAGTGTGCCATGAGGGTCCATCATCAAACGTCAGCGCAATAAGCTTTTTTGAATCGGCAGATGCTGCGGGAGAGAGTATCAAAAACACTGCGGCTACGACTAATACTGTGACTTCACGTTTAATATTTGAAGTTGTCATTTTTCCACGCCCTCCGGTTCCTTGTTTTGCATAAATATATATTCCCCGAATTTTCAAAAAAATTTCTATGTTTTTGTAACAAGTTTTATTTAATTATACATGGCTGTTCTTGCAAAGCAATAGAAGGGACTTCCGTGAGCGGACACGCGGACTGATGAGTTCACTTTACCGTTCTAAAACCGCTTGCCTGATATTTCGTGCCAGCGGATACTATAATTTACCAATTTATACTGTGCTTGCTAAACTCACGAATCGCTCACGCTCCAGGAGTGACGCGATAAACGTAAAACCGAGACTCTCAGCGTGAAAATCCGCTCGCGTTAAACGCGAGTACTCCCCTTCTCCGGCAGTGTCAGGCAAGCCCCGCGGCGCGAATCAGCTTCTCGCAGAAATAATTTCACAAATCATGAAAAAATACTTGCCAAGCCGTAAAAATTGTGGTATAATACATTTATTGAACGTTCAGACTGCTGAGTGGGGGTTCCCACTCTTTTATTGTATAAATTGTGAAGTAACGGAGGTCGTCCCTCGCCGGGGCGTGAACAGAAATATGAGCAAAGTGACTGAATTTGTAGCAAAGCTCGCTGAACCGGTTGTCAAAAAGCACGGATGCGAGTTATGGGACGTGGAATATGTCCGTGAGGCGGGCGAATGGTACCTGCGTATATATATAGATAAGGACAGTGGCGTTTCAATAAACGACTGTGAGGACATCTCCCGCGAATTGGATCCAATGCTCGATGAAGCCGATCCGATACCGGACAGCTATACGTTTGAGGTGTCCTCAGCCGGTATGGAACGGCAGCTGAAACGTCCGTCGGATTTTGAGCGTTTTATGGGTGAAAAGTGCGCGGTGAAGCTCTTTGCGCCGCGAGACGGCAGAAAAGAATTTGTCGGTACGCTTATGGGATACATGAACGGTACTGTCACACTTCGTGTCGGTGACGATGATATGTTGTTTACAAAAGGCGAGACGGCAAGTGTGCGTCTTCGCATGGATTGAAGGAGGAGTATCAGGATGAATGCAGAATTTTTCAAAGCGATAGATGACATTGAAAAGGAAAAGGGAATCCCTCGCGAATATATGCTGGAAAAGATAAAAGCCGCGATGTCCGCAGCAGTCAAAAGAAGCGAGGGAAAAGACCCTTCAGGCGGCGAATCGAATGTGTTTGTCGATGTAAATGATGACAAGCAAACTATCGCAATGTATCTTCAGAAGACGGTAGTTGAGGAGGTCACCTCTAAGTCTACGGAACTGAGCATAGAAGAAGCTGAACGCTATATCTCGCACCCCGCGATCGGAGATGTGGTAAATATTCCTCTTGACGCGACTAAATTCGGGCGCATAGCCGCGCAGGCTGCTAAACAGGTTATTATACAAGGTATCCGCGAGGCGGAGAGAAATATGTCATACAGCGAATATAACTCAAAGGAACATGAGCTTTTGACCGGCACCGTGACGCATATTGACCCCGAACGCGGCACCGTTTCTGTAAACATAAGCTCCAGTGAAAAATATAAAGAGGCAATACTTACCCCAAATGAGTGCGTGAACGGCGAAGTTCTCAATGTTGGGGACAAGATAAAGGTATACGTCATAGAAGTACGCAAGGGAATGAACGGTCCAAAAGTGTTGATCTCAAGAACGCACCCCGGACTTGTGAAGCGTCTTTTTGAGCTTGAGGTTCCGGAAATATATGACGGTATCGTAGAGATAAAGAACATCGTTCGTGAACCGGGGAGCAGAACAAAAATGTCTGTTTTCTCAAATCAGCCGGAGATTGAGCCTGTGGGAGCCTGCGTTGGCACAAAAGGCGGAAGAGTATCGGCAATCGTTGAGGAGCTTCGCGGAGAGAAAATTGACATTGTGCGCTACAGTGAAAACCCTGCGGAGTATATCTCAGCGGCTCTCGCTCCGTCAGAAGTGATTAAGGTAGAGTTTCCAGACGGTGAAAATTCTAATCGCGCTGTTGTTACTGTACCCGCAGATCAACTGTCTCTCGCGATTGGCAAGGAAGGACAGAATGTACGTCTCGCCGCAAAGCTTACCGGATTCAAAATAGATATTCACGCCGATACTCCCGCTCAAGAACCGCAGGAACCGGACGATGATGAAGAGGACGAAGAGGACGAAATATCGGAAGCGGAGGACATTGAAGAAGAGCGTGAAGAATAATATGGTGCAGAAAAAAATTCCCATGCGTCAGTGTCTCGGATGCCGCGAAATGAAACCGAAACGGGAACTTATCAGAATTGTACGCACACCGGAAGGTGTAATGAGTCTTGACAGAACCGGAAAAATGTCAGGGCGCGGCGCGTATCTTTGCGGAAAGGAAGAGTGCCTGAAACGCGCAATCAAGACTAAGGCACTTTCACGGGCTTTAGGCGTTCCTGTTTCCGATGAAATCTATGAGCAGTTAAAAGAGGGGCTGTGACGATGAGCTGTTTGACCTTTTTGGGGCTGTGTCGTAAAGCTGGAAAGCTCTGCATTGGCGACGAAAGCTGCAAGGCAGCGATTATGAATGGCAAGGTGCGGCTTGTGATGTTCGCTTCAGATACAAGAATGCGGAAGCTAATAGCGTCCGACGGGTCTGAAACAAAAGCTCCGAGTATAATTCTGCCGTTTACAAAAGCAGAGCTTGGCTCGGCAATCGGCAAATCAGAAGCCGGAATACTCGCTATAACGGATATAGGATTTGCATTATCATTTGTCGAAAAACTCTCAGAGGAATCACCTGAAAGATACGATGACGCTCTTATAAAACTGCGTGAGACAAAAGCGCGTATTGATAAACGAAAAAATAAGGGTAAAATACATTCAAAGCAGAAATGAATTTTGGTTTTGAGTATAATATGTCTCAGCAATTCGAGTATTTCTATATTAAAAAGATAACAGGGCGGAAATGACCGCGAAGGAATAAAAGCCGGAAGATTTTTTGAATTTTTATCGGCAGGACGCAAACGAAAGGACTGATTTTATTTGAGCACACTTGTAAAATATCGGGTGCATGAGGTGGCAAAGGATTTCGGGGTTACCTCAAAGGTGATAACAGAGATTCTTACACGCTACGCAACAACACCAAAAAATCATATGCAGGTGCTCGATGACGCGGAGCTGAATATCATATTCGAATATATGACGCAGCAGCATCAGATGGCAAACCTGTCCGATATTTATTCGGAAGACAGGAAACCGGCAAAGACTCCGGAAAAACCGGCAAAAGATAACCGCAAGGGAAAACCTGACGCGAACAAGGCAAAGACTGAACCCGCAAAACCCGGCAGCGCGGCGCAGCCTCGGAAAGATAAGGACACTCAGGCTCCGGATAAACAGCCGCAGGACATCGGTAAGGACAAGGATAAAGAACGCGACAGGAAGCCGCGAAACAGAACCCCCCAAAAACGTGTTGTCGATACATCAGGCGTGACAATCAACATTGAAAAGTATGATGAACGGTTTGACACTCTCGCAGGCGCAAGGGGCGAAAAAGCTCAGGACATGAGACATGGCAAGGAGAAGATTCAGCGCAAGAACCAATCGCGCAGCCAAGGTTCCGGTCAGAGCAACAAACGCCGTCAGGAAGAAAAGGAGCGTATGCAGCGGCTCCAATTTGAGGTTGCTAAAAAAGCTCCGGTAAAGGTCATGATACCTGACGAGATAGGTGTCGGGGAACTCGCGTCCCGAATGAAGAAAACAGGCGCGGAAACCGTTAAGCAGTTAATTAAACTCGGTGTTATGGCATCTCTGTCGGATATTATCGACTACGACACCGCGGCACTTGTGGCGATGGAGCTTGGCTGCAAGGTGGAACGCGAGGTTGTTGTTACGATTGAGGAGCGTCTTATCGATGACAGAGAGGACAGCCCCGATGAGCTTGTGCCGCGTGCGCCTGTTGTTGTTGTGATGGGTCACGTTGACCATGGCAAAACAAGCCTTCTTGATAAGATTCGCTCAACGAATATTGCTTCAGGAGAAGCAGGCGGGATAACTCAGCACATCGGTGCGTACAGGGTTATGGTGAACGGTTCACCGATAACCTTCCTTGACACTCCTGGTCATGAAGCATTTACGTCAATGCGAGCGAGAGGCGCAAAGGCAACAGATATTGCTATACTCGTAGTCGCGGCGGATGATGGTATCATGCCGCAGACGATAGAATCAATTAACCACGCGAGAGCTGCTGATATTCCTATTGTGGTAGCAATTAACAAGATGGATAAACCTGGCGCGAATCCTGAACGTATTAAACAGCAGCTTACGGAGTATGATATAGTTGTCGAGGACTACGGCGGAGAAACGATAGCCTGTCCGATAAGTGCTAAAACCGGCGAGGGAATTGATAAGCTCCTTGAGAATCTTGTTGTTTTGGCGGAAATTCAAGAGCTTAAAGCCAATCCAAACCGTCCGGCAAAGGGTGTAGTAATAGAAGCGCGGCTCGATAAAGGCAGAGGACCTATCATGACAGTACTCGTACAGAATGGTACACTAAGACAAGGTGACATCATAATCGCGGGTACGGCTGTCGGTCGTGTGAGAACGATGATGAATGAGCAGGGCAAGCTTCTTACAGAAGCAGGACCATCAGTACCGGTTGAAGTGTCGGGCATGAACGAAGTACCAAGTGCGGGTGATTCGTTCAATGCTGTCGCCGATGAGCGCATGGCGAAAGAGCTTGCGGAGCAAAGAAAGAGCAACCTCAAGAATCAGGCATCGGGAAGCGTAAAGAAGGTAACGCTTGAGGATCTTTTTGACCAGATAAAAGAGGGAGAACTCAAGGAACTTGCTGTAATAGTAAAAGCCGATGTGCAAGGTTCCGCTGAAGCGATTAAAACATCGCTTGAGAAGCTATCAAATGATGAGGTGCGCGTAAAGGTAATACACTCAGGAGTCGGCGCAATATCCGAATCCGATGTAATGCTTGCTTCAACGTCGGGAGCCATTATCGTAGGGTTCAATGTCAGACCCGACAATGCCGCGAGAGACAGCGCGCACAGAGCAAATGTCGATATAAGACTATACAGTGTTATTTATGATTGTATAGGCGAGATTGAGGCGGCGATGAAGGGTATGCTTGCTCCTAAGTTCAAAGAGAGCGTACTCGGACACGCTGAGGTGCGTGAGACGTACAAAGTCTCTAAGGTTGGTACGATTTGCGGCTGTTACGTTCAGGACGGCAAGGTGCAGCGTATGTGCAAGGTGCGTGTGCTGCGTGACAATATAGTAATATTCGAGGGCGACTTGGCATCGCTCAGAAGATTCAAGGATGATGTCAAGGAGGTTGCCGCCGGATATGAGTGCGGTATGCAAATTGATAAGTTCAACGATATAAAAGTCGGCGATGTTATCGAGTTCTATGTTATGGAGCAGATCGTGCAATAATTTTCACTTTTCAGAGGTAAAAACAATGCCATCAAAAAAATTAGGCCGCGTCAATGAGGATATTAAGCTCGTTGTATCACAGCTTTTGCGGGAGGTCAAGGATCCAAGGATCCATCAGGGATTGGTGAGCGTGACATCTGTAGATACCAGCGGCGATCTTAAATACTGTAAAATATATCTGAGTGTACTCGGAGCGGATTCCGAAAAGGAATTCATGAAGGGCGTGAGATCCGCGTCCGGCTGGTTCAGACGGGAGCTTGCGAAAAAACTGAGTCTGCGAAACACACCGGAGCTTACTTTTATACTTGACCATTCGATCGAGGAGGGTGCGCATATAAACGAAATCCTTGCGAATCTGGACATACCGGAGGATAACGAAGATGAAGAATCTGACTCTTGACGAAGCTTGCGAGTTCCTTAAAAGGCGCAATAATTTTCTCATACTGACACATACACTCCCTGACGGAGATACTGTCGGAAGCGCGGCGGCTCTGTGTCTCGGACTTCAAAGAATCGGCAAGACGGCGTGGCTGTATAACAACACAGGAATAATAAAGAAAATGCGTCCGTATACTGACCATCTTATAGCACCGGAGGGTTATGTGTATGAGACTGTAGTTTCAGTCGATATAGCGGACGCAAAGTTATTTCCGAGCGGCTTTTCCGGCACACCGGAGCTTGCAATCGATCACCACCCAATGAACACCGGATTTGCCGATATGACGCTGCTTGACTGCAAAAAAGCGTCCTGCGGTGAGATAGTGCTGCAAATTATAAAACGATTAACAGGCGGCATTACGAAAGAAGAAGCGGATCCTCTATATATCGCTGTAACTACCGACACCGGCTGCTTCCGGTACGCGAATACAACATCCGAGACTCTTCATGCCGCTGCGGAACTTCTTGACGCGGGAGCTGACAGCGCGAGAATCACAAAAGCCTTTTTCCGCACATCATCTCTTGCGAGAATTAAATTAGAAGGACTTATATTTTCGGGGCTAAAAAGCTTCGATGATGGAAAAATAGTGATAGCGGTCATAACACAGGATATGATGAATAGAAGCGGCGCAACAGAGGATGACATGGACGATATTGCATCCCTCGCCGGACGCGCTGAGGGGTGTGAGGTTGCTGTCACGATACGGGAACAATCAAACGGCACATCAAAAGTATCACTCCGCACTTCAGAAAAGGTGAATGCCTGTAATGTATGCGCGAACTTTGGCGGAGGCGGTCATGCAATGGCATCAGGCTGTAAATTGAAGTGCTGTCCTGATGAGACAATTAGCCGCCTGATTCCATATATAAGACAGGAACTTTATAAATGAACGGTATACTTGTAGTAGATAAACCGCGGGACTGGACAAGCTTCGATGTGTGCGCGAAGCTGCGGGGTCTATTCCACGAAAAGCGAATCGGTCACGGCGGTACTCTTGATCCGATGGCAACCGGAGTGCTTCCTGTTTTTGTCGGACGCGCAACGAGAGCCGCAGATTACGTTACAAGTGACACAAAACGCTATGTAGCGTCTCTGCGGTGCGGAATTACCACTGATACTCAGGATATTACCGGAACTATACTCTCAGATATCCCGTGCGTCATCACAGAGACGCAAATAGTTGAAGTTCTGCCGGAATTTGTCGGCACACAGGAGCAGCTTCCCCCTATGTACTCCGCTATAAAGATAAACGGACAGAAGCTCTATGAGATAGCAAGACGCGGCGGCACCGCTGAACGAAAACCGCGAACTATAACGATCAGCGAGATAAATTATATTGGGCGCGACAGGGGCGATTTTGTACTCGATATTGTTTGCTCAAAGGGTACTTATATAAGAACGCTCTGTGACGATATAGGTAAACGCCTCGGCTGCGGTGCGGTTATGTCGGCACTCCGCAGAACAAAAGCAGGATCATTTACACTTGAAAATGCCCATACAATGGACGAGATTGTATCCTCGGAAGACTTAACCGCATTATTATTGCGAATAGATACTGTCTTTGAGAAATACCCCGGTATTTCGCTGTCCGAACGAAACGAAAGAAAATGCCGTAACGGTGTTCCCGTGAGAGCAGACGTGAGCGATGGGTTTTATCGTGTTTATTCCGAGTCGGGCGAGTTTCTCATGCTGGGAAAAGCACTTGACGGAATTTTGAAGATAGAGAAAAGTTTTTTTGAGGTGTGATTGCAATTTACAACAATGAGAATTTGCGGCGGGTAATTGCTCTCGGCTTTTTTGACGGAGTACACCTGGGACACGGTGCGCTTCTTAGAAGAACAGCGGAAATTGCTGAAAAAAACGGTCTGCGTCCCTCGGTACTCACGTTCGATACACCGCCGAACAAAAATGTGCCAATGATATGCTCACCGTTTGACCGTTTCGATATTATAAAGCGGTACTATGGTATCAATGAGATGATATGCCTTCACTTTAATGAGGAGCTTCGGCATATGGAATGGCAGCGTTTTATTGAATGGCTGTACAGCGATTTCGGGGCGGCGCATTTAGTTGCCGGTCTTGATTTCCGCTTCGGTTATCGCGGCGAGGGTGATACAAAAAAGCTGCGAGATAAGTGCGCGGAACTTAATATAGGCTGTGACATAATAGATCCTGTACTTTCTGGCGGCGCACCGATAAGTTCTACGAGAATACGCCCACTTATTAAAGACGGAGATTGTGAAAGTGCCGCAAAGCTTTTAGGACATCGCTATCAGCTAACTGACATTGTGCGTTCAGGACACAGAGTAGGACGTGTCATTGGCAGCCCCACTGTCAATATGCGTTTTGAAGAAGGGGTACTTGTTCCGAAACATGGTGTCTATATATCAAAAACGCGAATTGAGAACGACGGAGATTATTATATTTCGGTAACTAATATCGGTCTTCGACCCACATTCAACGGCGGGGACGATCTATCGGTCGGAGATGATTTATTGGTGGAAACACACATACTGAATTATTCCGGCGATCTTTACGGAAATCGGGTTTGCGTAGAGCTATATAAATATTTGAGAGCGGAATGGAAGTTCACATCCGGCGAAGAGCTTAAAAAGCAGATAGAACGTGATTCAGAAGAAGCAATCAAATATTTCGGCGCATAAAATTTAATCAGAAAGGAATAGTGAACATGAGAAAAACCAAAATCGTATGCACAATAGGCCCAGCGTGCGACAATGAAGAAACGCTGGAGAAGATGTGTCTTGCGGGAATGAACGTGGCAAGATTGAATTTCTCGCACGGCACTCACGCGGAACATCAGGCAAAAATCGATCTTATCAAGCGTGTGCGCGATAAGCTCAACCTCCCGATCGCAATTATGCTCGACACAAAAGGACCGGAGTACCGTATCCGCACCTTTGAGAACGGCAAGATTACACTGAATGAGGGTGATGTTTTCACATTTACAACGAAGCAGCTGGTTGGAAACAATGAGCGCGTATCGGTAAACTATGAGGGACTGGCAAGGGATCTTGAGGTTGGTGACATCATACTTCTGAATAACGGTCTTATGAAGTTTGAAGTTCTGTCGCTTACGGAAACTGATGTAAAATGCCGTGTTCTTATTGGCGGTGAGACATCGAACAATAAGTCCATGAGTTTTCCAAACAAAGTGATGAATCAGGTGTACCTGAGCGAGCAGGACAAGTCGGATATACTTCTGGGACTTAAAAACGAGGTTGATTATATCGCCTGTTCATTTGTGTCATGTGCGCAGGATATAATTGATGTACGCAATTTCGTTGAAAGTAACTGCGATTTCACTGTTGCTTTGATTGCAAAGATTGAAAATCAGTCCGGTATTGATAATATCGATGAGATTTGTGATGAGTGCAACGGCATTATGGTGGCGAGGGGCGATCTTGGTGTTGAGGTGCCTTTTGAAAGACTTCCCGCCATACAGAAGTCACTCATCAGCAAATGTCGTGTCTTTGGGAAGCGTAGTATTACAGCAACCGAGATGCTTGAGTCGATGATAACGAACGTCCGACCGACAAGAGCGGAGATAAGCGATGTTGCGAACGCCGTATATGATGGCACGAGTGCGGTTATGCTTTCCGGTGAGACAGCTTCCGGCAAGTATCCTGTTGAAGCGGTTGCGACGATGGCGAGAATAGTTGAGCAGACGGAACAGAATATCGACTACACTACTCGTTTCTGGTCAACACAGTTCCCAATGAACAACACCGGCGATGCTATTTCCCATGCTACCTGTGCAATGGCAATAAACGTCAACGCAAAGGTTATCGTTGCCTGCTCACTTTCCGGCAGAACTATACGCATGGTGTCACGGTTCCGTCCGCCGGTTGATATTCTTGGACTTACAACATCAAAACGCGCATGGCGTATGCTTGCTATGAGCTGGGGTGTACTGCCGCTCATGTGTGAGGAGGTCAATTCCACAGATGTTCTGTTCTATACAGCGAAAAACTCCGCAAGAGATGTATTTAAGCTCCAAAGCGGCGACAATATTGTAATCACCGGCGGCATCACAAACGGACGTTCCGGCAATACTAATCTCATTAAAGTAGAATCAATATAATAGGATATAGCAGGGCGTTAGCCCTCAACTCTCCCGTTGCATCGTATATACGGCTCCCGTATACGGTGACGCACCAACGCAGATTCAATTTAACTTGTATAATACGCCAAAGGATCGACCGGCTCCGGTCGGTCTTTTGTTTTACGTCCGAGAATTTCGGGGTTCAGCGTATTGTTCAATATATTGCCGCTGCGAAAATACTCTCATGATCATGCCCGAACAGGATTGCCCATATTGAAGCCGTAACCAACACGGAGATCACTGTGCTCATCCATGCGGTACCGTTGGATCTTGCATCTGCCGGACGATGTAAAAAGAGCCGATGAACTTTTGCCGACAGCATGGCAAGAAATTGATCTAAAAGTTCTGCTAAAACAATATTCTCAGTGGCAGACAACGCTCAGGTATATACACGGGGCTACTTACTGGCGGCTGAGTACCCCCAAGTCTCCGTAACTCCCAATCACGCTGCCGCAGAATCCACACAACTCCGTTTCTGCGTTCTGGCGAAAACCGCTCTCGTTTCCATACATCTCCTCTTCCCGCAAAATCTTTGATTTTGCCGTCACCGCTGCCCTCTTCACCGCAGGAACCGCCACTACCATCTATAGCGACTTCCCAATGAGCATAGTACGTTACCGGCTTGGTTGCTCTTTCTGGATTATCAGAAGTTGCTGCTGTTTCCCCGTAATCAGGGAGTGTGCCATAGCTGTTAATAGAGGGCGCGTCCGTTGCGGAACCGTCATACCAGCCGGGAAATTTGAATGTTCTTGTCGCTTCTGTACCGTTATAGAGTGTGGCGGGAAAACAACAGTGTTGTCTGATATGTTGGAGTTCAGCAAATCTAAACGGTCTGGAACCATATTTGTTGTTGCTGAATTTAGCTTCACAGATAAATTCCACGATTTGCTTTATACACTGTTGGATTAACTTGTCCCATATACATGGGATGCCTAAAGGCTTAGTCTTTCCGTTGGGCTTTGGGATTTCTTTTTTCCTGACTGTTTGGGATTGATAGTCATTTGTTAATCTTCTTACAACTTATCCAACGACCTGTTTCACACTCAGCTTTTCAATGTCTCTCATGGTGAGATTGTCTGTACCTGCTGCTGTGTTTCCAGTGTTGCGCTTGATTTCTTTGTATTCCATTCTTCAATCGGATTCAAGTCTGGAATGTATGGCAGCAAATACGGAGGAATTGCGCCATTTTCTCAAATCAACTCTTCTACAAAATGACAG
>CAZKLU010000022.1:0-26898 GCA_964553775.1 uncultured Oscillospiraceae bacterium | reverse complement strand
TCACCGGAGGTTCACTGAATGTCGATGCTGAAGCGACTTACGGATACGCCGCGATACTGGCTGATGGAAAAGTGAACGTGACAGGCGGCAATCATCGTTTTGGCGATGAAAATGCGTTTATCGGATTAGATTGCGAAGTACCGATTAGCTTTACCGGCGGAACTACTGAAATCAACGGCTCTGAATATGCATTCAGAAACGTAACAAGTCAGGAATTTACAGAGGATGTGGAAAACCTCGATCCCGACAACCTCCCGATCGATGAAAAAGAAGTCGCCAGCAGCATAACACTCGGTGACGATATGGTTGTCACCGACAACAAGACCGGCTCGGAGCTGACAACACTCGGAAGCTATGAAAGTGTAGGAAAAGGGTATGATGGAGACGGGAATTTTGCAGCCTATTCATATTGGATCGATTATAGCTACACCACAGACGGCAGCGACAAGATAGCGGAGGACGAGGACGGGCACTGGACGAACTGCGCCACCTCGATCACCATTGCCGAAGTACCTGTGGAGAATCCGTTCACCGATGTTGCGGACGAAGCGTATTACCATGACGCTGTTCTGTGGGCTGTCAAAAAGAACGTGACGAGCGGCACGACCGAGACAACATTCAGCCCCGATGAATCCTGCACACGCGCTCAGATGGTGACGTTCCTGTGGAGAGCGGCGGGTTCCCCGGCTGCTACAGGCAGCAACCCGTTCACGGATGTGACATCTGACAAGTATTATTACGACGCTGTTCTGTGGGCTGTTGAGCAAGGTATCACAACCGGTACAAGCGACACGACATTCAGCCCCGACGCTACAATTAAACGCGGTCAGACCGTGACGTTCCTCTATCGTTACGCGGGTTCTCCGGCTGTGAGCGGTGAAGGTTCGTTCACTGATGTGACAGACGGCAAGTTCTACGCGGACGCGGTAAAATGGGCTGTTCTGAACAGCATAACGACCGGAACGACCGATACAACATTCGGTCCTGAAGACAACTGCACGAGAGCGCAGATCGTGACATTCCTGTATAGGGATTTGGGAAAGTAAAAACCTTTCCAAAAGCGTAAGCTGCTTTTCTCCGGAGTTTTCCGCTGTGACAGACGAGAAGAAAAGCATACAGAAATCTTGTAAAATAATATTTATGTTTGAAGCACCTTTTTAGAAATTTAACGGTGTTTTCCGGCAATAAGCCCCTGCTTGAGGATAGCAATATTCCAAAAGCGGGGGTTTGCTATGCCCGCTCAGAACCGGCTGCGTTTTTATATTACGATTGCCTAAGTCAGCTTTTCGGAGTTCGCAAGCCGCGATCAATTTACAGAAGCAAACATCTATTCAGGATGTTCATTGTGATAACAGGTTCCGGAATTTCACATTTATAGCACCGTCATGTTCAGGATTCCCGCTAAACTGTCGGTAGAAAAGCTCTTGATTATAAATTCTACCTGCGGTCGGTTGACAGGTTTTCGCTGATGTGTTAGTATAAAAGCGGAAGGAGATGTATAAATGCGCGATATTGATAAATCGGCTTTCGGTGCCTTTGTCGCTTCAGAGAGAAAAGCTCTTGGCATGACGCAAAAAGACTTGGCGGGTATGCTCTGTGTGTCCGATAAGGCTGTGAGCAAATGGGAGCGAGGTCTTAGTCTGCCGGACATCACGCTGTTAGAGCCGCTGGCGGAGGCGTTAAACGTGAGTGTGGTGGAGCTGCTTGAGTGCCGGAGATTAGAGAAGGAACCGTTGAAAGAGGAAACACTTGTAAAAAAAGTAATCTCATTTTCCGAGGAACCTTCGGAGAGAATCAGAGCAAGAAAGGCAAAAAACGCGCTCACAATCGGGCTTTGTACGTTGAGCGCCGTTGCTGTCAATCTGCTGTCGTGGACATTCAAAATAGATTTGCGGCGCGGACTTGAGTTTATGGGTACTTTGGAGATTCTAAGCGTTATATTCGGCGTATATTTCTGGTGTTTCATGAAGGAGCGTCTGCCAAATTACTATGACGAGAACCGCGTCAACGCTTACAGCGATGGATTTTTCCGAATGAATATGCAGGGCGTGAGCTTTAACAACAGTAACTGGTTGTATATAGTGAAAGCGTGTCGTGTTTGGTCTGCCACGGCAACTGTCGGTTCGGCAATCGTGTGGTCTGTTGTTTCCGCGTTAAAGCTGACAGCGGGTGCCGAACACGCCGTGTTTATGACGCTGCTCATACTGTTCCTTGGAGGTCTATTCGTTCCGATTTACATTGTGGGAAAGAAGTATAGCTGATTACGCGATTCGGGAACCGCGCAAGATAACCGGTCAAAAATGTGCGTTGACCAATGCTCAGATTCGCAAGTACATATTTATCAAAAACAGCGGTACGCATTTTCACGCACCGCTGTTTATCTTTTCACTTGCGCGGTCTGTAAATCAAGCACCCGCACACTTTCACAGGGAACCATTCATTCTTTGCTTAACGCGGGGGAATGAACCGTAACGCTGATTACTATAATCAGAGAAATTGTTTATTATTTAATTCATCTCCACATCTCTGTGTATGCACTCCACATTGTGACCCAGCGATGACAGCTTTTGCGCCAACGCTTCAGCTACCGCGACAGATCTGTGTCTCCCGCCTGTACACCCTATACATATTGTCAGCCCGCTGCGCCCTTCTTCCTCGTAGTTCGGTATAAGGTAGTCCAACAGCGCGAGGAATTTGTCCATAAATTCCCCCGCAAGCTCCGAATCGAGTACATAGTCCGATACTTCCTTGTCAAACCCTGTTTTTGCCGACAGCTCCGGCACATAGAACGGGTTCGGCAAAAAGCGCACATCAAATACTATATCCGCTTCCGCCGGTACACCGTGCTTGTAGCCGAACGACATCACTGTCAGCTTCAGTTTGTCCTCTCCGCCTGTTCCGAACAGCCGGAACAGTGTCCTTTGAAGTTTTCCGAGCGTCATGTTGGTCGTGTCGATCGTGTAGTCCGCACGGCGGCGTATAGGCTCTACCATTTTCATCTCGCGGCGAATTGCCTGTTCAAGTCCGTTTGATTCAGCGTCTAACGGGTGGCGGTGGCGTGTCTCTTTGTAGCGTTTGATTACGGTATCTATCGAAGCGTCAACAAAAAGTATGTGGTACTCGAATCCAAGCGCGGTAAGTTCGTCAAGCGACTCGAAAAGTTCATCGAAGCTTGCGCGGCTTCTTGCGTCTGTCACTATTGCCACTCTTTCGTACCGTCCCCGTGTTGCCGCGCACAGTTCCGCAAACTTTGGTATGAGCTTTACCGGCATATTGTCAACGCAGTAGAAGTCCAAATCCTCCAAAACCGCGGCAACCCGACTCTTTCCGGCTCCTGAAAGTCCTGATATAATCAGTATCTCCATCTTCTCACCTTACCATATTATTTTGACCTCTGTCTCAAGTTCTACACCCGATGTTTCCAAAACGCGGTGCCGAACAGCGTTTATTACATCAATTACATTTTCGAAGCTCGCGCCGCCTGTGTTTATTATAAATCCCGCGTGCTTTTCAGATACCATTGCCCCGCCGATTCTGAAACCCTTCATACCGGCATCGTCAATCAGCTTTGCCGCGTAACCGTTCTTTGGTCGCTTGAATGTGCTGCCTGCCGATGGGTATTGAAGCGGCTGCTTCTCTCTGCGGCGCAGTGACAGTTCATCCATGCGTTCGCGTATTGTGTCAGCATTGTCACAGCGCAGCTTCATAGTTGCGGCGAGTACAGTTTTATTGTCAAACGCGCTCTGACGATAACCGAATCCGCACTCCGATATATCGTACTCGCGGGGCTGAAGCTCCTCATCAAGTGCTGACACGCGGGTTATAACATCTTTCATCTCACCGCCGTAAGCACCCGCGTTCATTACAACCGCGCCGCCGAGAGTACCCGGTATCCCATGAGCAAATTCTAATCCCGCAAGACCTCTGTCACGGGCAAGTGACGCAAGTCTCGACAGCGTAACTCCCGCTCCCGCCGTCACTAAATCGCCGTCAAATGTGACATCCGAAAGCTCCGAGGTTTCGACAGCTATAATCGCGTGGGGTGATTCCGACACAAGAAGGTTGGAACCGCGCCCAAGAATAATGTACGGTACGTTCGCTTCACGGCACAGCCTCAAAAGTTCCGCAAGTTCCTCCGCTTCGCGAGGGTACACCATATAACGCACGGAGCCGCCTATTTTGAAGGTAGTATGTGTACTCATTGGCTCGTTTTCTCTTATCTCCGTATGCGGGAATTTTGTCCTGTAAGAATCAATAAAAGAAAACCGATCCATGCTCATTTCCCCTCTAACGAATCGAAATACTGGTCAATCCTATCTGAGAAATCCTTTGCCGAGTCGTAGCCCATGCGTTTCTGACGGTTATTCATCGCGGCAACTTCGATAATAACAGCGACGTTGCGCCCGGGAGTAATTGGTACGGTGACATACGGGAGCTTGACGCCGAGAATATCTATAGTCTGCTCGTTTCCGAGACGGTCATAGTCGCTCTGCTGATTCCACTGTTCCAGTTTGATAACGAGGTCGAGCTTTTCCGCCATTTTGACAGCACCGTTGCCGAATATGTGGCGCACATCGACTACACCAATACCGCGAAGCTCTATATAGTTGCGAATAAGCTCTGGCGCGGTACCCATTAAAGTTGTGGAGCTTGTTTTCTGGATATTCACTGCATCATCGGAAATAAGACGGTGACCGCGTTTGATAAGTTCGATTGCCGCCTCGCTTTTGCCCATGCCGCTCTCGCCTGTAATAAGTACGCCCTCACTGTAGACTTCCATGAACACGCCGTGGCGCATTATACGCGGAGCAAGAGCGTTATTAAGGCGCGTCATCATGTTTACCATAAGCTCTGAAGTCTCCTTGTGGGATTGCAAAAGCGTAAGGTCATGTTTTTTCGCAAGTGTCTCATACTCCGGCAGCATTTCAACATCGTGCGCGATAATGAGTGCCGGAATACCGCTCTTCATAAGCTCCTCAATGCTGCGGTAGCGTTCCTCCTGCGAAATGTGCTTCAGGTATGCTGTCTCATTTATTCCGATAACCTGAATCCGGTTGGTGGTGAAATGACTGTAGAATCCGGTTAGCTGAAGTCCGGGACGGTTCAGCAGCGCGGTGTCGATAACAATATCATCATAATTGGAAGATTTTGTTACTATTTGAAGTCCAACCTCTTCGACAAGCTGTTTGAGCTTCATTCCGTTCGGTGTATCCATTATATAATATACCTCCATAATAATTAAAATCTGACAGCGGGTTCCCTCTTTGTTATTTTATACAAAATCGCGGATAAATGCAAGAGATAAAGCGTACTATTTAATATATTTTAAAATTTTGCTTGCAAAATCGGCGGCAATCTGTTATTATATAGAGTATGGTAATTATCATTGCCGTCCGCGTAACGATAATCACGGAGGCACACCGCGTTTTTGGGCAAGGTCAAAGCGGGCAAAGATAAAATTTAACGAGTAAGGAGGTGCGGCGGATGGCAAAGTGTGAATATTGCGGCAAGGGAGTATCCTTTGGAATACGGGTGAGCCATTCTCACAGACGCACAAACCGCGCATGGAAGCCGAACGTAAAGCGCGTCAAGGCTTTAGTCAATGGAACGCCGAAGCATGTATATGCATGCACAAGGTGTCTGCGCAGCGGTAAGGTAACTCGCGCAGTGTAAAGAGAAAATATACCCCGAAGGGAGAAGGATCCCAACGGGGTATATTTTTTTGTCACTTGCCGTAATCATCGTGTTGAGACTGAATTCAGGCTACACAGTAAACGGCAATTTTTATCGCTGTTTACGATAACCTCAACGTATATTATAAAAACGTGAGTAAGATTTTCGGAAGTTCGCAAGGCACACCGGATTTGCGGGAACGGAAACAGCTTTTGCCGCTTTGCTGTCTTTGAATACATTTGCGATTATCGTGTCGGCAGTACCCTCAAGAAAATCAGGGTTTTCTGCTAAAAAGCTACTCGACCGTGAATACAGAAAACTGTACCATCTGTAAACAGCTTCCGTTTTGAATGTGCCTTGTCAACTCCGCGTTACCGCTTTAGACGTTCTTATTTGCTCGAAAGGAACTCGTCTATAGATTTTGCCGCCAGCTTTCCGGCACCCATAGCCGAAATAACAGTCGCGGCACCCGTTACAGCGTCGCCGCCTGCGTACACAGCGTCGCGTGTTGTCTTGCCGGTGTCCTCATTTACGATTATACCGCCGTGACTGTTCACTTCCAAGCCCTCTGTCGTGGACTTGATGAGCGGGTTCGGTGATGTGCCGATTGACATGATAACTGTGTCAACCTCAAGTTCAAACTCGCTGCCCGGAATCGGAACAGGTCTTCTCCTGCCGCGTTCGTCCGGTTCGCCAAGCTCCATCTTTATGCAGCGCATTCCAGTGACAAAGCCGTTTTTCGGGTCGCGTCTGTCATCCGGATTATTGTAGCCGAGAATCTCAACGGGGTTATTCAGCAGACGGAAGTCAATTCCCTCCTCCATCGCGTGTTCAACCTCTTCTTTACGCGCCGGAAGCTCTTCAAGTGAACGGCGATATACAATATATACCTTTTCGGCACCGAGACGGAGAGCTGTTCTCGCGGCATCCATAGCCACGTTACCGCCGCCAACTACCGCCACTTTGCCGCCTTTCATAATCGGCGTTACAGGGTCGTCGCGGAACGCTTTCATAAGATTGGAGCGTGTCAGAAACTCGTTCGCGGAATAAACGCCCTTCAGCGATTCGCCCGGTATATTCATGAAGTTCGGAAGTCCCGCGCCGGAACCGATAAATACAGCTTCATAGCCCTTCTCGAAAAGCTCATCCACAGTCAGTGTCTTGCCTATAACTATGTTAGTCTCCATATCGACACCCATAGCCGTGAGGTTGTCAACCTCTTTCTGCACAATCGCTTTCGGGAGACGGAACTCCGGTATGCCATACACCAGAACACCACCGGCGGTGTGAAGTGCCTCGAACACTGTTACCTTGTACCCCTTCTTCGCGAGATCTCCGGCGCAGGTAAGACCGGACGGACCGGAACCGACAACAGCAACCTTGTGACCGTTCGGCTGCACCGGAGTTGGCTTCTCGGTCGTGTGTTCGTTGTGCCAGTCAGCGACAAAACGCTCAAGTCTGCCAATCCCGACAGGCTCGTTCTTGATTCCACGAATACATTTACATTCGCACTGTGTCTCCTGCGGACATACTCTGCCGCAGACAGCGGGAAGACTGGAGGTGAGACTTATCACCTGATACGCGCCCTCAAAGTCACCCTCTTTTATTTTCGCTATGAAATCCGGTATATGTATATTTACCGGACATCCCGAAATACATGGAGCGTTTTTACAGTGGAGACAGCGGTTAGCCTCGTCAATAGCCATTTCCCTGGTGTACCCAGTAGCTACCTCATTAAAGTTGTGTGCGCGAACCTCCGGAGCCTGTGTAGGCATCGGGTTCTTTTTTGGATTCATGTTAGGCATAAAGTCATGCCTCCTTTTTAAGAAGATTGCAGGTTTCTTCGTAGGCGTGGCGTTCAAAGCCCTGATACATGACACCACGCGACATTGCCTCATCGAAGTCTATTTCGTACCCGTTGAAATCAGGACCGTCAACGCAGGCAAACTTAGTGACCTTCTTGCCATTCTGATTGAGAGTAAGGCGACAGCCGCCGCACATTCCGGTGCCATCTATCATAATCGGGTTCATTGAGGCGGTGACAGGTATTCCGAACGGCTTTACAGTCGCGACCACAAACTTCATCATGATAAGCGGACCTATCGTGATAACCTCATCGAAGGTTCTGCCCGCATCGAGCATTTCCTTGAGAGGTACAGTGACGTTGCCGTGTCTGCTGTAACTGCCGTCGTCTGTCATCACTGTAAGCTCATCGCTGCACTCGCGGAACTCATCCTCAAGAATAAGAAGATCCTTGTTTCTGAAGCCAATGATACTTGTGACGTTTGCGCCGAGACGGTGGAACTCCTGCGCCACCGGAAGAGCTATCGCGCAGCCAACGCCGCCGCCAACAATGCAGACATTCTTGATACCCTCAGTGCGTGTCGCGACACCGAGAGGACCCACGAAATCCTCAAGGTATTCTCCGGCGTTTTTCGCGTTCAAAAGTGCCGTGGTGGCACCTACGATTTGAAAGATAATCTTGACCGTGCCAGCTTCCGGGTTTGTTCCCGCGACTGTGAGCGGGATACGCTCTCCTTCGCTGTTCACTCTCAATATTATGAACTGACCCGGCTTAGCCTTTGCAGCCACAAGAGGAGCATCAATTTCCATTTGAGTCACAGTAGGATTAAGTTCTTTTTTTGTTACAATTTTGTACATATATATTCCTGCACCTCCCAAAGAGTAATTATCATCAATGTACTTCTATATGATACAACAAAAGCAGGGTTTTTGTCAAGAGGATATTTATTTTTTTAGGGGATTGAACAGACAGACGGGTGTTTTTATGCTTTTGAAAGCCCACAAAATACAATTTTGACGAAAATTTGATTCCGGCTTGCGGAGCTTCACAGCGAGAGGAACTTTTTAATTTGAGGGTTCCTCCTTCTTTCCCAATGTCCGGAATATGTTTCTAATAAGGAATACCGCGATGATGAATGTGAGAAGATCGGAGAGCGGCATAGAAAATAAAAGTCCGTTCAGACCAAAGAATATCGGAAGGATGAGTGCCCAGCCAACTCCGAACAGCACCTCGCGTATCGCGGAAAGTATTGAAGATTCCAGTGCCTTGCCAAGCGACTGCAAATAGATGAATGTACCCTTGTTGACTGTAGCAAACGGCATAAAGCAGAGATAGATTCGGAACGATTTTATCGCGAAATCCGTATAATATTGGCTCTCGTTTGCCGCGCCAAAGATGCCGACAAGAACATTTGGGAAAATCTCCACAATGAGCAGCGCAATGAAGCCGACCAGAAATTCCGCCTTTAGCAGCAGCTTAAATAAATCCAACGCTCTGTCAACTCTCTTTGCACCCACGTTGTAGCCGACAATGGGGATACAGCCTGCCGCCAGACCAACGGAAATTGAGATTACAATTTGGAAAAACTTCATAACAATGCCTAATACCGCCATAGGGATGTGCGAATACTGTTCCTGACAGAAAATCGCGTCCAACGCGCCATATTTTACAATCATGTTGTTGATTGCCGCCATTGACGCAACCAGCGAAATCTGCGAGAGGAAACTCGTCAGTCCCATCGGCAGAAACTTTTTCATCAGTCTGGCACTCGGACGAAAACTGCTTTTTTCCAGCTTTATCGCTTTCATGCGGAAAAGATATATGATTGCCAGAACGCTTGTGAGGATCTGTCCGGAAATTGTTGCCACTGCCGCGCCCATCATGCCCCATCTCAGCACATAGATACAAATCGGATCGAAAATGATGTTGAATACTGCGCCCGCTACTGTAGAAACCATGGCAAACTTTGGACTTCCGTCTGAACGGATTATTGGATTCATTGCCTGTCCGAACATATAGAATGGTATGCCGTATGTGATCCATGTGAAGTATTCCTTCGCTTGATAAAATGTTTCATCGTTCACCCTGCCGCCAAACATGGTCAATATCTGATCCTGAAAGATAAGGTACAGTGCGGTAACAACCACGCTGACCAGAACGCACAGTACAACCGCCGTACCCACGCTTTTATGCGCGTCCTCTTTCCTGTTCGCGCCAAGGCAAATACTGACAAAAGCGCAGCAGCCGTCTCCAATCATCACGGCAAGCGACAACGCGACTACTGTGAGCGGAAAGACTACATTGTTGGCGGCGTTGCCATATGAACCAAGATAATCCGCGTTAGCGATAAAAATCTGATCGACAATGTTATAGAGCGCGGCAACAAGCAGCGAAATAATGCAGGGAACAGAAAATTTCCGCATCAATACGCCGACCTTTTCTGTTTTAAGAAACTCGTTTGATTTCTCCATATGAACCTCCCAAATAAGTTTTTCTGTGCTTTACACCTTTAAGAATGCGCCCGCTCAAACCATGGCGGGCGCATTCAGATAATATGTTTTGCTTAATCTGTCTCCGGCGTTTTATTGCTCCGTTTTCTCTGAATTGTGTCGGCGGAAAACTGTTTTGACGCAAACCGTTCTGTCTCGCGGTGCCTTTGCTTGCGTGATACATTTCACAAATTCACATTCGCAACCCCCGCTGACTTTCCGCAATATCATCTATGCCGAAATCCGTTTCGGCTTTAAGTATATTACCGCGGCATAAGCAATCGCGTTATACACCGTAAATCCGCTCCGCGTTCCCGCCGAGGATCAGATCTTTCTCCTCCTCGCTTACGTCAAGTTCCCGCACAAATGCGGGTCCTCCGGTCATCCATACCTGTTTGACGGGATATGAGGAACCGTATATAATGTGATCCGCGCCAAGAACCTTTATCGCAAGCTCAAGAGGTTCTTTTCCCCATGGCTGCGCGTGAGACAATTCAAAATAGATGTTTTCTTTCAGATATTTCCTGATAGCATCGGTATTTGTATCGAAGCGTCCGCCTCCGGAATCGTGAGGCATCAGCATATCCTTAAACGCAAAGTATCCGCCGCCAAGCATGGAGTGAACCATTTTGACATTCGGCAGCTCCGCGAACATTCCCGAAAACAGCTCACGACCTATTGCGGTGATCTGATCCTGACAACGTCCGAAACTGCGGCGTAAATTGTTATATTTCAGAATGGATGCACAGTCCACCGGAATCGGCGTGTGATGCACATACACCGGTATGTTCAGTTCATTGATGTGCCGTAAAAATGGGCGGAACAGGGGATCGTCCAGATAAAAATTCCCATAGTGCGCTGACATCTGCACACCGTGCATCCCAAGTTCATTTACGCAACGGTCAAGTTCCCGCAGACTGGCACTGTCACCGTATGGCGGCACAACCGCAAGCGCGGACATTCGACCTCCACTCTCCGCCGCGTGTTTTGCTGTCAGATTATTGAACTCACGGCAGAGTTCCAACGTCAGCCATTCCTGGCACCCCGGCAGCTTTAATATACAGCTATCCACCCCGGCGGTGTCCATATCCGCAAGCTGCCGCTCCATAGCGTAATCTCTGCCAAAATAGTTCAGATTCTCACACCCCAGCGGCTTTTCAATGCGAATTGCCGTATCTCCGTCCTCTGTTGTCTCCGCAAAAGCGTGTACTCCGTACTCATTCGGAACGCAGCGCAAAAATGCTTCCGTCATGTCATGATTTGTAAACAGTTCGTCGGGCAGCCAGTACACATTCGCGTCAATCATCATATTTCCTCCCTTAGTCTCGAACACGCCGTATATCGTAGGTGACACGGCAGCCGGCGTATTCCATCGTTCGCTTGTATTCCTGACCCTCGCCAAAATTTGAAGGACCGTCACCGGGATGAGGCAGCCGGCGTTTCCAAATCACCCGCCCGTCCTCGCTCACATCAGAGAAGTTGGGAAATTCCGGTAGCTTCTCCCGCACACCCTCATTACCCTCTAAAATGTGACGTACATTTTCGAGGTTGGCTTCAACCAGATCGGCTCCGATAACTCCGCCTCCGGTGCAGAGCGTATCAAAGAAAGGACGATAGCGCATCAGTTTTTCCATGTTATGCAGCCAACGCTCCACAGTGCCGTTCAAATTCTTCATACGGGAAACCATCAGTTCATCGCCGCTGAACAGTAATCTCTCTTTTTTATCCAAAAAAGCAATGCCATCCTCCGTGTGGTCTGGGATTTTCAGCACGAGCAGATCCCGCCCATTCAGGGGAATAGTGTCACCGTCATTGACCTTGATGATCTGATAGCTGCGCGGAAAAATGATTCCCTCAAAGCTCGGAAAGGGAATGGTAGCCAGCGGAACCGCCTCCGGAGCCATATATGCCAACTCGAAATATGAGTTATTGGCAGTATGGTCAAAATGATGGTGCGTATTACAAATGCGGCGCACGGGCTTGTCGGTCAGGGTCTGGCAGAACTCACGGATATTACCTGCTCCATAGCCGGAATCAATGACAAGAGCCTCGTCGTCACCCTCAATTAGATAGGAGTAGTCACCATCACTTAATATTTGCCATGTACGAGGGGCAACCTCCTGTGCCTGAAAGAAAGGTTCGTCCATCGGCTGCAAAGAACCGTCCTCGTTTTGCAGAAGTATATCATGCTTGCATGAAAAATCGATCGATTTCACAGAATCACTCCTTGAACTCAGTGTGTTTGCGTTGTTTTGGAAGATGAGCGCAGAAATTCTCTGACATTACGGCAAAGAGTCTCGGCAGCACCGCTGTCAAAGGATCCATTCATCGCGCCATAGGTGCCTCGCTCAAAGCTGACCTCATCCACCATATATTTTTGTCCTCCGTTGACCATTTGCGCCACCCATGTGACATTCACCGGTGAATCGTGACGGATACTCTGCCCTGTGACGCAATTCAGCTCCGGCAGCACCGCGACAACGGCGAACCGCGAACCAACGCGCAGAATCTCCACGCTTGTCTCAAGCGTTCCATCCGGAATTGAGGTATACCCGCGTGTTGGAACAGGGAAGCCCTCAAATTGCCTGACCTGCTTCGGGCAGTTGAACCGGTGGCACTCCATTGAGATTGTATCCGCCTCCAATGGTATGGAACCTTGCTTCAATGTTCGCTCAACATCGGCGGCAAGTTCCTTTCCAAGACGGTCAATAATTTCAAAGCCCTTATCCGAACCAAGATCTACAGTCATTATCTTGCCGTCAATATCAATCGTGTCCCATCTGGCGCGTTCTCTGGGACACTGATCCCCTGAAGCACCCGGCAGGAAGATAGCGGTACCGCCCCGCGTATTTTCAAGTTTAGAGCTGACATAGCCAATAAGATCCGCGCTGACCTTGCGGGTACCGTCACCATCGAACACATTATCCAGTACGCTTGATTGCATAGAGTAGTTGTAGACTAACGCTATCGGTGCGTTTTCCTCGCTGTCGATTCGCAGGACATTGAGCGTTCGATCGCACACTCCAAGCGGATTTATGCCAATCCACCAGCCCTGATTGGAATCAATATCGCGGTTGGCATTCACCGCGCTCGACCCGCTGCATAAAAAGAGCTTTGCGGGAACGAGCGATTCCCGCGCATCGTATGCGGCGGAACGGACGGCGGCAAGGAACGAACTTTTATACGTTTCGTTACGCTCAATTTCACGCGGAGACGCATTTGTCAGCGCGGGACCGCCAAGAAAGTGCGGTACGGAAAACGTGTGCGTTACGCTGACCCAAACATTTTCTACAGGAATCCGGGCGGATTTTGCGGCTTCGGCTCTGAATTCGTCGAGAGTTTCGCCCAATAAAGATGTCATTTCAAGTGACAGCAGCAGAAATTGCCCTTCCGCCGCCTCCAGCATCAATGCCCGAACGTGGGGCGCGTCATGAATAGACCCGAACCGCTCCATTGGCAGCAGCTTAGTATCTATACGCACTTCGGCGCGTCCCGCTCCGGCTAAAATTGTTTTACTCATATTGTTTCACCTCATATCGCTCCGCGTCCTGACCGGCGTACCGTAAACAGCCAGTCTCTGAGCGCGGAAATCTGATATGCCGCACGCCATGTACACATATGGTTTGATCCGGGGTTGGCATCCTCATCGGGCGGTACAACTGTGCTGCCCTGAAACAGAGTGTAGTACACGTTGGCGGGAGTTTTCAGTGCCTCATGAACCTGCTCGTCCAATTCCGCGGGTGCGCTGCCATCCCACAAAAGGCGTTTCACCGTTCCGCCGTTTTCCTCGATGGCGGAGGTTACTGCGTCCATACCGGGGTGCGCTTTTAAATCATTTTCACTGACGAGTATCCACAAATTCTTATCAGCCATTGTTTTTCCGCAACGTGCTGGATCCCACTGTCCGGCTACAAGAACCGCTCCTGCAAAATAATCCGGATATGTACACATCAGTTCACAGCTTGACATACATCCCATTGATTGACCGGTGGTGTATATACGGTCGGTGTCAATATTGTAGTGTGCGGTAACATCGTCCAGAAGATCCTTGACCGTGTAAAGCCTTGGGAGACAGGTAAAATCATCATGTGTAAGCAGCTCCTCCGGTCTAAACACAGGACACACCACAAAGCATGGGTGCTTTGACTGATCCTCCGGAGATGTCCAGACCACACCGCCGATACCCTGACGAAGCGGAATGTCGGGATCGGTGCATCGTGCTGAAGCATCGGGAATAAACAGCACAAGAGGATAACTCCGGTCGCTGCTGTAGTCAGCCGGTATATACAACTGGTAGGGCAAATCCTTGTATTGGCACAGCTTGAACCGCGCTGTCTCGGGGCAGTCTAACTGTTCGCAGACTGTCCGGCAGGGAGGAATTGCTTGTCCATCCATAGTTTTCAGCTCTGTCATCTGTGAAACTTCAATATGAAGCGGCTTAGAGCCGGTGTAGCCCATTTTTTTGGGATCCGGTTCTCCCAGAGCCTTTCGGGAACCTTTGGGAGAACCGTTTTTGACCGGCTTGTCACGATTCAGCGGCGGAGCCAAGGGGTTGGGTCTGCCGTCATGGGTATAATTCATGATTGCCCAAGCTGATTTTTCCTTCGTATCGGTTTCCAGCGTCACCTGACAGCCGTCCGCGTGAACGCTGAGAATTGTCACTTTGGCGGCGGGCAGATCAGGCACGAGGGAACTGTCTGTAACGGTAAAGGAATCGGCGGAGAGCAGCGCGGGATCCGGTTCACAGTCGTATTTCAGTTTGAATCCTGTAATCTTCTGCCCCTCTGGGAAAACGTGAGCCAGAGCTGCGGCAGATATCAGTGTCGGCATATTATAAGTATGCTCCTTTCCGTCAGCCCAGTTCCCTGACACGGCAACAGGACACAAAGTGATTTGGCGCGACTTCCTCCAGCTGTTGCGGCTGGTGGCACGCCTCGTTTGCATAGGGGCAGCGGGACGCGAAACGGCACCCAGGTTTTGGATTGATAGGCGATGTAATCTCGCCTTTCATAGGGATACGCACCATGGGCTTATGAATATCCGCTATAGGGATCGCGGACAGAAGTGCCTTGGTATATGGGTGCAGTGTGTTTGAGAACAGCTCTTTTGTTTCGCATTTTTCAACAAGCTGACCGAGATACATTACGGCGATGTGGTCGGAGATATGCTTTACGACTGACAGGTCATGGGTAACAAACATATAGGCAATACCCATTTGATCCTGCAAATCCATCAGCAGATTCAGAACCTGTGCCTGAATGGAAACGTCCAGAGCGGAAACAGGCTCATCGCATACAATGAAGTCCGGTCCAAGTGCCAAAGCACGGGCAATACCGACTCTCTGCCGCCGTCCTCCGTCCAATTCATGGGGGTAGCTTTCACGAAGACGCTCATCAATACCCACCAGCGTCATAAGCTCCTCAACCTTATCCTTGCGTTCCGCCGCGCTGAGTTTGAGGTGCTTCAAAGGTTCCATAATCGTCTTTTTAATGCTCATGCGGGGATTCAGTGAGGAATATGGATCCTGAAAAATTATCTGGCACTTTTCACGCACATCATGCAGACGTTTACCCTGAACATGGGTGATCTCCTCGCCATTGAGCAGAACCTGTCCTTCGGTTGCCTCATGCAGCCGGATAACAGTACGCCCAAGCGTGGATTTTCCGCAGCCGGATTCGCCGACAACGCCTAATGTTTCTCCGCGTCCTATTGTGAAGGATACATCGTCTACCGCGTGGTTCTTACCGGCGGCAACATTAAAATATTTTTTTACATTCCTGACTTCAATCAGCGGTGCTGCCATTTTCTCACGCCTCCTTTGTCCGCATACAGCAGCGGCAGAAATGTCCCGGCGCGATCTCTGTGAGAGGAACGTCCCCTCTCTTGCAGTTATCCGTCACATACGGACAACGGGGATTGAACGCGCATCCATCGGGAAGATTCGTGGGATCCGGCGGCATACCGGCTATAGGATGCAGCCTGTCCTCCTCTTTGTCAATATCCGGCAGACTGCCGAAAAGACCGAGAGTGTATGGATGTGTCGGATGGTCGAAGAGTGCTGTCAAATCACCGTACTCCACAATTTTACCGGCATATATGACTGCCACGTTGTCACAGGTCTGGGCGACAACGCCGAGGTCATGTGTAATCAGGATCATTGCGGTATTGTACTTGATCTTCAGTTCTTTGATAAGATCAAGAACCTGCGCCTGAATAGTCACGTCAAGAGCTGTAGTTGGCTCGTCCGCGAGGACAAGCTCCGGATCGCAGGCAAGTGCCATGGCGATAACAACACGCTGTTTCATGCCGCCTGAAAACTGGTGGGGGTACTCTATGTAACGCTCACCGGGGATTCCGACAAGCTCCAGCATTTCTTTTGCTTTCTTAATGGCTTCCGCCTTGCCGTAGCTGTTGTGCAGAAGCAGAACCTCAACGATCTGGTCGCCTACGCTCATAATCGGGTTAAGGGCAGTCATTGGGTCCTGAAATATCATTGCTATCTTGCCGCCGCGAACGCTGAGCATTTCCTTCTCGCTCTTTGCGGCGAGATCCTCTCCATCCAGAAGGATCTGACCGCCTAAGAATTTGGCAGGAGGGTTGGGCAAAATTCCAAGGATAGCTTTTGCGATTGTAGTCTTGCCCGCGCCGGTCTCTCCAACGAGTCCTAAAGTCTCTCCCTTTTGCAGATTGAAAGAAACGCCGTTGACTGCGTGAACGATCTCCTTATTGGAGGTGTAGACCACCTCAATGTCCTTGACGGACAGGAATGATTGCTTTTCTGTCATTATCAACCCACCTTACTTTCTCAGCTTAGGATCCATGGCATCGCGCAGACCGTCACCCATCAGGTTGATAGCAAAGACGAATACGGCGATGAAAAGTCCGGGGAACAGCATCTCATGCGGATATGATGTGAAAAAGGATTTTGAGGCGGACAGCATTGCTCCCCACTCCGGCTTCAGCGGGTCAACGCCCAAGCCGATGTAGCTCAAGGATGCTGCCTGCATAATAGTGGAGCCAATACCCATTGTTGTACCGACCAAAGTGGGGCTTATAACATTGGGCAGAAGGTGCTTGAACATGATAGATATTTTTGAAACATTGATGGACTCCGCCGCCTCGAGATACTCCTTGGAACGCTCGGAGAGTATCTGTCCGCGTGTCATACGCGCACCGTTCGGTATCGCGCCGATACCCAATGCTACGATTGTGTTGAAAAAGCCGTTTCCGAGAACAGACGCTACCAGCATACAAAGAAGCATACCTGGAATCGCGCTCCACACATCGCAGAAACGCATTATAAGGTTGTCAGCCCGTCCGCCGAGATAACCGGACACAAGACCGACTACCGTTCCGCCAACGGCGGCAAACAAGGAACCTAAAAGACCAAGAGCGATAGATGTACGTCCTCCATAGAGCAAAAGCGTCCACAGATCGCGCCCCATACGGTCGGTACCAAGAATATGCTTCGCGCTGGGGGAGGCGTGCATATTTACAAGATCCATGTCGTTAATGCTGTAGCTGGTAAAAAGAGGCGCGCCAAGACATAGTACAAGAATGATTATCAGCAAAACAAGACCGACCTTTGCGGCTGGACCTTCAAAAACGCGCAGAACCGTCTGGAACCACATGGGCAGCCGGCGGGGCTTTTTAACTGCTGTCTGATTTTCAATTTTCTTTTCCTTGACTTCCATGTGTTCACACCTTCTTTCCGGAAGCGTATTGTGCCTTGATACGCGGGTCGATCATGGCGTACACCAAATCCATCAGCAGAACCGCCGCCGCGCTGAACAGCGACAGGATCACTGTGGCACCGCGTATAACGGGGTAATCACGGTTGTTAATGCCGTCCAGCAGGTATAATCCGATACCGGGAATGGCGAATATGCTCTCAATGATAGAGGAGCCGCCTACGATGCGTCCAAGACCGCCGATAACCATGGTTATGATGGGCATTACAGCGTTGGGGAACATATGACACCAAATAACCTTGCTTTCCTTCTGACCCTTGGCGCGTGCTGTGGTGATGAAGTCCGCTCTGAATACCTCAAGCATGGACGAGCGGGTCTGCCGTGCGTTCTGGGCGATGCCTGTGAACGCCGTTGCTATAATTGGTATGACAAAACATTTCCAACTGTCCATGCCCGATACAGGCAGCCAATTTAAGTTGACGGAGAAAACAATAACAGCCATCAGAGCTACCCAGAAGTCCGGAAGGGACACCAGAAGCAGTGAAAGAGATATGGATAAATAATCCTGCCATTTGCCCTGATTTATGGCGGCAAGCACTCCGAGAGGTACGCCTATGATAACCTGAAGGATCATAGCGATTCCGCCAATGGCGATTGTGACAGGCAGGCGGGTTATGATGGTTTCCAGAACTTTACTGTTTGTAGACCATGATACACCGAAATCGCCATGCAGATATACGGAACTGAAATAGTTCGCCATTTGAACAAAGAACGGCTGGTCAATTCCCAGTTCAGCAGCCTTTGCCGCTACTTCATCCTCGCTTGCGGAGTTGCCCATGAGAGCGCGGGCGGGGTTGCCGGGTGTAAAATAGGTAATTGTGAATATTACCACAGTCACACACAGCATGATGACCACCATCCACAAAATACGCTTTAGTACATATTTCCACATTGTTTTGTGCAAGCCTCCTTAATTCTGATTTACGCGGGTATGCCGTGAGGCATCAGGGTATTGAACGGCGACCCTGATGCCTCATGAAAAAAGGAAAGAAAAATGTTTTAGAATTCGTTGTCGGCGAAAATGCAGCTTCCGGGTACGATGTAATACTTGAAGCTGTTACAGATCTGAGTCACCTCGCTGGTGACTACATTGTACTTGGCGGCGGCAAACAGACCGCGACCATAAGCGTTCTCGATCATCAAATCGTGAAGAGCCTGAACATTTTCGTCAGTGTGTCCGGCGGAGGTGTTAGTCAGAGTGATAAGACGCTCAAGCTCAGGATCGGCATCGGCAATAGTGGACATCTGACCGGAGCCAAGCAGACGGGAGTAAGCGACAACACCATAATCATCGGAAGCCATCATGGACATAAGCATATCAAAGGCGGTGCTGTCGGCATAGACATCGTTCCATACGGCACTGGTAACGATAGTCAGCTTGCAGTTGATTCCGATGCTCTGGAGCAGGTTGCAGATAACGGTCGCGACATCCTGACAGGACTGCGGCGCGTCGAGTGTAACAAGCTCAAGCTCCTCATTGGCATAGCTGCTCTCGGCAAGATATTCAGCAGCCGTTTCAAGAGAGGGGTTGGTGTAGAAGGTGTCCTCTGTAGTGCTCCAAGACTCCTTGACTTCGGGGTACTTGGAATTGTAGTAGTCGTATACCAGCTCCGCGCCGGAGTTGCCGGAGGCGGCTGCACACGCCTGAGCGTCGATAGCGTACATAATTGCCTTACGGAGATTCACATCACTGCACGGGCTGTCGCTGCTGCAGTTGAGCGTGAACCAGTAAGTCAGGTTATCCATGTAAGTGAAAGCACCGTACTTGTCAGAGTATGCGCCTCCCTCAAGGAAATCAGGCAGATCGGTATCGGAAAGGT
This sequence comes from uncultured Oscillospiraceae bacterium, assembly GCA_964553775.1. GTDB lineage: Bacteria > Bacillota > Clostridia > Oscillospirales > Oscillospiraceae > RUG626. The sequence goes on along the minus strand of CAZKLU010000022.1, from coordinate 7,361 downwards.
TGTTTGAGTAGTCCAGTGCGCCGGTACGCATCGCGTTTGCCTGCTGGCTTGTATCGTTCATAATTTTATAAACGATCTCCTCAACATTGGCGCAGCAGCGGGAGGGCTGATAGTCCTGACCCTCGCACCAGTAATCATCACGGGCATTTAGCTTGACCTCAGAACCGGCGGTAAAACTCGTAAGGGTATACGGACCGCTGCCGACGGGGTCGGTGGAGAAGTCATGGTCATTAAACGCCTTTTCGGAGAACACATACTGCTGAGCGAAGAGGTTGCCGTAGTCGCTCACACCGTCAAGAGTGTCGCAGCTGAAGCGAACTTCGTAGTCGCTGGCAGCCTCAGCACCGTGGTATTTATCCATGTTCTGAGGTGTGCTGTTGTTTACCAGCCAGTCATAGCTGAAAGCGACATCGGACGCGGTGATATGGTTGCCATCAGAATCATACACGTTATCGCGGATAGTGATGCTGTAGGTGCCGTCTCCGTTGTCAACCGGCAGATCCGCCGCGACAAGAGGCAGCAGCTCGCCGCCGAAGCCCGCGATTATGTACAGCTTATCAAAGATGTTATCCAAAATTTCTTTGCCGGAGTTGTGGGTGTCCTGCGGAAGCAGGTTGCCGGGGTCACCGCCCGCTACGACTGTAATGCTGTCATGCTTTACGGTGGCGGAATTTGCGTAGAGTTCTGTAACCTCAGTGAGAGTGCCGCCGGTTTGAGCCGCAGATCCGCCGTCATCTGACTGCGGCTGCTGGGTATCGGTGCTTTCGGATCCGCTGTCATCTGACTGCTGGGTGTCAGTGCTTGAGCTTTGATCGGTGCCGGTGCCGCTGTCAGAGTCAGAGTCAGAGCCGCAGGCGGCAAGGCTCAACAGCATCCCCACGGCAAGGACAAGGGACAAGAGCTTGCGAAGTGATTTTTGCTTCATTTTTGATTATCCTCCTAATAATATAGTTTGGTTTTCGAGTTTTATACTCTTACTTGTCATTTTATCTTATATAATTTTTTGATGCAATTCGATTTTGTCTATTTTGTCAAAATTCATTCCGTCTTTTTCACCAAACGCCAATAACGGAATAAAACAAATATATATGGAATAAATCAGATATTCATTCTGTAAATGAAATTAAAGAACGCGGAACCCGCACTTGGCGGACTCCGCGTTGATTTGCTCTTACGGGCATATTGATTTGCATGGTTTTACAGAAAATAACCGCAATTTAAGTCTTAAACTTCTGATTCACTTCTTTAAGCGGAATTACTGTATTTCCACACCGTCAATGGGAACCTGAGCGTCACTGTTGGTAACATCATATTCCAGATTCCGTTCAAAAATGAAAATTAAAAACATCAGACCGCCTGAAACCGCGAAGCCTGCGGCGCATAACAGATCGGTAAAGTCCCTCGCGTTCAAATGAATGAAAAAACACACCAGCGCACCCAATCCGGTCAGCCACATACTCACTGCCGCAATCAGGGATGATTGTATTAACGGTTTGTGTTGACCCCGATACTCGCCGATTGTCAGCTTTCCGGTGGCGGGTATATACAGTACCAGAACATAGGCGCACCAGAGCAGCATAGGTACAGACAACGCCTGAAACAAATTCACATACAGCGCGGAGTTACATGGAGTTGTCCTCGTGGCACTAAACGCAAAAAGCACTGTGCCGCCAATGAAAAAGAGAATGTAAAACAAACGCAGTGTCAACCGGCGGAACGGCTCTAACTTTGGTTCGTAGTATTTTCCTGTGTAGGTTCGCTCAATGAACTGATGACCGTGTTCGTTCACCCGTTTCACTTCCGTGTATCCCTCGAAGTAGCGGTGATAAGCGTGACTGTGAAAGGATGCCGGTTCAGGTGTGCCGCCGGTGTGCCTAAGCTCCTTTTCCTTCGCGTATTCCGCCAGCTTGTGTTTCCAGCTATCCAGCATTGATGTCCGCCTCCCAGCCCTTACTCTCCAGCAGCTCAAGAAACGCCGTGTAAAGATGTTCTGTAGAATCGTTGTCCTGATAGTTGAACACTACCGTGCCATTCGTTGTCTCAAGCACGATATACTCAGACACATTGGGGAAAGCACACAGCGTAAAACTGCCCATCTCTTCATTCTGCCACGTTCCGAATTTGCAGGTATCTGTGTCCAAACCGATTTTAAAGCTGCCGGGATTCAAATCATCGCGCATATTGACAGAAAGTATCTCGGAATAGTCCAGTGTCACAGCTTCAGGTGCCTCGTCCGGTCCGATGATAGACATTTGTGTGTCCTCAAATTGGAACTCGATAGCATCCTCATCTCCATGTACAAACAAAACCGTGAAAAGGATTATAACCGCAAGCGCCGCAAAAATTTCCCGCCAGTATTTTCTCCGGATCCTGTTTTCCTCGTCCGGCATGGTTTACGCACCTCCCGAAGTCAAATCTTGTATTCCCGCAAAAAGCTCAGAAATTCCTTGCTTTGGTCGGTAAGCCGACTGTCCTTGTAGGCAATATTGATGCTCGCGGCAACCTTGGGTTCCAAATCAACGCAGACCACTCCTCCCGCAACGGCAGCTTTCTCCACAGGGTTGTCGAACATCAGACCTACAGCCAGACCGTTGGAAATGTAGTTCATCGCCTGCGGACCTCTGCCCTGAAAGACGATACTTGGATGAAAACCCGCTTTGCCGCAGGCTTGAAGTCCCATTCGCAGTGACAGACTTCCGTCCGCCCCCATTATGAAAGCATCGCCGCGCAGCTGCTCCAGACTGACGGACTTATGTCCTGAGAGCAGATGGGAGCGGGGCAGAAACAGCCTGAGCGGATCCTCACACAATGGAACACGCTGCATACCGTCATCAGGATATTCCATTTCCTCCCTTACGATGGCAAAGTGTAGAATATCCTGCTGGAGCATTGAAAGCAACTCATCCGTCTCTCCGGTGACAATTTGGACGCGGATATTGGGGTGGAGCTTGCGAAAGTCTCTGGTAAGGCTGCTAAGATCAATCACATCCCAATGATTTATACATCCCATGACAAGGCTGCTTTTAATTCGCTCTTTATAGTCTTGAAGCTCATCGAAATAAGCAGAGTACAGTTCTGTTATCTGCCTTGCGTAGGGAATTGTTAGCACTCCCGCCTCGGTAAGCTCGACCTTGCGGGTCGTGCGCTTGAAAAGCGAGACGTTTAGTTCATTTTCCAGCTCGCGGATGTGTTTGGAGAGCGTGGCTTGAGAAACAAAGAGCCGGTCAGCGGCTTCTTGAAAATTCAATGTCTCCGCCAAAATCAGAAATTCCTTCATCGCCTGGAATTTCATACTGTTCATACCCCCTTTTCCGTATCTGACACATTTCACAAAAACTATATCAACTATACTATAAGAATATCAGAATATTTATCAAATGTCAACAAATAATACGTTAAAATGACAAATAAATTATTCCAACTGCAACCATACGGCGTATATCAGCGGACAGCGCAGAAGCTATGAAGTACCCGGCAAGTCTCACAAGACCCTCTCTTTACGGGTGCAGGTTAGATTATAATTCACAACCGCGGCACTTTCACGGGTGAAAAATAATGTTCGATTTTTCAGCAGGCTGAAATGAGAGCGATACAATGCGCGTAAATAATTAAACGCCGCCTGTATCGGAATTTTCAAGCCGGTCAAGAGATTGCTGCGGATTTCAAGACAATTTTCCAAAGGATCCAATGAAAACTAATAAAGGAATACGCAAAGGGTTAAACAAGATATGCGCGATGAAGATTTGGACAGGTTCTTAATATGGTGACTGCGGACGAATTTATTTCAAATACAGCCGGACACTCACACGGAGTATCCGGCATATAACCTGTTGAATACATAATTTTACTTTGCGTACAATAAACGCTCCGGTTCGCGGCTGTGGCGGAAAATGAAGTCGGGGCATTTATACCCAAAGCCGGAATTATTGCTTTGAGTACGATCTCACCCTGCCCCGTTCGTGCCGATCCATTGATAGCCATCATCATCGAGATCAAACTGCGCCAGAACACGGCTGACAGTGTGGCGTATGCAGTCCTCCATTGTCGTGGGGCGGGTATAAAATGCGGGAACCGGCGGCATGATTACCGCTCCATATTGACTTGCCTTGTAGAGATTACGAAGATGTATTGAACTGAGCGGTGTTTCCCGCGCAACAAGCACGAGTTTGCGCCGTTCCTTCAGGCACACATCTGCCGCCCTCAGAATCAGATTGTCACTGTACCCCGAAACTATTCCGGCAACTGTCTTCATGCTGCAAGGGATAATGACCATTCCGATTGTTTTGAAGCTGCCGCTTGAGATTGACGCACCTATATCATCGCACTCATGCCGGACACTTGCGAGATTACTCAGTTCTTCAAATGTGACATCTGTCTCCTGCTCCAATGTCAGAATTGCCGCTCGTGACGCGACTAAATGTGTCTCGATTTCCGGATGACGTTCAGATAGCTGCCGCAACAGCTCAACTGTCAGCGGCGCACCGGACGCTCCGCTCATGCCAACTATCAGTCTGTCAACCATGGAGCCACTTCTCAGGATCAAGCTCAAGAAACGGAGCGCGTTTGAAGCGGTCTTTCATCTCAAATGGTACAGTGCAGTCAAAGATCGTCTTGGTAGAAATTCCTACATCCCGTATGGAACCGGTGTATTCAGGACTGGAACTTGGATCGAGAGGATGGCATCTCACGCCGGGGATCGTGATTATATCTCTGTCACCCTGAAAACGTGTATTCATAGCCCACAGCACATCGTTTGTGTCGAATATATCAACGTCCTCATCAACTAAAATGATGTGCTTCAGCTCCGGAAACGCCGAAAATGCCAATAGTGCCGCCTGACGCTGTTTGCCCTCATCGGTGTGAACGGTTTTTCTGCATTGCAGTACCGCCATGTACTTTCCTCCTCCGGCGCGGTGAGAATAGCAGTTGATTACCTTTCCGGGAAGAGCCTTGTCTATCATGCCGAGAATACTTGCCTCGGTTGGTATGCCCGCCATGTTTACATGTTCCTCGCTGGGACCGATGCAAGTCTGCATTACAGGTTTTTTGCGATGCGTTACAGCTTTTACTTTTATAAGCCAGCACTCATGTGAGGCTGCGCCGTTGTAACCGGGGAACTCAGGCATTGCGTAGCCGGTGTGTGAATTTTGATCCTCAATAACATTGTTGCTGCCGGGTAAAATCTCACCCTCGATTACATACTCAGCGTTCGCTATCGCGTGTTCGTTTACGGACACGCATTTTACAAGCTCCACCGGCTGCTGTCTCAGCGCACCCGCGATTGACAATTCGTTGAATCCAAGCGGCGTTGTTGGCGGCTCAAAGCATGACAGCACCTCGACAGCGGGATCCACACCGATGGAAACGGAAATCGGAAGCGGTATTCCCAGTTCGGTACAGCGTTCAGCCATTGCGCCGATGTGACGGGAACCCGGCTGAAGAAAGATAGACAGTTCATCTTTCGACTGTATGCACATCCTGTGAATAGTAACATCGCTTAGACCGGTGTCGGGGTGTGTCGCATAGCACATTCCAAGTGTAATATACGGTCCCGCGTCTACAGGCGTGTTTGTGGGTGCGGGTATTAGCCTGTTGAGGTCGAAATCAGGATCCTCGGCGCGGTGAACAACTTCCTGACATGGAGCGGGTTTGTCCGAAATAACAGGCTGAATGGGATTGCTGGCGCAGTCCTTTACGAGCCAGCCAAGTTCTTCTTTTTTGCAGCCGAAGAGATTCGCGACACGCTCACGGCTTGCAAGTACACCGATGGCAATACTGGTGTTTGGATGACCCTTGATGTTGTGAAAAATCATTGCGGGACCGTCAACATGGGTGGGGCGCATAACTGTTCCTCCCGCTCCGACATAGCGGTACACTCCGGACAGCTCCGCAGCCGGATCCACCTCGACGTTTGTTTCGATTAACTGATTGGGGGTGTTTCGTAAAACCTCCAACGCGGTTCGAAGGTCAGTTATTTCTGTGCGATGATCCATTGGTTTATTCCTCCTTTTCAGATCGTGTTTAGTATTTTTATAGTGAAAATCGCGATTTAGTTTGCGGAGCCATAGAAACAGTCTGTCAGATGAAACGCTCAAAAGTCTGAAATAATCCGCGTTTTGCGTTCGCTACGCTCATATGTATAAGTATACCATCTATTTGTTACGAATTTGTGACGTACAGGGATTAAAATTAGTCAGCAGGTCTTACAGCCGCGATCGGAGACTGTCCGCGGATTCAAACGCGGCGTTGATTGCATATCATGCGGCGGTATAGCCGAATGTATGTAGCTGCCTGTTCCGCGTGTGTTATCGTTTGACATTTGTGTCTAAATGTCAAGATAGTCAATGTTTCGCAAGCCGTATAGTTCGTTCGCCTGCGCCCAATAAGCAAATTCATCTGTTGTAATCAAGTGATTGTTTGTCCACAAATCATTATTTGCTGATGTTGCCAAAGAATTTGCGGTGTTAGATACAACATAATTTTTAGGATAGGTCTTATTTAATGACTTATTATCCCATTCTACTGAATTCCAGTATACACCACTTAAAATATAGTCTGTTGCGTTGGTCCCGTCTCCAGCGGTATCAGCGGCATAAGCGGCATAGCCTACAGCGTTTGTATTAAGCCATGTAGACGGCACATCACCAAGCCAGCCAAAACGACCATTATTAGCGCTGCTTGGATCTGCCTGTGCAAGATTGGAAGTAATATCTACCGAGCCAATAATAATATTATTTGTTCCATAATGGTATGGCGCAACCGTTTTACCGCCAGCTGTATACGCATAAGTTCCACGATACTTACTCGGTGAATCGCTCCAATCGCTCCCGCTTTCGTTTGCAGAAATCGGTGAATCGCTCCATTCGCTCCCGCTTTCGTTTGCAGAAAAACGTACTAAAGTATATCGAGTAAAATAACCGCCTACTTCCCAATTTCCGCCTGTACTTGTGCCGCCTCCAAAATCTGAAGGCAACGCGCCTGCTGTACCGTCATCTGCGTATGTTATCACAGTAGAAAACGGTATCATACCGGCAAGCATGATCACAGCGAGAAGCAGACTAAGTATTCTGCGTGGAATTTTCTTGTGATGATTCATAAGGTTTTACCTCCTTATCAATTAATTTCTTTTAACCATACGAATATTATTCGAATCATTACGGCGGTCTTATTCTATAGAGCATTTAGAATTCCCCCTTTCTATGATTGCTCTGTCAAATTCTGCTAATTTTTTTCTTTTTGTTTCGTACCCTATTATGATACCGTAAAATTTTCAGCGTGTCACATTTTTAAGGCGGACGAAATTTGAAGAGCATATTCTCTACTCCCCTTCTCTCAATATTGAACTATATTGAAGTATAACG
>CAZKLU010000021.1:0-27356 GCA_964553775.1 uncultured Oscillospiraceae bacterium | reverse complement strand
GAATAGGCGCGTAAAACACGATACCCCTCCCGCGTCAGCACCTCGGTCAGCATATCGCCAATATGAATATCATCATCTATGATTGCGATTGTTTTCATCAGATCTCCTTTCTGCGGCTGCAAAAACAGATTATTCTAATCTCCGCTGGCGCTATGCTTGATATACTTTCCGCTCTTAACGCGGGCATCCGCCGGTTTTGCCGCGTCTTCGGGGATGATCCAGCGGCTCCCCACCCGCTGTGCGCCCGGTACGCGGTTTTCGTTGCGGAGGGTGCCAACCCGCCGGGGAGAGATCCCCCCATTTTTCGGCAGCCTCAAAGGTGGACAGGTATTTCGTAGCTGTACCATCCCCCCAATTACCGATTTTCTCTATTATATTCCAATTTCGGAATAGCATCAACCTGTTTTCTGTAAACATTGCCGCTCCTGTAATTGCGCTTTTGCGATATGCCGGGGCGTTTTTCTTTTGCCGCTTCGCGCTCACAGCCGGTTCAGAGAGATGCTTCCCCATTCGCGCCCCTGAGGAGCGGGTTTTCGCGGCGAGCGGGTACCTGAGCCCCGAAATTTTTCTAATTTTTTGCAAACAAACAGTTGATTTTTTGTGACGTCTGGTGTATAATGATTAAAACGGTTTTTTCTTTCGGCAGAAAATAAAATGAATATACCCTAAAGAGGGCAAATCGGATATGATAATGCAAACTTCCGTATTCCGCGATGTCGGAATGAAACGACAGATAAATCAGGATAATGTTCTCTCGCTGCAAAGCGATACCAAGAGCCTTTTTATAGTGGCGGACGGAATGGGCGGACATTTTGCCGGCGAGAAAGCCAGCCGCGCTATCTGTGACTGCTATCAAAGCTGGTGGAACTCCACGTTCCGTCTCGATATGACGATCGACAGGTACGCCGAAGAACTTGTCCGCATACTTACAGAGTGCAACTGGAATATAAAATCCATGACACCGCAAGGTACCATATCCGGCTCCACTATTGTGCTGCTGTGGATATTCCATGACAGATATATCGTCCTGAATGTTGGAGACAGCCGCTGTTACCTTCTGACAGACAGAATGCTCGCCGGAACAAAGGTTACTCAGCTTACACGCGATGATATTGTTCTTCCGGGACCCTCAGTTCGCAGGGAGAATATAGGAAAGCTCACAAGAGCTGTCGGGGCAATGGATAACTGCCAATGCTCCGTTATAACAGGCTCCTTTGAAATACCGGCTATGTTCGTTCTTTGCAGCGATGGCGTGTATAAATATTGCAGCAAGGCTGCTCTCCGCAAGCTTCTGGTTTCCGCGTTCGAAGGCGAAAGTCTGCGGAACGTCACTGCGCGGTTATCTCAGAGTGTCATTGAAGGCGGCGCGGGAGATAACTACTCCTTTATTATTGCAAGAACGCCCCGACCGGGCAGAAGATAAGCGGAAGCGGCAAAATAATCTGTAAATGAGAAAATCCATAGTCAGAGCGGGAACAAAGCTCATGGCATCCGGCTGAAAACCGGTTTCCGTATATAGAGGTGGGCAAATGAATATGCTTATAAATATGTTTACCGGCATACTTGTCGAGACGAAATATGTCATTATTCTTCTGGCGGTTGTTGTCGCGATCGCGGCGGTGATTATCATCGTGACATTATCAAGAAGCAGCTCTAAAAAGAAAGATATGCGCCGGAAAATGGATGACAGGCTCCGGGAGGAAGCACTTGACAAGGTTTTGGTCGGCGGAAGCGCGAGAAGAAAGACATCAAAGGGCGCGTATGAGGTGAGCTACGATCTTGACCAGCGTACCAAAGGCTCTCAGATCCATCCGGAACCGGAGGGCGCGTCTCTCATGATAATGCTTACCGAAAGAAGCGAACTGAGTACAAGAAAGTATATGCTCCACGTCACCAATAAAATAACATTCGGCAGCCAATCGTCGAAGTGCGATATAGTGGTAATCGGTTTGCAGTCAAATAAAATTCAGTGTGAGCTTTTCCGCATTGGGGGTGAGCTGTTTTTGAAAAATACCGACCCCGCCGGAAGAGTAACGCTGAAGCGCGGACATAATCAGATCTCCGTCGGCGGAGAAGCTGTGAAGCTTCTGGATCACGACGTGTTTTCGATCGGCGGCTGCGTCTATGAGCTTACAATAGCACACGAGTAGTGTTGCGCGGAAGATTTTCAAAACAAGCGTTTTCGGCTTAAAATATAAAAATATATACATAGGGGGCTATTTATGGGACATATTTTGACGGTATACAGTCAGAGCGCGTACAAGGATTACCTGCTTCCGGCGGTAATTGACGCGGATTACAGTCTTGCGCTCAGCAAGGAAATGTTCGGACTGCATGAAAACATCGAGCTGAAGCTTGAAAACCAGCGCGGCGCGTGGAGATTTGTCGAGGGCGGCACCGTTCCCGTGGCGTATACATCAAGCGGCCGTCCGGCATTCGACAACCCCATTTTGAATGGCGACATTTTCTCGCTGTCTCCAAAATCGGGCGAGCAGATTGCCATATTCGCGAAGGTGACTGAGAACTTCTTCAGAGCGTTCAATAAGTTCGCACTTAAAGGCGTGAACCGGTTTACTATAGGAAAATCGCCCGAAAACACAATAAGCGTTGATGAAAACGCGGTTTCCGCTACTCATGCCATTATGATAAGAAACGGCAACGAGTGGATCATCGAGGATCACAGCAAAAACGGGCTGTTTATCAACTCGAAGCGTGTCCGGCAGCAAAAGGTTCTGGAGTACGGCGATGTAATCAACATCTTCGGTCTGTCAGTCGTTTATCTTGGCGATATGATCGCCCTTGATGCCTCACTTAAAACTGTTAGAGTGAACACAAGCGTTCTATACTCCTGCGACGTATTCTCCGCGGCACTCCCGTCCGTAGTTGAGAGCGGTACGGTTCTGTTCCACAGCGCACCGAGGTACCTTCCGCGTCTCAGCACCGATACTGTGAAAATCGAGCCGCCGCCTGAGAAAAAACAGGACGAGGGCGAATCCGTACTCACAGCTATCGGTCCCTCGCTGACTATGGCGATACCGATGCTTATAGGCACCGGCATGGCTATTATAGCGTCACAGGCGGAAGGAGGCACGGCAAGTCTCTTCCTGTACTCCGGACTTGTGACAGCTGTCGCCTCCGCGATTATAGGCGCGATATGGGCGCTTGTCTCGATAAGACAGTCACGCAAAAAGCTGAGAGAAGACGAGCTTAAACGCTTTGAGATTTACGGCGAGTACCTGATTTCGTGCGCCAATAAGGTTCAGGAGAAATATAAGCGCAATTCAGAGCTTATGCGCGAGATGTATCCGGACAGCTCCGCTTGCAGCCAGTATAACAAAAGCACTCCTGAGCTGTGGAACAAGAACATGACACATGAGGACTTTTTGCAGCACCGTCTCGGTATCGGTGAAGTTCCGTTCCAGGTCGATATACAGATCCCCGAAGAGAAGTTCACAATGGTGACAGATTCTCTCGCGGAAAAGTCCAAAATGATAAAAGATAACTACTCAATGCTCCATAACGTCCCTGTCTGCGTTGATCTGGGACGCAAGATAATAGGCGTTATCGGCGGAGACGGGCGCAAGGGCTGCTATCAGATCCTGCGCGATCTTGTAACGCAGATAGCCGCCACGACATGCTACACAAACGTGAAGCTCGCGTTCATATATAACGGTCAGAGCAGCACTTCCGGGAACTGGGCGTTCGCCAAATGGCTCCCGCACGTCTGGAGCGAGGACAAGCACGTCAGATACGTCGCGAATAACAGACAGGACGCCAGCGATGTGTTCTATGAGCTGGCAAAGGTTCTCCGTATGCGCTCCGAGGAGAGACACGAGGGTAAATTCAAGCCCCATTATGTCATATTTGTGGAGGATCCGCAGATGCTTGACGGGGAGCTTATCTCAACATTTCTTCTGAGCGGCGCGGATCTTGGTGTGTCAGTTGTTCTCCTTGCGGAACGCTACGAGGATCTGCCGAACGAGTGCGAGTACATAGTCGAGAACTCAGACACCTTCAAGGGTATATACGAGGTCACGGAGGCTATAGACGAGCGCGGCAAGGTCAAATTCGATGATGTCGCTCCGGAGGCGGTCGAGTCGTTCGCGAGGCGGCTGTGCCGTATTCAGGTCAAGGAGATGGAGTCCGGCGGCGAGATACCGTCACAGATAACATTCTTTGATATGTACGGCGCGAAGAAGCTGGAGGATCTGGACGTAATAAACAGATGGCAGAAGAACAGAACATATGACAATATAAAGGGTCTTTTAGGGCAGAAGTCCGGCGGTGCCGACTGCTATCTTGACGTTCACGAAAAATACCACGGTCCGCACGGTCTTGTCGCGGGTACCACGGGTTCAGGTAAAAGTGAGACGCTCCAGACTTATATGCTCTCGCTTGCCGTAAACTACAGCCCTGACGATGTTGGATTCTTTATAATAGACTATAAGGGCGGCGGAATGGCGAACCTCTTCTCGGATCTGCCGCACATGATAGGTCAGATTTCAAACCTCTCCGGAAACCAGGTGCGGCGCGCCATGATTTCCATAAAGAGCGAGAACGCTCGAAGAATGAGAGAGTTCAACGAACACGGCGTAAACAACATAAACAGCTACACTAAGCTATACAAAAACGGCGAGGCAAAGCAGCCTATTCCTCATATGTTTATCATCATTGACGAGTTCGCGGAGCTTAAACGCGAGGAGCCGGATTTCATGAAGGAGCTTATAAGCGTCGCTCAGGTTGGTCGAAGCCTTGGCGTTCACCTTATTTTAGCGACTCAGAAGCCGAGCGGTACAGTCGATGACAATATCTGGTCAAACGCGAAGTTCCGTCTCTGCCTGCGTGTGCAGGACAGACAGGACAGTATGGATATGCTCCACAGACCCGAAGCGGCGTACATAATCCAGGCGGGACGCGGGTACCTTCAGGTCGGAAACGATGAGCTGTTTGAGCTGTTCCAGTCGGGTTGGAGCGGCGCGGAGTACGATGAAAGCAGCGATTCCACTGACGGCGATATTGCTCTTATGCTCACTCTGACGGGCAAGGCGGCTCTTGTCGGCAGCCATCAAAAGATCAACAAGCTCAAGCAGGAGCGCAAGGATTGGATAAATACGCTCATAGAGGTTCTTGACAACACGGGAGTGACTAAAAGAGAGCTGAAGGAGTGCCTTTCCGACGGCGTAAAGCTCGGTACGCTTACTGAGACATTTTTCCGTTCCGCTCTCGCGCTCGGTGTGGATTTCCCGTATACCGATTCGGATGCCAAGAGAGTGGCTGAGTTCATAAAAATCCGCGCAGCTGTTGGAGACAGCTCCGGTGACATCGCCGACGCTGTTATAAAAGAAGCGGCGGAACGCGGCAAGAGGCTCCCTGAGCTGAGAAAGAAAACTCAGCTTGAAGCTGTAGTCGAATATCTGAATACCCTCGCGAAAAAGAACGGCTATGTGCATGACCTCAAGCTATGGCTCCCTGTCCTGCCGGACGCGAAAACCGAGGAGACAACGCTGTATCTTGGCGATCTCTCCGGATACAGTCAGAACACATTCAGCGGCGGGAAATGGCCGAAAACAGGCAAGCTCTGGGAGCTTGAAGCACTTGTCGGACTTTGTGATGACCCCGTGAATCAGGCGCAGATGCCGCTCGTTGTTGATTTTGCCAATAACGGTCACCACGCTATCGTCGGACGCGGCGAGAGCGGCAAGAGTACATTCCTTGTAACTCTCATATACTCGCTCGTGAACCGGTATGCGCCGAATCTGTTTAATTTCTACGCGATAGACTTCAGCAGCAAGATGTTCTCATCGTTTGAGGGACTCGCGCATTGCGGCGGTGTCGCGTTTGAGAATGATTTAGATAAGATAAGCAAGCTCTTCAATATGCTGAACTCTATCCTTGAGGAGCGCAAGATACAGCTTCGCGGCGGCAACTACCGCCAGTATGTTCAGGCGGAGGCGGCGAAAACGGGGAGCATGGCAAGCGTTACCATGCCCGCGATACTTCTTGTGATAGACAACTACGCCGCGTTCACTCAGAAGACAAATGAGGTTTATGAGGAGTACGTCATGAAGCTGTCCAAAGAGGGCTTGAGCTGCGGCATATTCCTTGCTGTCACCGGTATGTCGATAGCACCGGCGGAGATTCCGTCAAGGCTTGCTGAGAATTTCAAGACCATTATATGCCTTGAGATGAATGACCAGTTCGCTTATGCTGACGCTCTGCGGACGATAAGGATAGAGAACCCGCCGGAACAGAATATCAAGGGGCGCGGAATCACTAAGGTCGGCGATGTTTTCCTTGAGTTCCAGACGGCACTCACGTTGAAAGCGGAAGACGATTACAAACGCGGCGAGGCGATAAAAGAGATCTGCGGAACACTTAACGCCGCGTGGCAAGGACGTCCGGCGAGACAGATACCGGAGATCCCCTCAAAGCCGACATGGAAGGAATTTTCGGCTCTTGACGAGGTTCACGCCATGTGGAAAGCATCCGATTTCGTGCCGCTCGGCTACAATCAGAAAAACGCCTCTGTTTACGGTGTGGATCTGCGTGATACATACTGCTATATGATCTCCGGAAAGGCTCGAACAGGCAAGACAAACGCGCTGCGTGTGCTTCTCGCGAGTGCGTGCAATATGCCGGGGGATGTTGTGCTTATAGATTTCAATGGCGAGTTCACGGGCATGGTGAAGGATACAAAGGTACAGCATATAACAACAGATAAGGGGCTTTACGACTTCCTCATGGGCTTCCAGGACGGCTTCATCGAACGCAACAAGTATAAATGGGAGTGCATTGGGAGCGGCGATACAGATGATGAGCTGTATGACCGTATGGCAAAATACAGAAAGATGTATCTGCTCGTTGCGGATCTTGAGGACTTCGTAAACCATGCCGAGCATCCGCGCGGCGAGACGGAGGAGGAGACGGAGACGCTCTCCGAAATTACGGGCTTTATTGCCACGGTTCTTGATAAGGGCGCGAAACACAATATCTACTGGTTTGCCTGCGTGAATCAGGATAACATCGGCATCCTTGCGGGGCGTGCCGTTTATGAGGCGTTCGCAAAGCAGTGCAGGGGCATTCACTTTGGCGGCAACGTCGCGGCACAGAGACTTTTTGAATTTGAATATATCAAATATAACGATCAGACAAAGACTCTTAAACCCGGAATTGGTCTTTTGCCATCGCAGGATGAAAACCCGGGAATTACACAGGTTGTAGTTCCGCTGTACAGGAGGTAGACTAAGCGTGGTATACATGGCGATCCGCGTCACTGATAAGAAGCGGCGTGAAAGTATAAAGAGAGCGGCACTTGACGCGGGTTCCATGGTTACTGATGATGACTGGGACGTAAAGACTTTGGCAAACGCGGTCGAGGCGGAAAAGTACCTTGAGGATGATCCCCTCCTGAATCTTCTGTGCTGTGATGTGACAGATTCAGACGCTCTTGACTGGGTAAGCAGAGTCAGAAAAGCGAGACGCGAGTGCAGGATCATGCTCATAGCGTCCGGTTCCGTCTCCCCGCTCACATATCTTCGTCCAAGCATTATGGCATCATCGCTTCTTCTTGACCCGTACACCGAAAGACAGCTTGCGGTGACAATGCGCGAGTTTATAGGCTCGTATTTTGAAGATGTAAATGCGGACGCGGACAGCACCCGCGTTCTCGTGATAAAGACGCGGGACGGGCGTGTTGTGGTGCCGTATGAACAGATATATTATTTTGAGGCGCGTGAAAAAAAGGTGTTTGCGCGTCTTCGCAAGGAGGAGTATTCATTTTACGACACACTTGAAAATCTGGTAAAGACGCTGCCGGATGGGTTTGTTCGTACACACAGGAGCTTTCTTGTAAACAGCGGCAAGATAGAGAAGGTTCGTGTTGCCGACAGTATCGTAATTTTGCGTGACGGCTTCGATGTGCCGCTCTCAAGAAGCTATAAAGCGGGTATAAAGGAGTTTCTGACATGACGGTAAGAAAACAGATTTACCTGACGGAAACCGAGTTTGCCCTCTGCGCCTCCGCCGCCGGATTGGAAAAGGTTCCATGCTTTGAATCGGGACTGAAAAAACCGCTGACAGCAGACATGATAAATGCTGTTGTATGGACGATGACGCGGGACGGGCTTCTGACTGCGGAGGAAGATGGCTCCTTTACGCTAGACAAGGATCTGTCGCGGTACTTCAAAATAATTGCCGGCTGTGAGCAATACTGCGAGCTGTATCGTGGAACGGAGGAGCCGTACTGTATAGTGTACAGGAAGGATGACGGCATACTGTCACTCCAGCCTGGAAGATGGCGCGGAGACTATGTTGGCTTCGCTGAATACAGTACCGAGGAGCTTACAACGTGGCTCTGCGATATGCACCTCACGCCCGAAAAGCCGCACTATATTCCGCCGAATGCCGCGCTGATAGCGTTCATGGACGGCGGTGCGGAGGGCGACGCACCGGGTATACTGAAGGGCAGGATCGACTGTAAAAATATTGCCACAATGGAGCTTGAGGACAGGCTCTATATAATAGAGGATGAAAACGGCGGCAGCCTCTCCGCAAAGCTGTCAGAGGACGGATCCTGCTGCTGGGATGCTGTGCCGTTCGGTGTGCGGCGTCTCTTTGGAATATAAAAGGAAATCAGGTTTGATCCGGTTTTCTTGCGGATATAAGGGGGAAAAAGAAAGATGATACTTGTTGATATATATGTGCCGAGCGTGGACAAGGAATACGACTTCCGGCTTGACGAGACGGCAAAGGTGCGCGTTGTAATTGACGAGATCGTTGAGATGATAAACCAGCTTGAGAGAACAACGCTGTACAGCAAACGTGCGTCGCTGTCACTCTACGATAAGATTGAGAAGCGTCCACTTCCGTTTGAGCCGACGCTGGAGCAGTGCGGTATTCACAACGGCAGCAGCATGATATTGGTGTAGGGAGATTTCAGCCGCAGTTTATCCTGAAAAACGTGCCATTCATCGAAAAAAAGACACGCCGGATTGCCGGCGCGGTATAATGAAACGGAAATGATCGGAAAGAAGATGAGAACATGAAAAGTCTGAAGAATCAGATTATCTACGCGATAGTGCTAATAGCAATTTGCGGCTCAATGTTTCCGGTTACGATTGCGACCGCAGCGTCTTCCGGAAACAGCTTTACTGATGTTCCGAAAGCGGCATATTATAGGGAACCGGTGAATTGGGCGGTTCAAAACGGAATCACATCGGGGGTCAGCAAAACATCGTTCGCTCCATCCGATGTATGTACCAGAGCGCAGACGGTGACATTCCTCTGGAGATCCGCGGGTTCTCCCAAGCCGAGCGGAAGCAACCCGTTCCGGGATGTCAGCAAGAATAGCTACTATTACGATTCGGTACTCTGGGCGGTCGAACAGGGAATTACCACAGGGGTGACACCGAGTACATTTGAGCCGGACGCGGTAATCAGCAGAGCTCAGGCGGTGTGTTTCCTGTACCGATACGAGGGAACGCCGATGGCGGACGCTGACATCAGGTTTTCGGATGTTGCCTCTGCGTCATATTACGCTGACGCGGTTCGCTGGGCTGTAAAGAACGGTATTACTAACGGGACATCGGCAACTACGTTTTCTCCGGTAAAAAGCTGTACGAGAGCGGAAATAGTCACTCTGCTCTACCGCTGCTCCAATTCGGATACCGCATCCGATGAGGAAGAGATAGCGGAAGTACCTGTCGGCATTTCAGATGCTGACGGGGCAAAAGCGGCTATTATCAACGGTTTTCTGAATCTGGAAAGCCCCATCGATGTCAGCAATTACAACATTGAGACTTCGGTGATCAATGAAATGGCGGCGGAAATTGCGGACATAGACGGAGAAAACTACTATTATATATCCCGGTTTATGTGTTATGAGAACGACGGAGAAATGGCGCAGCATCTGTTTGTCTGGTATAAGTACAACAGTCAGGAAGAGGTTGCACAGCACCGCAAGGCGGACGCTGACCTTCGGGCAAAGGTGGAGGACATTGTAAGCAGCGTTGTGCAGAACGGCATGAGCGAGTATGAGACAGCAAAGGTTCTGCACGACTATATAGCACTTAACTGCGCCTATGATATGCGCTACTACAGCGGCGGGATGCCAAGTGCCTCCTATACCGCTTATGGTGTGCTGATGGACAATATCGGTGTTTGCGCGGGTTACGCTCGTGCGTACCAGAAACTGCTTCAGTACTGCGGTATCGAGTGCGAATATGTAACAGGATACGCGAACGGTGGAAGGCACGCTTGGAATATTGTCAAAATTGACGGCGAATGGTATAATGTGGATGTAACATGGGATGATCCGACTCCCGACAGGAAGGGCTATGTCCGATATAATTATTTCTTGAGAAGCGACGCGGTCATGGCGCGGGATCACAACAGAAAGTCCGGGGGTACTGCCTGCACATGCGTCAAATATGACAGCGTGACGCTGCTTGATTCAAAAGAACAGGAGAGAGAGAAAGCAATCGCGGCGGAAAACGCGAGGCTGGATGCGGTGTTTGATGATCTTATGACCCTGATTGAGGCGGATCTGAGCGAGCTGCCCTACACCACTAAAGAGGAACTTCAGGCAGCCGATAACATAAACGCCAGAGAGTATTCTTATCCAGAATTCGATTTGCCGAAGGATCGCTTTACATACTCGGATTTGAGTAAGCTGAAGGATCGAATCAATCAGGCTATTATTGACAAATATCCCGATTATGAATTGTCGCTGATTAACAGTGAGAAGTACAGTATTCAGCGTAATGATGTCCTTGCGGAGCTGAAGCGCAGAAAAGAGATTCTGGAAGCGGCGGCAGCGATTCATGTTCCTGAAATCGAAGCGCAGCTGCAGAAAGCTATTCTTGAGGGCGGCGCGGGAAAATACTATTATGTAGTGACAGAAGATTACACGCAATCGGAAATAAGGCAAGCGTGCGATAATATGTCTGCGTCCGATTACACCTTTGAGGATTATACCGCAGAAGACTTTAGATTGGTATCATACCAGTACTCTCATAAAGTGTGGATTTGCAACTATAAGTGGGCTGAAGAGAAAACTCAGAGCATGGCAGACATTATTGAAACGGCAATAAAAAACGGCGAGACAATCGTGGAGTTTCCTGCTGAGGATAACCCCGATGTATCAAGTCACTATTACGCGAGTATCGCGGCATCTAGAGTGAAGGCTGCGGGGTATACATTTGACGGTCTGACTTCCGGGGTTGATTACACAATTAGCAGAACTTATATAAAATCAAATGGAGATTTGTTTACTGTTGTTATCACATATCCGGAACCTCACGAAGATACTGAACCGTCCGAAGAAACTGAACAGAATGAAGATACCGAACCGTCTGAGGAAACTGAACAGAATGAAGAAACTGAACCGTCTGAAGATACGGATCTCAGCGAAAATTCGTCATCCGGCGAAGATTCGGAAACTGTCGAAGAGCCGGAGCAGTTGACAGAGGAAACTACAGAAAATTCTGAGATTTCGGCAGACGATGATAGTGAAACAACAGATAACGATACGACGGAGCGGACGTTGGAAACAATGTCTGAGGATTGATGGGTATATTGCGGTGAAATGGTACTTGTGTGAGACTGTGCTGATGCTTCATCATCAAAAATACGGCGTTAATCAGAAAAGCGGCACACCTTATTGCCAACGCGGTATGATGGGCGGGAAGAGGAATTGAATCTCTCAAAAGCGCGTATTTCTCTTCTCAATAATTCGGGGAGAACGTCAACCTGAAACAGAACCGCTCATCAGAAAAAGAGGTTATTCGTCAGGAAGAGAACACAAGCTCATAAATCTGTGGTACAATACAAACATCAAGAGGGAAACAAAAAAACAGCGGAACCGCTTATCAGAAAAAGAGGTTATTCGTCAGGAAGAAGACACAGACTCATTAAGATGTGGTACAATAAATATAACAAAGCAGGGGGGCGGAGAAATGAGATACAGCGCGGACGCTCGAAGCTTACAAAGCTCCGCCGACAGACTTGACTCGATCGCGGCATCTATCACCACTCAGCGAAGCAACGTAAGCTCAACACTCCGGAAGGTGAAGTCAATGGACGGCTTCTCCTCAGCGTACAACCAGTTGCACAAATGCTTAACAGCAATCGAGGCACAGGAGAAAACAGCAAAATCCATGGCATCGGCACTGCACACTGTTTCGGACATATATACGCGGACAGAAAACGATGTTATGAACATGAGTCCGGAGGGCTTCAAAGCGTATGGCGGAGCTGCTGGAGCAGCCGGAACGGTGATAATCTCAGGCGGTGCGGGTTCCTACACGCCGGACAGACACGGATCATTCGGGTACGGAGGACCGGAAACGGCAGGGTTCGATGAACCAGAGGCGGCTGAATACGACAGATCGAGGAGGATTCCGGATCAGGCATCGGACAGAGGCGCACACGCATACGGCAATCCGAACCCCGGCAACAGGTCAGATCGAGATGAGCTTTGGTACAACGCTGTACTGAATGGGGCAACAGAGCCTTGCAGACCGCCGAAAGTTATTATGATTGGCACGGTGGAGGTGAGGACAATGCCGGTAATTGAGATGATGGCAGGAGTCCTGTGCGGCTTGGGAAGCTGCGGTGTGAGGATCAGGCTCAGGTGAAAGGAGTGGTTCTATGGCGGCAATAAGACCGGTTGAGGTGAATACAGCAAGCCTTGATCGGGATACAGAGAATATCAAGCGTCTCCTTTCGCGTATAACAACCGAGCTTAACGGAATGTATGATTCGGTAGAACATCTCAACAGAATGTGGACGGGCGAGGCAAACAAGCTCTTTATGAAGCAGTTCGCTGATGACAGAGCGGCAATGACAAATATATGCTCCGATGTTCAGAACATAATACGCAGTATGGAGAGCGCGTCAAAGCGGTACGAGAGCGGTGAGAATCAGGTCAGAAGTGCCGTTGATCAGATCAAATTTTAGGGGGCGGTGTTATGGCGGGTTCAGTTTATGGGGACGTTTCGTTCACTGTCACACCGGAGGAATTGAGAACGCAGTCACAAGAAGTGTCGAGGCGTGTCGCGAATCTTGAAAAGCTCTTCGATGAGCTGCGTCAGGCAATGCGCGGGACTAAGAGCTACTGGACGGGCGAGGCTGCGGATCTCTACAGAAACCGTTACGAGTCAGGTCAGAAGAATCTTGACGATATGTTCAGACGGCTCCGCAATCATCCGGTACAGCTTATGAAGATGGCGGGAGTTTACACCACGGCGGATGAGAACGTATCGGAGCTTGTTAAGGGACTCAAAACGAGTGTCATAAATTAAACGGGAGGCAAGCCTATGTTAAGCGCGGCGGAAATAACATTCAACTATAATGAGGCGAAAAAACGTGCCGCGGAGCTTGAAGAGGCGGCATCCGGAATTGAAAGAGCCGAGAGAGAACTTGAGACAGAACTCAGCGCGGTATCCGCAAAATGGCAGGGTGACAGCGCGACCGGGTTTAAGAAAAAGGGTGTGGAGCTTGCGGATCGTCTCAAGACGAGCGCGGCGGAGCTTAGATCCACAGCGTCAGCAATTCGCAAGAGAGCGAAGGAGATCTTCGATATTGAGATGAGGAATATAGAGCTTCTCAACGAGACGCTGTCATAAATAAGGCTATAAGCATTGGAGCTTATAAATATAAAAATAAAAAATTATATTTTTAGGAGGAAATTATCATGGCACAGATTCAGGTAAATTCAGCTACACTTCGTAACAAGAAGAACCAGCTCGTTCAGTACAACCAGAGCTTGAAGGGGCAGATCCAGAACCTTGACAACTACGCGAATCAGCTCAAAGGTATGTGGGAGGGCGAAGCAAAGAACGTGTTCTATAACTACTACAACAAGAATGTTTCGATGTTCAACGACTTCATAAACCTTGTCACCCAGTACGCGAACGTCCTTGAGGAGGCGGCGGCGGAGTACGACCGCAGAGAAGCTCAGAACGCTCAGACAGCAACAACCACCTGATTTTCCAGCAAAATTATTTAGCGGAGCAAATTCACACAGTATCCATAAACGTACTGCATAACAAACAACAAAATTAAAAATTATAATTTGAAAAGGAGAATATTATCATGACTGGAACACTCAGAGTTACACCGGAGAAGCTCATTTCGACAGCCTCCTCTTTTGAGACAACAAATAGAAATGTCAGAAACTACACCAACAATATGCTGAGCCTGATAAACTCCCTGACACAGTGGCAGGGTAGTGCGGCAACAATGTACCGCAACAAGTTCAAACAGCTTCAGGGTGACATGAATGATATGTACAATATCATAGCCGAACACGCCAGAGATCTTCAGGAAATGGCAAGGAACTACAACGCCGGTGAGAGCAGCATTGAGAACAGGATCTCAAGTCTCCAGACGGATGTCATTCACTAAAATTAAAATATAGATACGAACTCCTCATTGGGAAAGGTGCAGTCACCTTTCCCTTTTAGGGGTGTATAGCGTTTTACCGGAAAGCTATGGCGTAAGTCCGGTTTGAACGGTAATTGCGGATCTTCTTTACAGAGAGAAAGGAGAAAGTATGAAAAAAAGAATCATAGCGGCAGCTATAGCGATATTATTAGCGTTCTGCACGGCGGCGGGCGCACTTGCGGATGATGATTACTCTGTAGTCGGACTATTGGTAACGAATAAGAACATAGTCGCGTATGTTGAGGGATCGAACGTCGGCATATCGACCGCTATGCTTGGGCAGACGGAGATACAGGACGTTGAGTGCAGTTCTCTCACCGATGAAGATGTGACTATTGACACGCTTATTATTATAGACAACTCTCTTTCAATACCAGAACCGACAAGACCGCTGATAGCGGAGGAGCTGAAAAGCTATGTTGCAAGCCGCGAATCGAACGAGAGATTCGGCATAGCGACTATCGGGGAGGAAATAGATATAAGTGTCGATTTCACCAACAATATTCCGGCACTTCAGACCGCTTTAGACGAGCTTGAGTACCATTTGAGCTATACGCTTATAACTGACGCTCTCTATAACTATCTCAATACCGATCCCTTCGCCGGTAAAGAGAACACTATAACGCGCATACTTCTTATAGGCGACGGCACTGACGATAAGGATCAGAACGCGACAGGAGTTTCAACGAGTACATTGTCGGAAAAGCTCGGCGAGTGTCATGTTCAGCTTACGGCTCTTGGAATAAATAACGCCGACAGCTCCAACGGCGAGGAGCTGAAGAATATGTACAACATAGCAACAAGAACCGGCGGCGACAAGATGGCGTTTTCGGAGCTTGAGAGCGGGGAACTTACGGAGACTATGGCAAAAATAAGAAATACAACTGTTGTCAAGGTTCCGCTTACCAATGATATGCTTGACGGCTCGTTAAAGACTTTGACGCTTCAGGTCGGCAGCACGAAGCTCTCGATCGACAATGTCCGTATGGAGGCAGAGATTGTCGAGGAGGGGACAGAGGAGGAACCGGAGCCTGAAGAAGAGGAAGATGAGGAACCGGAGGAAGAGGGGATACCTCTATGGTTGATACTGGCTATATCCGGCATTATAATTGTTGTAATAATAATTGTTGTAATAGTAGTAAACGTCTCGAAGAAGAAAGAGGACGAGAAGTTTGTGATAGTGCCGCATGAGCAGGAGCTTGTCAAATATCTCAACGTACAGGACGAGATAGAGAATGCCAATCAGGGCGGCATGGGTATGTATCAGGATTACAACAATATGGATCCGATGACAGGCGGGATACCGGGTGGCTATCCGGGAGATGTCTATGGGGAGACAATGGGTGTATGGAGGGTACACAGTGTAACGCTCACCGACATCAACTCATCAAACAGGAGCATAAGAAAGCCTATCGAGTCGCGTCTTCTTGTTGGGCGTTCAGCGGAGGCTGACATAAGGCTCGAAAACGATGGTACACCATACGGGCAGATATATCAGACTGTATCGAACCGCCATTTTGAGATACTTCGTGATGAGGACGGGTACTATATAAACAACCTGAGCAACAGCAACGGCACGAAGCTGAACGGAGTGCCGGTGATTGAGAAGACCCGTGTCAACAGCGGAGATATAATCAAGATGGGCAATGTTGAGATGAGGATAGATCTCGATATATAATGCGCCGCGGGAGACGCAAGCGGGATATGCGCGAAGATATTCCTGAAAGGATTTGTATTATTCAGCTCATTACGGCACTTTTTATCGTGTCCCGCAAAAAGGACGGTCACTCGAAAGAGTGACCGTCCGTCTTATGTGTTTCTATCTCAATGTACCGCTGACGGATTTTCTCCGTCCTTAATTTCATTTTCATGGTCGTGTTCCGCCTTATGCTCCTCGTGAGATGTCTCCCAATGCACGACAAAGGCGAGGACGGTTCTCATAATCACAAGCGCACCGAGAGCGGCAAGATCAAGAAGATCGTGCGTTATCACAGTCTTCAATATCTCCGCGCCCATAAGAAACTGCAAGCCGGTACCCATCCATTGTCCAAGATGAAGACGCACAGTTCCACGCCTGCATATCAGTTCTATAATACCGCGAACAGCCGCTATTGCCATGATTATCACACCTGTGTACTCAAATATTATTATAGTACACTCCGCAAGTACCTCTAAAATTTCCTCAAGGACTTCTATTGCCAACGTAATTTGCGTCATCTTGTATCCCCCCAAAATAATTTGTACTCAGCGATTTGAGCCAAAACACGATTTTCTACTGCTGCTCTGAGTTCTCGTCCGTAACCATCCGTATCTGCGTGAGATCGAACGGCGTACACTGATAGACTATCCAGTTAAGCCAGTTTGAGTAAAGCAGGTTCGCGTGACCGCGCCATGAGACATTTGGCTTTTTTGTCGGGTCATCGTTCGGGAAATAGTTTTTCGGTATTTCGATCGGAAGCCCTTGAGACTTGTCACGGAAATACTCGTTTTTCAGCGTGTCGGGGTCGTACTCGGAATGACCGGTTATGTAAACCTGTCTGCCGCCCTTAGTCTGAATCGCGTAAACACCCGCCTCCTCGGAGGATGCCAAAATTTTAAGCTCGGGAACCCTCTCAATATCCTCGCGCAGAACAGTTGTGTGCCGCGAGTGCGGTGCCATGAACACATCGTCAAACCCGCGCATCAATATTCCCCTCTTGTAATCCACCGTGTGCGGGAACACGCCGAATAGCTTCCTGTCAAGCGGGTACTTTGGTATTCCGTAGTGGTAGTATAACCCCGCCTGCGCTCCCCAGCAGATATGGAATGTGCTGTATACATTCGTCTTGCTCCACTCCATTATCTCGCATAGCTCCTGCCAGTACTCTACATCCTCAAATTCAAGCTGCTCCACCGGCGCGCCCGTTATTATAAGACCGTCGTAGCTCAAGTCCTTCACATCATCGAATGTCTTGTAAAACGCCAGCATATGTCTCTCAGACGTATGCGTCGCTTTGTGAGTGCGCGTCTGCAAAAGCTCTATCTCAACCTGAAGCGGTGTATTGCCAAGGAGCCGCGAAAGCTGTGTCTCTGTAGCGATTTTTGTCGGCATGAGGTTCAGGATAGCTATTTTGAGTGGTCGTATATCCTGTGTGCTGGCGCGTGTTTCGGTCATTACAAATATGTTTTCGTCCTGAAGTGTCTTTGCGGCGGGCAGTTCGTTAGGTATTCGTATGGGCATTGCTTACACCTCTACACAGCCGCAAGCGCGTTTGCAACGTCAGCTATCAGGTCGCACGAATCCTCAAGACCACATGACAGGCGAATCAGCTCCGGTGAAACACCGGCGGCGCGAAGCTCCTCATCGTTCATCTGCCTGTGGGTTGTGCTTGCGGGGTGCAGACAGCAGGTTCTCGCGTCAGCAACGTGAGTCTCGATAGCGGCTATTTTGAGATTTTCCATGAACCGCTCAGCCGCCACTCTGCCGCCTTTGACACCGAACGATACAACACCGCACGAGCCGTTCGGCAGGTACTTTTGCGCGAGAGGATAATATCTGTTATCAGGCAAATCGCAGTATTGAACCCACTCGACCTTTTCATGGGAGCTTAAAAACTTTGCCATCGCGAGACCGTTTTCACAGTGGCGTTTCATTCTGACATGGAGACTTTCAAGTCCAAGGTTGAGCAGAAAAGCGTTTTGAGGTGACTGAACCGAGCCGAAGTCTCTCATAAGCTGCGCGGTACATTTCGTAATAAACGCGCCGCCAAGACCGAAGCGTTCGGCGTAGACAACGCCGTGGTAGCTCTCGTCCGGTGTTGTAAGCCCCGGAAACCTGTCCGCGTACTTGAACCAGTCAAATTTGCCCCCATCGACAATGCACCCTCCAACACCGGCTCCATGACCGTCCATATACTTTGTGGTTGAGTGCGTCACAATATCCGCTCCCCATTCAATCGGGCGGCAGTTGACAGGTGTGGCGAACGTGTTGTCGATGATGAGCGGAACGCCATGCCTGTGCGCGGCATTTGCGAACCTCTCAATGTCAAGAACTGAGAGTGCGGGGTTCGCTATCGTCTCGCCAAACACCGCCTTTGTGTTTGGACGGAACGCCGCGTCAAGCTCCTCATCAGTACAATCCACCGGTACAAATGTAAAATCTATACCCATACGCTTCATTGTGACTGAAAAGAGATTATATGTACCGCCGTAGATAGCGGAGCTTGATATGACATGATCTCCGCAGGATGCTATATTGAACACGCTGTAGAAGCTTGCCGCCTGACCGGATGACACAAGCATACCGGCAGCACCGCCTTCTAAAGCCGCTATTTTGGCGGCGACCATATCGTTTGTCGGGTTCTGGAGCCGCGTATAGAAATACCCATCCTTTTCAAGGTCGAAAAGCATTCCCATCTCGTCCCCTGTGTCGTATTTGAACGTTGTACTTTGGATAATCGGGATTTGGCGCGGCTCGCCGTTTTTCGGTGTGTAGCCCGCCTGTACGCATTTTGTGCCGATTGACTGCATGATGTCTTCCTCCTAACTTCTAAAATTTTATATATCGATCCATAAAAGCTGCCCCGATAGACCGTGACGCGCCATTATGAATAAATACCTTTGAAAAAAATTTTTGCGTGGTTCCGCCGTGAAAATCAGCAAACGGTGAAAGCACTGTGTTAAGTTAATAAAACTCCGTAATACCAGAAGGTACCCCGCGCCGCCGCAAATTAGATACAGCATCTTATTGTAAAATCATAGCGCGGGTATATCAATTTCGCACTGCGCTGATTATTTCTCGACTGTCAGCTTGAAAACGTCCGACGAATCGCCCATAACCATAACGTGGTCGCCTTCACGGAACCTGTAACTCGCGCTCGGCATTGGGGACATGACGCTGCCGTTTTTTATGGCGATAACGCTGACGTTGTACCGCTTTCTCACATCTATGCTTATTAGTGTGCCGCCTATCCATTCCTTTGGAACAGCTATCTCGTATATGGCAAGTCCCCCTGTGAGCGGTATAAAGTCAAATATATTGTCGGAATTATAGCATACGGCTAATTTTTCGGCAATTTCCCTGTCGGGATAGACAACCTCCGTCGCGCCGACCTGTTTCAGAAGATCCGATTGAATATCCTGCTCCGTTTTGGAGACAACTGTAGTTGCTCCATGGCGTTTTAAGAGTGTAGTAATGACGAGAGACGCCTGAAAGTCCCCAACGGTGACAAAGCATATGTCAAAATTTTCAACGCCGAGCGACGCTATGACCGGTTCTTTGGTGCAGTCACCGATAGAACAGTCAGTGTAGCGTGTGGAGAGCATTTCGATGATCTCCTCATCGGAGTCAACGACCATAATCTGATTGCCAAGCTCGTACATTTTAGCGGCGAGGTGCCGTCCGAAGCGACCCATGCCGATGATTAGTATTGATTTCATCAGGGAATCTCCTTAATATTTATGAGAGGACTGGTATTGCGGGCAAATTCCCGTGCCTATGCAATTAGCGAAGAGCGGGTTTCGCAAACTCAGCTCCGATAGTCACGCGGCGTTTCGTACCGCCGCCAATGTCCGCGCTTACCCGACTATTATTTTCCCTTTTGGGTACTCCACAAGTCTCTTTTTCCGGCTTGCGGAGAGAGCCACCACTATTGAAAGACCGCCGATTCTTCCCGCGAACATCAGTATCGTTATCAGTATCTTTCCCACCGCGCCAAGACCCGACGTTACGTTCATCGAAACTCCAACAGTTCCAATCGCGGACACGACCTCAAACATAGCCTCTTTGAGCGGCAAAGCCTCCACAGCGCATAATGTTATTGTGCCAATAAGTATCGCGAGAATATAGACAGTCATAACCGCGCCCGCCTGACGCACCGTTTCGTTGTCTATTTTTCGCTTGAAAAATGTCGGAGACGCATTCAGCGCGGATGACCACGCGGATATGAGCATTACGGCAAACGTAGTTGTTTTCACACCGCCTGCCGTTGAGCCGGGGCTGCCGCCTATAAGCATTATCGCCATAGTGAATAACGCGCCGCCATCCGAAAGCGTTGTGAGGTCAAACGACGCGAATCCCGCCGTTCTTGGTGACACAGCCTGAAATGCCGCAAGCAGCAATTTGCCGCCTAACGTGTACCCGGCAAAAGCGTGGTTATATTCAAGACCGAAATACGCTATAAAACTCACGATAAGCAGTGCCGTATTTGTGACGATTACTATTTTGGAGTGGAATCTTAGCCTTCTGAACCGGAAACGGCACCTTATGAGATCATCCCACACTATGAACCCAAGACCGCCAACTATAATAAGCGCGATCAGCGTTATATTCACAAGCGGGTCGAGGGCGTACTCACAGAGCGAATTACCGCCGAGAATATCAAAGCCGGCGTTGCAGAAAGCCGAGACAGCGTGAAATATCGAGTAGAATATCCCTCTCACGGCTCCGTACTTTGGAATGAACCGTATCGCCAGAAATCCCGCTCCGAGTGCCTCACAGAGGATTGTGCCGAGAAACATCCGTCTCACAAGCGGACGGATCCCCTCATAGCTGTCATTTCCCGCCGACTGTATCAGTATTCTAGTGTTTTGAAGGCTTGTACGCTTTCTCACCAGCGCGACAAGACCCATTATTATCGACATCGCGCCAAGACCGCCGATTTGTATAAGCACTATTATCACGCACTTACCGAAAAGGCTCCAGTAAAGTCCTGTGTTGAACGGCGAAAGACCCGTGACACAGGCGGCACTCGTCGCCGTAAAGAGAGCGTCAATAACATCAGTCCAATTCCGGCTTTTGGAGCTTATCGGCAGAGTCAGCAGAAACGTTCCGATAAATATAACCGCGAGAAAGCTGAACACAATAGCGAGAATAGGGGCAAGCTCTTTTTTCTGTCTTTTATTCATGTCAAATTCCAAAAAAACGTATGCCGTTCTCAGCAGCGGAGTTTATGACTGTTTCCGTGTCAATACCTCGAATTTCGGCTATCCGCTCGGCTGTATAGTGGAGAAACAGAGACGAATTGCGCTCGCCCCTGTGCGGTGCAGGCGCGAGATAGGGGCTGTCGGTTTCTACCATCAGTCTGTCGAGCGGCATTTTCTCCACAGTTTCCAAAACCTTTCTCGCGTTTTTGAACGTCACAACGCCCGTAAACGATATATAATAGCCCATGGAGAGAAGCTCCTTCGCCGTCTCCCAGCTTCCCGAATAACAGTGCTGCACACCGTGTACATTGGGAAATTCGCGGAGCATAGCGAGATTATCGGCGCAGGCATCGCGCTCGTGTATGATAACGGGCAGATTAAGCTCACCCGCCAGCTCCATCTGCTCACGGAACACGCGCTTTTGTATCTCACGGTCGGGTTCATCATAGTGGTAGTCGAATCCGATCTCTCCAATCGCGACACACTTAGGATGATTCGCGAGATCGCGCAGAATATCTATGTAATCGCTGGGAACCTTCCCCGCCTCCTGCGGGTGGATCCCGACGGCGAAATACAAAAAGTCATAGCTATCGGCAAGCTCACGGGCTTTACGCGAGGAAGCAATATCCGATCCGGGGTTTACGACAAGCCCAATACCGTTTTCAGCGAGTGACCGGAGCAAAGCGTCACGGTCATCATTGAATTTCTCATCATCGTAGTGTGCGTGTGTATCGAACAGCATAAGTTTTCGCGGCTCCTTTTGAGTTTACTTACATATGTGTATTATATCAGTGAAGCTGAGTTATGTCAAGGGGGTGTTAAGCAGCCAGGCCCCGCGCCGCTTATCCGCAGTCATTTACCGAATACGATACCGGCTATTTTTGCGGATTCGGCGGCATCTTTAGCGTAATAGTCCGCTCCGACGAGTGCGGCATATTCCTCGTTCAGTACCGCGCCGCCGACCATAACCTTTGCGTCGGAACCGGCAGCTTTCAGTGCCTTAATTGTATCACCCATCGAGCGCACTGTCGTTGTCATAAGCGCGCTAAGACCGACTAACTTAATATCGCGTTCCATAGTCACACGCACCACTTCCTCCGGCGGCACGTCCTTGCCGAGATCAACCACCTCATAGCCGTAGTTTACCAGAAGCAGCTTCACTATATTCTTGCCTATGTCGTGAATATCGCCCTTGACGGTAGCAAGAAGTATTGTTCCCCTCGATTCTACACTCTCGTTTTTGAACGTCCCACGCACAACCTCAAATCCGCGCTGTACAGTCTCCGCTGAAAGCATAAGCTGCGGCAGAAAGAACTCTCCGCTCGCGAACTTATCACCCGCCGCGTCTATTGCCGGTATAAGCTCTTTATTTATAACGTCCATAGCGGAATATTTATCAAGCGCGTCACGCACCGCGCTCTCAATCTCTCCTGTTCTGCCAGAGAGAACTATACTCTTTATGTCCGCCGCGCCGTTTTCTCTCGCCTTTGGCTGTGCCGGTGTGTTTTTCACATCGGCGTATTTTTCTATGAACCCCAACGCTCCGGCATCGCTGCCCGAAATAGCCCTGTGTGCCGATATAACGTCCATGCTCGCCTTTGACATCGGGTTCAATATCGGCATACTCAGACCGTGTGCCAGTGCCTCAGCTAAAAATGTCGAGTTTATAATCTCTCTCGCGGGAAGTCCGAAGCTGACGTTGCTCACGCCTAAGACCGTTCCCACGCCGAGACGCTCCGTCACCATTGAGACTGCTTTCAGCGTTTCCACGGCAAGAGACTGATTCGTCGATATAGTTGTAACAAGGCAGTCAATGAGGACATCGTTTTTCGGGATCCCGTAGCTTGCCGCCGTGTCAATTATCCTTGACGCTATCTTGAAACGCTCTTCCGCGCTCTCCGGTATGCCGTTTTCGTCAAGCGCAAGCCCCACGACCGCCGCGCCGTATTTTTTTGCTATAGGCAGAACAGTCTCAAGGCTCTCTTTCTTGCCGTTCACCGAATTTATAATCGGTTTACCGCAATATACTCGGCAGGCGCGTTCAAGTGCCACTGTATCGGAGCTGTCGATCTGAAGCGGCAGCGGCGTTACGCTCTGAAGCTCTGTCACAAGACCTTCAAGCACCGTCGGCTCGTCTATCTCCGGAAGTCCCGCGTTCACGTCAAGTATATCGGCACCCGCCTCCTCCTGAGAGATCGCCTCGTTCAGAATATACTCATGGTTCCCTGTGCG
Organism: uncultured Oscillospiraceae bacterium; assembly: GCA_964553775.1. Classification (GTDB taxonomy): domain Bacteria; phylum Bacillota; class Clostridia; order Oscillospirales; family Oscillospiraceae; genus RUG626. The sequence continues at coordinate 3,776 of CAZKLU010000021.1, read as the reverse complement.
TAAAGCCTCCTTGACCTTCTTTTTGCCTGTCGGATTTATTCTCTCCCCAATTACCGCGACAGTTTTTCCGCGTACCGCGACAATTCTCTGCGCGCTCGTTATGTACGTTGCCGGAATATAGACGCGCTCATGCGGTGTTCGTTTGTCCATCTCACGGCGAAGGAGCCTTATATGCTCCGGAGTTGTACCGCAGCAGCCGCCCGCTATCGTCACACCCTTATCAAGAAACCGTGCAAGCACTGAGGCAAATTCCTCTGGTGTAACGTCATAGCGTGTTTCGCCGTTCGCGCCGATAACCGGAAGTCCCGCGTTCGGTTGAGCCATCACAGGCACCGGCGAATACTCAAGCATCTCATCAATAAATGGCTCCGTCTGTTCGGGACCGAGCGAACAGTTTATACCGACAGCGTCCGCGCCGAGGCTTGAAAGTGTAACGGCGGCTGCTTTCGGCGGAGTGCCGAGAAATGTTCTGCCGTCCTCTCCGAACGTCATTGTCACGAAGACGGGCAAGTCTGAATTTTCCTTGACCGCCAAAAGAGCGGCTTTCGCTTCAAGCATATCAGACATTGTTTCGATAAGCGCAATGTCGGCACCGGCTTTCACTCCGGCGATAACCTGCTCCTTGTAAAGCTCATAACATTCCGAAAACGTCATCGTGCCGATCGGTTTCAGCATCGCTCCGGTAGGACCTAGATCGAGAGCGGCATATTTCGCGCCCGATTTCTTTACAAGCGCGATACCGGCTGAGATGATCTCCGCAACCGAATGTTCGCCGTTGAACTTCAGCGCGTTCGCTCCGAACGTGTTCGCTGTAACGACATCAGCACCGGCGTTCACATATGCGCGGTGTATATCGAGTACAATATCGGGGTTTGTGATATTGAATAGCTCCGGAAGTCCCCCTGGTTTAAGACCGCGCTTTTGCAGCTCAGTACCCATGCCGCCATCGAAGAGGGTGAATTGTCCATATCTGTCGAACATAATGTTTGCCTTTCTCGCGCCGCCACTCACAGCGCGACCACCGCCGTGACACTCTTGCGCGGTATCATTATAAGATCCTTTGTCAGCGTAATACCGAGACGCGCCCTCGCGTTTAGAAGTGACAGTACCTCCGGCTGCTGGGAGAGAGGAAAATCACCATATCCGGGGCTGAACCGTCCGCCTTTTTTGCGGGTCTGACCCTCGCGAACCTCCGCCTCCTCAATATCCATCACCCACTCGATAAGCGCGGTACACGCCGAATTGAATATCAGCGCGTCCGTCACGCTCAGAGTCTCAAGTCTCGCAAGTTCCCTCTCAACATCGGCTCCCAGAGTTCCGCCTATTACCGCGCACCTTGACGCGCCGCCGCAGTACCGCCTGATGTCATTTCCCTGAAATGTCACTCCGGTACCCTTCAGCGTAACGCCGTCCTCCGTTACGGCTATTTCAAACAGCTCGTGACAGCGTTTTATCCTTGCGGATTTAATGCACCGCTCCGTCATAGCGTCCACACGTTTCTCAAGCTCCTCGCCGACCTCGTGACCGCGTCTGCCAAGGTAGCGCAGAACCTCCGAACGCAGTGCCTTGGCACACGGCAGCTCAATATCAGAATCCCGCATTCCTAAGTACCCTCGTCTCGTACACCGCAACCTCTGGCTTGTTCATCGAATAGAGATGTATACCGCTCGCCGCGCCGCTTGCCGCTAAATCCGTTATCTGGTTCGCCGCGTATTCGAGTCCCGCCTTAAACAGAGCCTCGTGGTCGTTTTCGTATTTATAAAGAAGTCTCACGACAGCCGCCGGAAGTGACGCTCCGCAGGTGAATATCATGCGCGTTATCTGAGACTTACTCATAATAGGCATTATTCCCGCGTCAATCGGAACGCTGATCCCTCTTGACCGCGCCTTGTCGATAAATCTGTAGAAGCTCTCATTATCGAAAAACAACTGGCTCACAAAAAATTCCGCTCCCGCGTCCTCTTTTAGCTTCAGCATATCAATATCGCGGTCAACACTCTCACAGTCAACGTGTCCTTCAGGGTAGCACCCCGCGCCGACACAGAAATTGTATTTTCCATGAAGATGCTCAATAAGCTCACTCGCGTGGTAAAGTTCGCTCCGTTCCGCTGCCGGTGTGGGATCGCCCCTCAGAGCAAGCACATTCTCAATACCCTCAGATTTTATCTCTTCGGCTTTTGCGTCTATCTCGCATACCTTATATCCCATGCACGTTATGTGTGCCATTGAAGGGATATGGTACTCTCTCTCAATAACGCCTGAAAGCCGTGCCGTGTTCGCGCTGTTTCCGCTCCCTCCTGCCGAGCAGGTGACGCTTATGAATGATGGGTTAGTTCCCGCGAGAGCGTCAAGCATAGTACGCAGTTCCTCAATATTAAGATCTCCCTTTGGAGGAAATATCTCATACGACAGCGGGAACCCGCTTCCTTTATATATGTCAGCAATTCTCACAAAAATACCTCTCTATTCTGTTCCTGTCAATTTTACCCGCTATCGCGCCGCTTATCATGCTTACGTTTCCGCCGCCGTGTCCGGATATTGCGGCGTTTATTTCTTTTGCTTTTTCGCGAAGATTGACACTCTCGCTCACTATGCAGTAACGCGAATTATCAGAGTCACCAAAAAACACAGCCGCGATTCCTCCACACCGCTTTACCGCAAGCTCCGCCATATATTTCGCGTCAGCCGCCTCGTAATCAGGCTCAAAAAACACAGCATTGCCGCTGCTTTCCGGAAGAGATTGCACCTTCAGCTCCGCAAGCCTGCGTTTAAGCCCACCAAGCGCGTATCTCAGATCTCCACGTTCCTTGAGCAGTTTTTCAACAGCTTCAGCGACATTCTCCGGCTTTACTGAGAGAAGCGCGGATATTCTGCTCACGGAGTCTGATCTTTGGCGCATATCCTCGAAGGCTGTCAGTCCCGCTAACATACGAATCCGAACACCATCGCGCCGCTTTATGCTGTCGTAAATCCGTATAACACCTATCTCACCCGTACTTTTAACGTGCGGGGCGCAGCAGGCGCAGATGTCACAGCCGTCTATTTTTACCAGTCGAACAGCCTCTGTAAGCTCCTTTTTGCTGCGATAGCTTATGTCGGCAAGTTCCTTGGCATTGGGGAACCATGACGTGACGATTCTGTTTTCGGTAACGATCACGTTTGCCGCAGCTTCAATATCTCTCAATATGTCCGGCGTAATGTAGCCGTCAAAATCTATGATGACACCGTCCGCGCTCATATGGAAACCGACGTTGTGGAACCCAAAACGGCTGTATACAAGCCCGGAAACGATGTGTTCGCCGGAGTGGTTCTGCATTCGCAGGAACCGCACGTTCCAGTTAATTTCGCCCGTGACATCCTCACCGACGGCGAGCGGTTTTTCGGTAATGTGTAAAATTTCGCCGTTTCTTTTTCGCGTATCGAGTACGCGGATGCCATTAAGAGTGCCAATATCCCCCGCCTGACCTCCTCCTTCGGGGAAGAACGCTGTTCTGTTGAGGGTAACGGCAAAATTGTTGTCCGCTGTCTCACACGATAGAACTGTGGCGGTAAATGATTTCATGTGGCTGTCATTATAATATAAAGTCTCTGTTTTCATGCGAGTTCTCCGTCCAATATACTCAAAGCCGGAAGGGCTTCCAGCTTTGAGTATAAAATTGCGTATCAATCCGGAAATCGTATCGTAGCTGCCGCTGAGTAGACAGCGCGGTGGTAGTCCCGTGATTACAGTCTTTTCAGCATAGCGGCTCTCTCCTGCTCCGGTATTCTCATTGCCG
>CAZKLU010000020.1:0-27429 GCA_964553775.1 uncultured Oscillospiraceae bacterium | reverse complement strand
TAACCTCACGGGTTATATATAAGAATACATAATCCCTTAAAGCGAGGACTTTTCCCTTTTGTTACTTTTCCCTTTTCCCTATGCAATGGGGAAAAGGGAAAAGTAAGATCGCCGCCCACGAGGGCGGCGATGAACGTCAGCCCAAGGGCTGACAACAGGCTTGCGTTCCGCAAGCAACGCCGCCGGTTGCTATCAACCGGCTCCAGGTCAGCCCAAGGGCTGACAACAGGCTTGCGTTTCACGCAAGCAACGCCGCCGGTTGATAGCAACCGGCTACATGTCAGCCTACCGGCTGACAACAGGCTTGCGTTTCACGCAAGCAACGCCGCGCTCCACGCGGCAAGCCCAGCGGCACCTGAGCGTCAAGGATAATCAACCCTGTACCACACGCCGCGGCACCGCACAACTACTCTGTATATCGCCATTACGACACCTATCACCGCACCGTATTTTCTCACGGCAAGTATCGCGTACTCAGAACACGTCGGACGAAACAGACATCGCCTTCGCGTCCGCTCACTGGCATATCTCTGGTATAGCCTGACGCACCCGATTACAGCGTACCTCGCGCTCAATATCAGCGTTACCGCAAACACCCACGCCGCGCATACTATGGCGTTCGGCGTGAGTCCCGCAAGTGACAGTGCCGTATATATCGAGACAGTGAGCGTGATGTTCACGGCAAAATAGGCAAGCACCCAAAGAAGAGCGCGGACTATACTCGCCTTTGGACGGATGAGAGGTCTTTGCAGAACGTAGCGTTCGGCTGCGTCCTGTTCTTCAGGGGTGGGGTCAAGACGTTTCAACGCTTTTTCTTGTCACGCAGAAGCGACTTCATTGAGCGCATCGCGTTTTCAGTGTATTCTCCAAACGTCATGGCGCAGAAAAATTTCCCGCCAGCGGTTATGAGCGCGAAACGCTTGTTATCGACATTTACGGTTTTCATTGTTTTGGGTCCTGAAACAACAAGTTTAGGCACGATACCGGGGACTATTGAGAGGTTTACAATATCTGTGTATGGCTGCTTCTCGTGTGCGCTCTCGCTGCTTCCCGTTTTTATATCGAACGTCTCCCTGTATATATAGATATAGTTCGTGCCAAAGAAAATCCAGCTCACCTCATAGAGCGTGGAACGCCACACGCCGTCCTTGCCCTTTATAGTGTAAATGCCGTTTCCATCGTACAGGTACCCCTCAAAACATATCGGGTCAAGCTCCGTGGAACCTTCGCCGTCTATGTTGAATGTGTCGGCGGCGTGCTTTTTTACAGCGGCAGAATCGGCACGGCTTTTGACAAGCGTGTCGTATTCATCGTCTGTCATGCTTCCGGTAAGACAGCCGCCCTCGCCGAAAAAGTATTTGATGATTTTCCTGCTCTCCGGAGCCGCTTCTTTGAGTGCTTTTTTAAGCTCGGATTTTCTCGATACACTCTCCTGTTCCATACACATTTTCTCCTTAATATTTTTATATATTTCCTGAATCGGTGAAGCTCATCTTTCAGGAACCGCCTCGCTATCATAACCTGATCCTGTGACCCAAAGACTCTAAATCTCAGGCAGACCCGCTGCATAGGAACCCGTTCCCATTATCCGAATGTGCGCGAGTTTCACTGATTCAGTTGCTTTTTAATGACAAACGCCGCGAAAATACCTATACATATTATTTATGAAGCGTATTCCCGCTTTTTTAGCCGTGAAGCTATCGTATTACGCAAAAATCAACACGCTCACCGGCACAATCGCGCAAGTCACGGAATAAATTCGTATTGTTTCGCGCCCTGTCAGTTAATCCATGTACCCTTCAGCACACAGAAGCTCCGCTAACAGTGTCGCGCCGCCCGCCGCGCCGCGCAGTGTGTTGTGCGACAGACACACGAACTTATAGTCGTACTGCGTATCCTCACGGAGCCTGCCGACACATACCGCCATGCCGTTTTCCGTGTCACGGTCAAGCCTCGTCTGCGGTCTGTCATCCTCAGAGAAGTAGTGTATGAATTGCTTCGGTGCCGACGGGAGATTCAGCTTTTGCGGCACACCGCTGAAATTAGCCCAACGGTCAAGTATCTCGTCCTTCGTTGGTTTTTTGTCAAACGACGCGAATACAGCCGCCATGTGTCCATCGGAACACGGAACTCTCAGACACTGCGCCGTAATCGAGGGTGTCTCGGCGGGTACAATTCTGCCGTCCGCAATATTACCCCACAGCTTCAGAGGTTCACGTTCAGATTTCTCCTCCTCGCCGCCAATGTACGGTATAACATTGTCAACTATCTCAGGAAACGACTCAAATGTCTTTCCCGCGCCGGATATAGCCTGATATGTGCATACAAGAGCCTTGGAAAGCCCAAACTCATCCTTCAGCGGGTGCAGCGCGGGAACATAGCTCTGTAACGAGCAATTCGACTTCACCGCTATAAACCCGCGCCTTGTGCCGAGACGCTTTCTTTGAGACGGGATAATCTCAATATGCTGCGGGTTGATCTCAGGCACAACCATTGGCACATCGTCTGTCCAGCGGTGCGCGCTGTTATTCGATACTACCGGACACTCGCGCCTGGCATACTCCTCCTCAAGTGCCTGTATCTCCGACTTCTTCATATCGACTGCACAGAATACAAAGTCAACATTCGCGGCAATAGCGTCAATGTCGCGCTCCGCGTCCCTCACCGTTATGTCACGAACCGATTCGGGCATTGGCACAGAGAGTCTCCACCTGCCGTTTATTGCCTCGCCGTATGGCTTGCCCGCGCTCCTTCCGCTTGCCGCAAGCTCCGTAAGCTCAAACCACGGGTGCCTGTCAATAAGCGTTATGAACCGCTGCCCAACCATTCCGGTTGCTCCGATTACGCCCACTCTGTATGTCTTCATACTGTTACCTCCATAAAATTTTGCTGCCCGCCGATGTGTGTATGAAATTGTAAAAGTTTTTTGACATCCCATTCCAACCAGCCGGCAGTGAATCGCGGGTTTCCCCGCTTAGACGCGGATTTTTCCTTGCTTTTCCATTTGAGACAAAAAAATAACAAATAAATTTGTAAAAAGGACTACACAAAACGGAAAAAATGTGTTATAATCATCTTTGCGGGGCAATCCGCGTTCCTTGTCAGTTTATGCTATCACACTTGCTTTTAACTGTCAATATGTTATTTTCATTTTTTTATCACTTATTTGTTGAGAGGTTGCTTGATATGAAAAGAACAGTAAAGAGAATCGTAACACTCGCTTTGGCTCTGTCGCTGCTCGTAGTGGTGCAGACCTCCGCTCCAGGCGTGGAAGCGGCGTATACCGCTCCGACTGACACAATTCGTGTCGCGCTCTACGCAAGCTCATCGAACAAAAGCTACGTCAGTGCCAATCTCCAGAACGTTGATGGCTGCGGCTATGGCTATGAGTTCGGGTACTATGACAGCAACAGGCAGTTCATCTCGCTCGGCGCGAAGGTGACAGACACCAATAAGATCAGCATGATGATGGACAGGAACATGGTCTATAACTCCGGTTCATACGAGAGCGGTTCGGTTGGCACAGTTGTTGTTGGCTGCTACCATATAAAGCTCAACACCGCATACGATACATACGCCGACGCACTCAACGCCGCAGAAGCCGTTTCCGCGTTAAGCCCTGACTTTGTGCGCTATGAAAACGGCAAGTTCTACGCCATGTGCGGTCAGTTTGTCGGACCGTCCGACGCAAACAGCGCGGCAAACCGGCTGGGTATCACAAACTACACCGCCGACAGCGGTTCAGCGTATACCGTCACGGTTGTAAAGACAGGCACATCGGAGATACTGTTCGAGTTCGACTGCGGCACAGAACTTAACCTTGCTGTGCATCCTCTTTCTGACGGCACGGTGAAGCCGCTTACATATTTCAAGGATATACAGTATTACGGCGATTTCGTCTACAGACGCAACACGGGGGACGAGCTTACCGTGATAAATTACGTCAATATAGAGGACTATGTGAAGGGCGTTATACCATCGGAGATGAGTCCTTCATGGCCCATAGAGGCTTTGAAGGCGCAGGCTGTCTGCGCTCGTACATACGCTATGGCGAGACTCAACTGGCATAAATCACTCGGCTTCGATTTGTGCAATACTGTAGATTGTCAGGTGTATTACGGCAGACGTGACGCAACAGAGGACACTGACACGGCTGTTGACGAGACAGCGGGGCAGTACGCGCTTTATAACGGAGAACTTTGCACGACATATTTCTACTCATATAATGGCGGCGCGTCTGAGAATAACGAGAATGTGTGGACTGGAGAAGCACTTCCTTATCTTCGCGGCAAAATCGATCCATACGACGCGCATATGTCAACCACATCCAGCAATTATAACTGGACGGTCACGCTCACGGGCAGCCAGATAGCGCAGAAGCTTCAGAACAGGAACTATAACGCGGCAACGATTGTGAGGTTTGAGATTTCACAGTTTACCGCTCTTGGAAACGTATACAAGATAACGCTGACAGACGCGAACGGCAAGAGCTTCTCGTTCACAAGAGAGAACTGCCGCACTGTACTCGGTCTGCGCTCATTACACTATACGCTGAACGGTCAGACCGCGCCTGTAACATACACCGAAAATCTCTATGTCAACTCCGCCGCGAATGTTTTGAACGGGTCGGACAGCGTTTACGCGGTTGGCGGCAGCGGCACTGTGTCGAAACTGCCGGAGGGTACTACATACGCTATATCCGGCGAGGGAACTGTCACGGCTCTCGTTACGGATATTGAGGATTCGGGGAATACTTCAGGTGTATCATCAACCGGCGCGATGAGCGTCAGCGGCAGCTCGTTTACGATAACAGGCGCGGGATACGGGCATAATGTCGGTCTGAGCCAGTGGGGAGCATACTCTATGGCAAAATATTACAATAAGAACTACGAAGACATATTGAAGTTTTATTACACGGGAATAGACGTTGTGACTGCTGAATATTAAGGGAAGATGCTGTAAACAGTGAAAACATCTGATTATTATTACGATTTGCCGCCGGAGCTTATAGCACAGACGCCGCTTGAAAAACGGGATGCGTCACGGCTGATGGTTCTGAGCAAGAGTACCGGAGCCATACGCCATGATGTGTTCAGCAACCTGCCGGACTACTTGAGGGCGGGGGATTGCCTTGTGCTGAACGATTCGCGTGTCATACCGGCGAGACTTTTCGGAAGACGGGAAAGTGGCGGCTCGGTTGAGGTGCTTCTGTTGACGGACAGGGGCGGCGGAGAGTGGGAATGTCTCACAAGACCGGGCAAAAAGACGCGAAAGGGTGTAAGGCTGTCATTCGGCGAGGGAGAGCTTACGGCGGTTGTTGAGGACGAGCTTGAGGACGGAAAGCGGCTGCTGCGGTTTGAGTATGAGGGGATATTTCTTGAGGTACTCGAAAGACTTGGCAGGATGCCGCTGCCGCCATATATACATGAGGAACTGAAGGACGCGGAAAGGTACCAGACGGTATACTCACGGGAACCCGGTTCAGCCGCCGCGCCGACCGCCGGTTTGCATTTTACAAAGGAGCTGCTTGAGAAAATTGAGAATATGGGAGTGTCAACGGCTTATGTGACGCTCCATGTCGGACTTGGCACGTTCAGACCGGTAAAAGAGGAGGAACTTGAGGAGCATTTAATGCACTCGGAGTTCTGCGAGGTACCTGAGAGAGCGGCGAGGACAATAAACGATACAAAAGAGAACGGCGGTCGTGTAATATGCGTTGGCACTACATCGTGCAGGACGATAGAGAGCTTCTCGGACGAAAGCGGCAGAGTAGCGTCTGGCGCGAGGTGGACTGATATATACATCTATCCGGGCTACAGGTTCAAATGCCTTGACGGACTGGTGACAAATTTCCATCTTCCTGAGAGTACGCTTATTATGCTTGTGTCCGCGCTTGCGGGACGTGAGAGAGTGCTTGCGGCGTATGAGGAAGCGGTGAGGGAGAGATACAGGTTCTTTTCGTTCGGAGACGCGATGCTGATTCAATAGACCTCTTGCGCGGAGTACCCATGAAAATATTTACGCGGAACTGCGTTCAGAGCAGGGCGGGGTTTCTGTATATCCTAATCTCTGTCCTGTTTTTGAAGGTAAATCGCACATCGTTCTTGGCGTAGACCGTCACGAAATCCACCGGCTCACACCAAAGCGCAGTATCTAATTTCTCCGCTAAGCTGCCATGCGCTGAGAGCGTTTTGAGAAACGCCTCGATTATCGCTTGTCGGGACTGCTTGCCGATTATGGCGGCAGAGACAGTTTCCGGCTGTTCTTTCACCGAATCAACAAACCGCACCGTCAAATCCCTTCACCGACTGCTCCGATGAGGATGTACTGAAAGCCTATTCACTTGGAATCGTCAACGGCATGAGCGCGGCGACGTATGAGCCGAAATCGCTTCTCACAAGGGAGCAGGCGGCAACAATGCTCACGCGGGTATTCAAAAAGTACTATTATTCTAATTGGACGCTTGACAGAGACAGCGAGTTCCCGCTTGTGTTTGAAATGCCGTCACCTTTCGCCGATGATGACAGCATATCCGGCTGGGCATACGAGAGCGTCTACTTCATGGCGGCTAACGGTATTATAAACGGCATGGAGAATAACAAATTCGCGCCGAAGAACACGACATCAAACGAGGAGGCGGTTTATTACGCGAACAGCACCCGCGAGCAGGCTCTCGCCATTGCCGTGAGACTCGTTGACTACTCTCTGGGGCGGTAAACGCGCTCCCTGTACTCTTTTTGCACATTTACACCCCCACTTTGAGGGCTTTTACGGTTTAGTTCTCCAAAAAATGAAAAATTCACAAATTACTGTTGTAATATTTTTTGAAAAGTATTATAATATAGTATTGGATTAAATGAGTATGACTGACTATATATTTTCGGAGAACGCTATGGACAGAATTTCAAAGCTTGAATTATTGATAGCGTCAGGTGAGCGTTGCCACCTGATAGGAATAGGCGGTGTCTCAATGTCACCGCTGGCGAAGGTGCTTCTTGGGTTCGATTTGCCGCTGACAGGTTCCGATGTGCGTGAGACTAAGGTTATAGCAGAACTTCGGGAGCTTGGCATAAAAATCACCATTGGTCACAGCGCGGCAAATGTTGAGGGAGCCGGTTTCATAATCCGCACGGCGGCGGTTCACGATGATAACCCTGAGATAGTGCGAGCCAAAGAGCTTGGCATACCGGTCTTTGAACGCGCTGAAGCGTGGGGCTGCATTATGCGGAAGTATGAGAACGCGCTATGTATATCCGGTACGCACGGTAAAACCACTACAACATCCATGTGTACCCATGTGCTGATGGCGGCAAAAGAGGATCCGACTGTCATGATCGGCGGTACACTGCCGCTTCTTCACGATGGTCATCGTGTCGGCAACGGGCGCACAATTATAATGGAGTCGTGCGAGTATTACGAATCGTTTCTGCACTTCTTCCCAACGATTGCGGTGATACTGAACATCGATGCCGACCACCTTGACTACTATAAGGATCTGGAACACATCAAGTCCGCGTTCCGCAAATTCGCGGAGCTTGTACCGGAGGATACCGGCGTTGTCATCGCTAACTTCGATGATAAGAACACCATGGACGCTCTTGAGGGCATTGACCGCCGTGTCGTGACATTCGGCTTGAACGCGGGAGCCGATATACGGGCTGAAAACGTGAAGATTGCCGCCGGAGTTTCGGAGTTTGATGTCATAAACAGCGATGGCTTCTATACGCAAATCACACTCAAGGTACCTGGCATACACAACGTCAAAAACGCTTTAGCTGTAGCCGCAGCATCGTATATACTTGGTATATCGGGGGAGAAGGTCACAGAGGGACTTATAAACTTCTCCGGCGCGGAAAGACGCTTCGAGTACAAGGGAAGCTGTAATGGCGTTCCCGTGTACGATGACTACGCACACCATCCAAGTGAACTTCACGCTCTCATTGACGCGGCAAGGACACTCAATCCGAACCGTATACTGCTCGCTTTTCAGCCGCACACCTACAGCCGCACAAAAGCACTCTTCAATGATTTTGTGATGGAGCTTAAAAGAGCTGATGAGCTGTATCTCGTTCCGATCTACGCGGCGCGTGAGAAAAACACAATAGGCATATCATCGGAAGATATTGCCGCGCAGATACCGGGTTCAAGGTTCTTCAGAACATTCGAGGAGCTTGAGAACGCCCTTAAAAAAGATGCTGTGCCGGGCGATATAATAATCACTGTTGGCGCGGGAGACATCTACGAGGTTGGAGAGGCAATTACACAAAAGCCATAGAACGGCTTACCACGCCGGAATCACAGCGCAGCATATATCTTTTGAAAAACGTCAAAACCGGATATTTTTCTGTTTTGAGTAAACATGGCATTTATTCCCCCTGAAACGAGTATTTATAAACCACGGAATGGAACTTAAAAATCCTGCGCGGTTTGAATATTCGTTTCAGGGGGAATTGCTTATGCTTATTGAAAAAATCAGCGCGGTACTCTGGGGAATCCCAACTGTTGGAGTACTCACGCTATCTGGAATTGTGCTTTCATGGAACGAGGGTTTCATAGCGTTGCGCCGTTTCCCGCTCATGGTCAGAACGGTGTTTGGCGGAATCACGCGAAAAAGTGACAAATCAGACGGCGTATCACCGTTTGAAGCATTATGCACCGCTCTTTCGGGAACCATCGGAACGGGGAATATTGCCGGAGTTGTAATCGCGCTCTCATTCGGCGGTGCCGGAGCGGTATTTTGGATGTGGGTATCAGCGTTTATCGGAATGGGAATAAAATATGCCGAGATTCTGCTTGCCGTCAAGTACCGTGAGAAAATAAACGGAGAATATGTCGGCGGACCGATGTACACAATAAAAAACGGACTTGGCGCGAAATATAACGCTTTAGCGGTTGCGTTCAGCTTTTTTGGGATGTGCGCGTCGTTCGGTATTGGAAACATGATGCAGGTTGGCAGTGTAATGACGGCACTTGAAAACGCGGTTGAGGTGTTTTTGCCGGGAGCGGACACGGGAATTGTATTCAAGGCACTTGCGGGTACCGCAATCGCGGTTATGTGCGCCGTGTCAATCTCCGGCGGAGCAAAAGGACGCGGGAGACTTGCAGCAAAGCTGATACCGTTCATGTCTGTTATTTATATTTCGGGAGCAATGGCTGTTATATTACGCAATATCAAAATGCTGCCGTCAGTATTTACCGGGATATTGTCTGAAGCATTCAGTGTGAAAGCATTATCCGGCGGGGCGATAGCGTGGGGATTCAGAAGAGGACTGTTTTCAAACGAAGCCGGACTTGGTTCATCTCCGATAGCACACGCTTCCGCCAACGCAAAAAGCCCCGCACGGCAGGGTCTGTGGGGTATATTTGAGGTATTCACCGATACGATAGTTATATGTACGCTGACGGCACTGCTTATACTTGTGTCGGGTGTTCCGATAGAGTACGGTGCTGTTGCCGGAGCGGAGCTTTGCGCGGCGGCACTCGGTACAGTGTTCGGTGAACCGCTCTCAGCAATATTCATGGCGGTGTCAATGACACTTTTCTCGTTTTCAAGCATTGTCGGCTGGTCACTGTACGGCGAGCGGTGCGCGGGGTATCTGTTTGACGCGAAAGGGGAGAGAGTATACAGAGCGGTGTTTATTCTCGCGGTTGCCGTATCGTCAGTTGCGGATCTCAATGTTATAATACGGCTGTCAGATATAATGAACGCTTTGATGATAGCCCCGAATATTATTTCGCTGCTTATGCTTTCCCATGTCGTTCGGCGTGAGACACAGGAAATACTATAGATATGACGGAGCCGCACACTTCGGTCAATACAATTTTACCGCGCAAAGGCTGTAAAAATCCCCCATGCGCGGCTTAGCAGGTACTTTCAGAAACAAAAACAGGTTCCCGCGTTATACGGAAACCTGTGGAGCTGGCAATGTGATTCGAACACACGACCTACGCATTACGAGTGCGTCGCTCTACCGACTGAGCTATGCCAGCAACTTTCTTGTCTCACAACGCTAATCATTATAACACGATTTTTCATTCAAGTCAATAAGAAATTTCAAAAAAATCAAAATAATTCTCCGGCGATGATTCAGTATACTTGTGAACAATTTGTAAATCAAACTGATTCCCACTTGATTTTCCTGTACGCGGTGTTATAATAAATGCAGTCCTAAAAATTTTTTAGCAATAAAAAATAAATTTTTGGAGGAGTAATATGGAAAGGATAAAGTGGGTCAGAAACTCAATGCCAAAGACCGATGACAAGTGGCTTTCCCTGATGTCGGCTGAAAATGTTGCCAAGGCGCGGGCGTTCCATAGGAGCTTTCCCCAGTATGAGACAACACCGCTCCGTGAGCTTAACGGAATGGCTGGCAATCTCGGTGTCAGAGACATTTTTGTCAAGGACGAGAGTTACAGGTTTGGACTGAATGCGTTCAAGGTTCTCGGCGGTTCATTTGCGATGGCGAATTACATAGCGTCGGAGCTTCACAAGGACGTTTCGGAGATGACTTACGACTATCTCACGTCAAAGGAGCTGCGCGACAGCTTCGGTCAGGCTACGTTTTTCACCGCGACAGACGGAAATCATGGCAGAGGCGTTGCGTGGGCGGCAAATAAACTCGGTCAGAAGTCTGTTGTCCTCATGCCCAAGGGCAGCACAAAAACGCGCTTTGACAACATAGCGAAAGAGGGCGCGTCCGTCACAATAGAAGATGTCAACTACGATGAATGTGTCCGCAGAGCAAACGCACTGGCGGAGAAAACAGAGCGCGGCGTTATGGTTCAGGATACAGCGTGGGATGGTTACGAGGAGATACCCTCATGGATAATGCAGGGCTACGGCACTATGGCAAGTGAAGCGTCTGAGCAGATCCCCGTAAAGCCAACGCACATATTGGTTCAGGCGGGTGTCGGAAGTCTCGCGGGTGCGGTTCAGGGCTATTTCGCGAACCTCTATCCGGATAGCTGCCCCACAACTATAGTTATGGAAGCACGGGCGGCTGACTGCCTTTATAAGAGCGCGGAAGCCGGAGACGGAGACATTCGCATAGCGACAGGCGATCTCAGCACGATTATGGCGGGTCTTGCCTGCGGCGAACCTAACACGATAGGGTTTGACATTCTGAAGAACCACACATCGTTTTTCGTGTCCTGTCCCGATTGGGTGTCGGCTCTTGGAATGAGAATGTTGGCAGCTCCTGTGAAGGGTGACCCACAGGTTATATCAGGAGAATCCGGCGCGGTTGGTATGGGACTTCTTGCGGCTCTATCCATGCCGGAATACGAGGACTTCCGCAAGGCGGTCGGAATCGACGAAAACAGCGTAATTCTCATGTTCAGCACCGAGGGAGATACAGACCCCGCCAACTTCCGCGACATAGTGTGGAACGGCAAGAATGTAGACTGAAAAAGTATAAAGGAGGATAATTTATCATGGATTTCGAGCTTATAAAAAAGACGGCTGAAAACTACAAATCCGACATGACGCGCTTTCTGCGTGAGATGATCTCTCATCCGAGCGAGAGCTGCGAGGAAAAAGAGGTTGCTCTCTGCATAAAGGCTGAGATGGAGAAACTCGGCTACGACAAGGTTGAGATTGACGGTCTTGGCAACGTCATAGGCTGGATGGGAAACGGCGACAGAATTATCGCTATTGACTCTCATATTGACACAGTTGGAATCGGCAACCGCGACAACTGGACGAACGACCCCTACGAGGGCTACGAGACTGACGATATAATCTACGGTCGCGGCGGTTCAGACCAGGAGGGCGGTATGGCTGCGGCTGTTTACGGCGTGAAGATAATGAAGGATCTCGGACTTCTTCCGGACGGGTATAAGATTATGGTAGTCGGTTCCGTTCAGGAAGAGGACTGCGATGGTATGTGCTGGCAGTACATTGTAAACAAGGGTTTCCCTGAAGCTAAGGAGAAAATAGAGTTTGTTATCTCCACCGAGCCTACAGACGGCGGTATATATAGAGGACATCGCGGAAGAATGGAGATCCGTGTTGATGTTAAGGGTATATCCTGCCACGGTTCCGCGCCGGAGAGAGGCGACAACGCTATCTACAAGATGGCTGATATAATCCGTGACGTTCGTTCGCTCAACGAAAATTCCGACGCTGATGAAAACGAGGTAAAAGGTCTTGTAAAAATGCTGAACCCCGCATACAACCCCGAACACTACGAGGACGCAAGATTCCTTGGACGCGGCACCTGCACTGTATCGCAGATATTCTATACATCACCCAGCCGCTGTGCCGTCGCTGACTCATGCGCTATATCAATCGACCGCAGAATGACAGCGGGTGAGACGTGGCAGTCATGTCTTGAAGAGATACGCGCACTTCCGAGTGTTCAGAAGTACGGTGATGATGTGAATGTCTCGATGTATATGTATGACCGTCCCTCATGGACAGGCGAGGTATATGAGACTGAAGCGTACTTCCCGACATGGATAAACAGCGGTGACGCACCTCATGTCAAGGCAGTCGTTGACGCGCATAAGGCACTCTGGGGAGACAAGCGCATCGGTTCCGAGAGTACAATGAATCTTCGCAACCGTCCTCTCGTTGACAAGTGGACGTTCTCAACAAACTGCGTCGCGATTCAGGGACGTTATGGGATCCCCTGTGTTGGATTCGGACCCGGAGCGGAAAGTCAGGCTCACGCGCCGAACGAAATTACATGGAAACAGGATCTTGTCACCTGCGCCGCACTCTACGCCGCCGTTCCAATGCTCTATAAGCCGGAGGACAAATAATCAGCGCAATCAACCTTTGTGAACAGCAATCTTCCGCCGCGCAATGAGGTACGGCTGCTTTCCTGTACTCTACAAGCCGGAGAGCAAATAATCAGCGCAATCAACCTTTGTAAATAACAATCTCCCGCCGTGCAATGAAGCACGGTTATTGTTGGACTCAAAAACAAACCATAACCGTGAGTATATGGCTGTAAATACCGCTCAATATATTCGGGAACCAGAGCTTTCACTGCAAGGCGGGGGCAAAACCACGATTTAAGACCTTTAGTAAATGGAGAATTGCCGTTTACTGTAACTCAAAAGTCAATGATATTATATTAAAGGGGAAACTTAAAATGGAAAAAAAGCTTCAGACATATATTGACAAACTCAGTACCCTCAATTTCAAAGATATGTACGAGAACGACTTCTTCCTCACATGGGACAAGACAGATGAGGAGCTTCAGGCTGTGTTCACCGTTGCTGACGCTCTCCGTGCTTTGCGTGAACGCAACATCTCAACTAAAATCTTCGACTCCGGTCTTGGAATCTCGCTTTTCCGCGACAACTCCACAAGAACAAGATTCTCATTCGCGTCAGCCTGCAACCTTCTCGGTCTTGAGGTTCAGGATCTTGACGAGGGCAAGAGCCAGATAGCGCACGGCGAGACTGTCCGCGAGACAGCAAACATGATTTCATTCATGGCGGATGTTATCGGTATACGCGATGATATGTATATAGGCAAGGGTCACACTTACCAGAAAAATGTTGTAGAAGCCGTGACTCAGGGCTACAAGGACGGTGTTCTTGAGCAGAAGCCGACACTTGTCAATCTCCAGTGCGACATCGACCACCCGACACAGTGCATGGCTGATATGCTGCACATTATACACGAGTTCGGCGGTGTTGAGAACCTTAAAGGCAAAAAAGTCGCTATGACATGGGCGTATTCTCCGAGCTACGGCAAGCCGCTCTCTGTTCCGCAGGGTGTTATAGGGCTTATGACAAGATTTGGCATGGACGTTGTACTCGCACACCCTGACGGATACGATGTTATGCCGGAGGTTGAGGATGTGGCACGCAAAAACGCTGAGAAGAGCGGCGGAACATTCACAAAGACTTCCTCGATGAGCGAAGCGTTCAAGGATGCCGATGTGGTGTATCCAAAGAGCTGGGCGCCGTTCGCGGCAATGGAGAAGCGCACGGTTCTCTATGGAAACGGTGACACGGCGGGTATAAATGCTCTTGAGAAAGAGCTTTTAGCACAGAACGCGCAGTATAAGGATTGGTGCTGCACCGAAAAGCTCATGAGTACCACACATAACGGCAAGGCACTTTACCTTCACTGCCTGCCGGCTGATATAAACGATGTGTCCTGTGTTGACGGCGAGGTTGAAGCGTCTGTATTTGACAGATACAGAGATCCTCTCTACAAGCAGGCAAGCTACAAGCCGTATATTATAGCGGCAATGATTTTCCTTGCCAAAGTGCGTGACCCCGCAAAGACTCTGAAGGCACTTGAGGAGCGCGGAACCCCAAGGCTTTATAACTGAGCGAGTGACGGAGGTTAGGATCGATGGGGAAGAGGATAGTAGTCGCTCTCGGAGGAAATGCTCTTGGAAACAATCTTCCGGAGCAGATGATAGCTGTCAAAAAAACAGCAAGCGCGATTGTTGACCTCATAGAAGATGGAAATGAAGTCGTAGTAGCGCATGGAAACGGTCCACAGGTTGGTATGATACAGAACGCAATGACAGAGCTGACGCGCTCGGATCCGAAAAAGTATGTGTTCTGCCCACTCTCGGTATGTGTCGCGATGAGCCAAGGGTATATCGGATATGATTTGCAGAACGCTCTCAGGGAGGAGCTTCTCAACAGGGGAATACACAAGGGCGTGTCAACTGTTCTGACGCAGGTTGAGGTTCATATTGATGATCCGGCGTTTGAGCATCCGACAAAGCCTATAGGCGCGTTTATGACGGAGAGCGAGGCAATGAAGCTTGCCCAAAGCCGTGAATACAAAGTCGTTGAGGATTCCGGACGCGGCTGGAGACGCGTTGTAGCATCTCCGCAGCCTGTCAGCATAATTGAGATAGAGTCAATACGAGACATGGTAGAGGCGGGTCTTGTTGTTATAGCCTGCGGCGGCGGCGGAATACCTGTATTCAGAACAGAGGGCAACCATCTTCGCGGAGCGGCGGCTGTTATAGATAAGGATTTCGCAAGTGAGAAGCTCGCCGAGGAGCTTGATGCTGATATGCTGATAATACTGACTGCTGTCGAGAAAGCCGCCGTGAATTTCGGTAAACCCGATGAGAGATGGCTCGATACTGTGACAGTCAGCGAGACGCAAAGATACTGTGACGAGGGGCAGTTCGGCGAAGGCTCAATGCAGCCTAAAATGCAGGCGGCGGCGAAGTTCGCCGCTTCCAAAGAGGGACGCACCGCGCTCATCACGCTTCTTGAAAAGGCGAAGGACGGCATACACGGCAAAACCGGCACTGTAATTGTGAATGATTGAAGTACATTATTGCAAAATAAAAGAAAAGTGGTATAATATATAGTATAAGCCGCGCCGGAAACACGAAATTTTTCGGCACACGGAAATAATGATAAAAGGAGACGGCAAAATGAAGAAAGCGGTAGCTACAGGCAACGCTCCGGCGGCGATCGGTCCGTATTCGCAGGGCGTAAAAGCGTCAGGGGAGATAGTATTCGTGTCGGGACAGCTCCCGATAGATCCGGCGACCGGAAATTTCGCGTCGGATGACATCAAGGGTCAGACAGAACAGAGTCTCAAAAACATCGGCGCGATACTCAAAGAGGCAGGCTGCGACTACAGCGATGTCGTTAAGACAACGGTGCTTTTGGCGGATATATCGGATTTCGCTCCCATGAACGAGGTTTACGCGAAATTCTTTGAGGGAGAATGCCCCGCAAGAGCGGCATTCGCGGTTCGCGGTATCCCCAAGGGTGCGCTCGTTGAGATCGAGGCTGTAGCGGTAAAATAATTTATAGCGATGGTTGTGAATTATTTGTGACATTTGCTTTTTGGCTGTTGACAAATTAAAATCGATGTGGTATTATAGATAAGGAATCGAACGGTATAGGTGATGATTTTCTCTTCACCGGCAGATCCCCCAATGTTAAAGCATTGGGGGATTTGTTTTACCTTTCAATGTTCAATGGGCGCGTTCAGTCCACAGATTGGCATCAAAAGGGCGCATCGTTCTTTCCTGTTTTGCAAACACGAAAATCTGAGAGTATTATAAGCAGCTCGGAGTTTACGGATTTTCAGGCGTAAATTTGCCGGGTACAATGAAAAATGCTCTGATACAAACGCGCTTTTCCAATGCGGTAATCGGAAAAATACTGCTGAAAAGAAGAGTGCCGAGAGAATCTGAACAGGCTCTGAGATATACTTTGTTATTGGTGAAGCTAATGCTGAAAACACGAACTTGGATTATTATAATTGCGGTCATATTCGCGGTTGCCGCTTTAGCCTGTATCTTCCTTTACATGGATACCGGAACGGGAACAACAGCCGAGGTGTGGCTTGACGGGGAGCTTGTAAGAACTGTACGCCTTAATGAGCTTACCGAACCCTACAAGTTTACTGTCACAACCGCTGACGGGGAGGGTACAAACACTATACTTGTCGAGAATGGCAAAATCCGTGTTTCAGAAGCGAACTGCCCTGATGGAATATGCGTGAATGATGGCTGGCTTAAAGGCAGTGCGCCGATAGTGTGTCTCCCGCACAGACTTGTTATTAAATTTGCCGATGGCGATTCGGAGAATGAAGTTGATACTGTAACAAAATAGAGATTAACCTGAACCATTGATTTCCGTTATTTGATAGGGGAGTGTTCGGCAAATTGCTTCTTAAATATCATCCTGAAATTACTCGAATTTTTGTCAAAAAACCCTTTGACAATCTCACCGCGTAATGTTATAATATAAATACAATGAGTAGCCGGAAGAGGGCATAAGTCCGATTGTCGGCTGCTTTTTTTGTCTCTATTTTCGGGAGGTGACGCGGAAAAGCTTTATAGATTTTATAGTTTACTCGCAGGCGTAAATATCTGCTGTGATTATTACAACCGCGGGAGAGATTCCGGAGCCGGCGAGTCGCCATTGTGTTTATAGTAACAGGAAGTCTTTTACGGCGGTATTGCCGTCAAAAACCAATCGGAAATTTTTGCGTGTCGGAATTTTCGCGGAATTTTCCGTCAAAAAAATTCAAAGCTGAAGGGTTTTCAGCCTTGAACATAAGTTGCAGCGTGTAACCTCTTTATGGTATAAATCCAACTGTAGGGGACACGCATTTTTTGTGGAGGTAAAAATTTTGGAACAGGCAAATTCATTTCTTATAACAGAAAAACTGGGAAAACTGATGCGGAAATACTCGGTTCCGTGCATAATATCGCTGCTTGTGGCGGCACTTTACAACATAGTCGATCAGATATTCATAGCCAACGCCGACTATTTAGGTTCATACGGCAACGCGGCGAATAATGTTGTGTATCCGCTGACGATCGTTGCTTTGGCGGTTGCGGTTATGATAGGCGATGGCTGCTGCGCGTTTGTCTCAATAAGTCTCGGAGCAAAACGCAACGATGACGCGCATACAAGCATAGGAAACGCTATTATACTATGTATCGCGTCAAGTGTTGTGATAACAGCGATTTATCTCATATTCAGCGAACAGATCCTTACTATGTTCGGCGGAAGGATCAACGAGGAGACATTTGTACAGTCAAAAGAATATTTTTTCTGGATCACTCTCGGAATACCATTTTATATGTTCGGACAGGCGATGAACCCCATAATACGCTCCGATGGCAGTCCGAAATTCGCGATGGCATCTACTCTTGCGGGAGCCGTTGTAAACATTATACTTGACCCGATATTCATTTACCCGATGAAGATGGGCATGATGGGAGCGGCAGTCGCGACTGTCTTAGGTCAGATCGTCACAGCGATATTATCGATATGCTATCTTTTACGCATGAAAGCCGTTAAACTGCATGGCAGCAGCTTCCGTCTCCGTGGAACACTTATAAAAAGATTCATCGCGCTCGGAGTCACGAGCTTCCTTTCGCAGTTCTCACTTGTACTCTCAATGGCGGCAATGAACAACATGATATGCAAATACGGTGCGCTTGACGCTGTGTTTGGGCAGGAGATGTACGCGCATATACCTATGGCAGTTGTGGGAATCGTGATGAAATTCTTCCAGATTGTAATATCCATAGCTGTAGGCATGGCGGCGGGGTGCATACCCGTAGTCGGTTACAATATCGGTGCGGGACGCAAGGACAGAGCAAAGACGCTGTTCACTTATCTTCTCATAGGCGAAGCAGTAGTTGGCGGAATCGCGCTGCTGATTGTCGAACTGTTCCCGCAGTATCTGATCGGGATATTCGGCGCGAAAAACGAGAGCATATACTACACAGAGTTCGCGATAAAGAGCTTTAGAACATACCTAAGCATGATGATACTCGCGACTGTGAACAAGGGAACATTTATATATTTGCAGTCTTTGGGAAAAGCGTTAGCTTCAACTGTCATTTCACTTGTACGAGAGGTTGTGTTCGGCGTTGGCTTCGCGCTGCTTCTGCCAATGTTCTGGGGACTTGACGGGCTTCTGTACTCAATGCCGGTGTCGGAAATATTGACGTTCATTGTCGCGGCGTTTGTAATTGTAAAAACATACAAAGAGCTTGGCGATGAGCAGCCGAATCGCGGCAGTGTCGGCGGCAAACT
Source organism: uncultured Oscillospiraceae bacterium (assembly GCA_964553775.1). Taxonomy (GTDB): domain Bacteria; phylum Bacillota; class Clostridia; order Oscillospirales; family Oscillospiraceae; genus RUG626. Next base: position 8,916 of record CAZKLU010000020.1, on the reverse strand, counting down.
GAATCATGAAGCGGGTTAAAAACCGGAGCCGCAAGGTAAGTTTTTAGCCAAACCGGAGCAAAACAGAAATTTCAGTTATCGTTTTACAGCAAAATAATAAATAACGGGGGAGTCGTAAAAAGCTCCCCTTTACTGTTTGCCGAGCAGTTCAGCAAGCCCCTCATAAAGCTGCCAGGTTTCGTCCTCTGTCTTTGAATTGAATACAACAATGCCGCCATCGGAAGTTTCAACCAGCACCGCCGAGGGACAATTTGTGTATGTGAATCTTGTGTAAACTCCGAACTCGCCATTTTCAAACAGTCCGACAAGCATTCTGGTACTGCCTATTCCCCAGTTCCTTGAACCGACATCGGTGCTTTCACGGTACGAGACTTTAGCTATATCGCTGTACTCGATCGTTTCACTCGGCCACAGATCCGCGTTAAGTGTCAAAGATGTATCGCCGTATTCTACCGTCACATCTCCAATAAAGGCAATAACAAGCACCGCAACTATTAGCACAGCTGGTGCCGCAGTGAATATAACGGTGGCGGCTGTGAGCTGTATTCGGGGATCAGGAACCGAATCGTCCATGTGCTGTTTGTACAGCCAATACGAATACGCCACCGGAACAATTGTAGCCGTGCATATAGCCACGAATGTCAATGTTACCATAGCACTTCCCGGCAAAAGAGCCGACAGCAGTATAACAATACCGCTGACAAACCATATCTTGCCGCCAAGTCGATGCGTTTTTGTCCAATTGATGTTGCTTTTAAGTGTCCACGGCACTCTTATTCCAAGTGTGCTGTTGGGACGGAATTTTGGCATATAGTTGCCGGTTATGAGTATCAGTGCGCCGATAAACAGAACCGCAAGTCTGGAGAAATCAGCCGTTTCGCTCGTGCGAAACGTGTATATCACGACAGAGCCGATGTATACAGACGTTGCCGGACAGAGAAGGAACATCAGCGTAAGTGCTTTTTTGTCCTGTTTCGCGTTACCCTCGTCTTTAAGTGTTGACATTACGCATAGAATGTGCGCCGCGAACAAAACAGCCGTTTCTATGACAAGCGTCCAAAAACCATTTTTAAGCAGCAGCAGCCCCACGGGAATCGGCAGTAAAACGGCAAATGATGTCAGAACCGCCCATGTCAGTCTTTCAGATTTGTTATCCATATAAGTGCCTCCTCCAAAACAGATGTGTTAAGTTCATAGTAGATGTACTTTCCTTCGCGTCTCGAACGTATAAGCTCCGCTTCGCTGAGTACGGACAGGTGCCGCGATATTGAAGCCGCTGTCACGGGAAAACACGACGCAATATCTCCGGCGGATTTTTCGCCCTCCTTCAGCAACTCCAATATATCGCGCCGTATGGGGTCTGATAACGCTTTCATCGTGCGCTGAAGACTCAATACTGCCACCCTCCTTTCACTCAATCACTTTATTTAACATTTAGGTTAAATGTTAAATGTATTATAACATCGGGAACGGGATTTGTCAAGAGGGGATAAGTGTTTTACGCACAATTTTTTCAGCAGACAATAATAATCGCGGTTTTTGCTGTTAGCGAAAAGCAGCCCGATTATATTGACTGTAATTCAAATATAGCTGCAATTTATTTCCATAGCATTAAAGAATCGAGACAACAGGTTTGCGCGGCTGTTCTTTTCTTCAAAGGTTCTATAGTTACAGGTTGACAAATTCGTTAGTTTGGGATAAAATATATACGGCGGTTTCCTGCCGCTTTTACCTGTGGTTTATTATTCCGCATAAATTGTATTATAGATATGCAGCTTATCCCTATATTACAGGCGTACCGACTGCGGTGCCAGGTCTTGCGCGGAACGAAGGCAATTTGGCAAGGCTGTCTTAATATATGGCGGGAAAATCGAAGAAGTATGGCACAGAATTTGCAAACATTCGGCGTGCCTGTAATTTTGGGATAAGCTCTTAGTATTAACGGAGGCGAAACGCTTATGAAACGTACCCGCTGCATTATTGTCACACTCTGCGTACTGTCAATTATAATTTCATCCCTCAATGGTTGCCAAAGTTCGGATCAGAACAGCCGTATTTTCCTATACGACGCGAAAGAGGAGCAGGAGAAAATCATCGTCACTGCCTTTGGCTACAAAGCCGACACACTTAACCTTTTGGCTATCGAAGACGCGCTCCACGGTTTCATGGACGAGAATCAGGGTATTACAGTCACCTATGAGGGAATCAAAGGTTCCGCCTACTGGGACGCGCTCTCCAAACGCGCCGCGGAAGGTGTGATGGATGATATTATAATGGTGAACCACGACACGGTTTTGCGGTACGGCAATCAGGGTCTTCTTGCAGATCTCTCAGGCTTGCCCGGTCTTGATAATTTCACGGAATTAGCTGTTGAGCAGTTTCTTAACGAGGATGGTACGGTGTGGTTCCTGCCAATTTGCATTTCAACCTACGCGCTTTACATAAACCTTGATCTTCTGAACGCGAATGGTCAGACTGTACCCGAAAACTGGAGCGAGTTTTCCGAGCTGTGCGATTACTATGTTGAGAAGGGTATTGTGCCAATTATTGCGAATAACTACAGATCCATTGACAGCCTTATAACAGCTAAAAGTATGTACGATGTTTATCAAACTCACAATTCCGCTGAAACTATCGAGGCGATAAATCAGGGCGAGATTGATCTTGCCGAAAAGCTCACGGTCGGCATTGAAATGGCTCGCGAGATGATAGATCGCGGCTGGTTCGACTGCACTGAGGTGCTTGCCACGGAACAGACATCGGACGATTTAGAGCTTTTCGCACAGGGTGAACGTCCGTTCATGATTACAGGCGGCTGGGCTTCTCCAAGGGTCGCGGAGTTGGAACCGCAGTTTGAGTATAAAATCTACCCCTATCCCATTATGGATGATGGCAGTGTCCTTTTGATAGATGTCAATACCTGCGTGTCGGTAAACGCCAACAGCGAATATGTTGATGAGGCACTTGACTTTCTCGCGTATCTTGTGGAGCCGGACGTGATGTGGAACTACTGCGACAGTCAGAGCAGCCATACCGCGCTTATTGACGACCGCACACCATCTGATCAGACAATAGCTCCGGCATCTGAATACATAGAAAATGGACCCTGCGTAATCGGTTCAGACTACCGTCTGACACTCAACTACGATGCCGCCCTGACTGAGTGCGCTCATGCCTTGCTTAACGGCGCAAGCGCGGAAGAAGCGGAAATGACGTTGAGAAACGCGCTTTATGAAGGAGGTGTCTGAGATGCCTATGCGGGAGAAAAACAGAAGAAGATTACTTCTGGCAGTCGGTATGACTGTAGTGATTATCATCGTTATAGGGATGATTCTCGGAGCAAATTACTATATAGACAATATGCGTCAGGCTATGTGGTTACAGTCTGTTACGGATGTATTGGAAATATCAGAGCAGGGCGCACACGCTTTCGAGGTGTATATAAATCAGGGTTTCGCAATGCTTGAGGGGCGAGCCAGCAACTTCGCGCAGTACGCTTCTTTCGATCAGGACGCTATTGAAAATAAACTTGACCTTTACGAGGACGGCGATCCAACATTCGTTGTAATTGACCTGACAAACAGGATGATCTACTTCAACAGCCGCGAGAGCATGGAACTTCCCGAAGATGAAGCGGAGATGTATCTTACTTTACCGGATAGAGGCTTGCTTGAGCCGTATCTTAACGAAAAACTGGGCTTGCGTATGATAGGCTATTATGAGAGGTTCCAATTCTCGGACGGCGCGTTGGGAATGGTACGCAAGGGCTATCTATTATCCGATGTAGCGGAAGAATTTTCACTTTCATTTTTCGATGATACCGGCTTTTCGTACATAGTCAACAGCTCCGGAGACATTGTTATACGCCCCGACAACCCGAACAGTAACAGGACGTTTTCAAACATATTCGATGTTCTTGAGATGGAGGGCAACGCGGAAGAGGACAACAATGCTTTCAAGGACGCTATGGAGAACGGGAAACAGGGCGCGATGAGACTCTATTTTGACAACGAGGAGTGCGTTTTTACATTCGTTCCGGTGAGGAACGCCGAAGGATGGTACACTGTATCCATAATTCCAAGCGAGTCGATTTCGGCACGGACGGAGGAGCTTTTGAACGCAAGTCAGATGTTTATTTTTATCATGGCTCTGACGATTTTCCTGTTCCTGATTTTTGTTATAATGCTTCGGCAGTACCATCACAGTATGAAAGCGAAAGACGCTGAAGTCAAATACAGGGAACAGCTGTTTAGCATTTTGACAAACAGCACAAACGAGGCGTTTCTGATGCTCTCAGGAGACGGTGTATCGGTTGAGTACGCAAGTCCCAACCTTGAACGGGTTACGGGAATACCAAAAGGCAGCCCGTCGGAAGCGTATACCAAACACCTTGGCATGAAGGATCTGCTTCTTATTCCTCACGGAGAATCGGTAATATATGATGAGAAGATAAAGCGCGAGAGTACCGGTGAGGAATATTGGGTAGAGGAGCGAATATACCGCTCGTCGCTAAACGGAACAGACAGGTTTATCATAGTATTCTCCGACAGAACTGAGGATCGCAAGCGAGAGTATGCCCTGACCGAAGCTCTTGACATAGCTCAGGCGGCGAATCAGTCAAAGAGTGCGTTCCTGTCAAATATGAGCCACGACATAAGAACGCCGATGAACGCTATAGTCGGTCTTTCAACGCTTCTTCAAAGAGACGCGGAAAATCCCGACAAGGTGAGGGAACACACCCGCAAAATCACCGCGTCAAGTCAGCACCTTCTTGGTCTTATCAACGATGTTCTTGACATGAGCAAAATTGAGTCAGGAAAAACGACCATAAATATGGGCGAGATCGACCTTGCGGAGATTATCGAGGAGCTTGGAACTATCATGCGCCCGCAGGCGAAAGCGAAGCAGCAGAAATTTGAAGTGTACATCCATGACCTGACAGATGAACACGTCTTAGGCGACCGCCTGAGAATAAATCAGGTGCTGATAAATATTCTTTCCAACGCCGTAAAATATACGCCAGAAGGGGGAAAGATAGAATTTACGGTGGAGCAGATCCCGTACAGCGTCAAGGGCTTCGCTCATATCCGTTTTCATGTCAAAGATAACGGGATCGGCATGAGTGAGGAATATCTGAAGCATATATTTGACCCGTTCAGCCGTTCCGAGGATGTTGCCTCCTCCGGAATACAGGGTACCGGTCTTGGTATGGCGATTACAAAGAATCTTGTTGACCTTATGGGAGGCTCCATAACGGTTGAAAGCGAATTGGGCAAGGGCAGTCTCTTCACTCTTGATTTGGAGCTTCAAATCGTTGAGAGCAACACTGACGCTGATTTCTGGCAGGACAACAAAATATGCCGTGTTCTTGTCGTAGATGACGAGGTGGATATATGTACCGCTATTATGGCGGCTATGGCAAACACCGGAGTTGAGTTACAGTATGCTCTTGACGGCATGACCGCTGTGAGAATGGCGGAACGCGCTTTGGAAGAGGGGCAGGAGTATGATATTATACTTCTGGACTGGAAGATGCCGATAATGGACGGGCTTGCGACATCGAAGCGGATACATCAGGTGATAACGAATGATGTGCCGTTTGTAATACTGACATCCTACGATTACAGCGACATAGAGGAAGAAAGCCGCTCAGCGGGGATAGACGCTTTTCTCCCGAAGCCGTTTTTTCTCGGCAGTCTTAAAGAGGTTGTACGCACTCTTAGGGCAAAGAGCAAACTTGAGACGAACGTCGGAAAGCATGACGAGGAACTGAAAGGCAGGAATTTCCTCGCGGCTGAGGATAATGAACTGAACGCGGAGATTCTTGAGGAAATGCTCGGCATGATGGATGCAAAATGCGAGATAATGTCTGACGGTAAAGCGGTGTGTGAGCGTTTTGAAGCATCGGAACCGAACGAGTTTGACGCTATCCTTATGGATATACAGATGCCCGTTATGAACGGCTATGAGGCGGCGAGGGCTATACGTTCAAGCTCGCACCCCAACGCGAAAACCATACCGATAATAGCTATGACAGCGAATGCGTTCGCGGAAGATGTAGCTAAAGCGTTAGATGCCGGAATGGACGCGCACATATCGAAGCCTGTGGATATTGAGAAGATGGGTGAGACGCTAAAGAGAATTTTGGAGGAGAAAAAAGCGTAACCCCACAGACAAGGTTAATATTCGCACAATAGCCGCGTTCAGTGCCGGTATGAATGAAAGCCGGTAAAACGGCACGGATTTGAAGCGTTGCTGAGTTTTTAACAGTAAAAGCTATAAAGGAAGATAACCTATGAATTATTACGAAAAAGCATTATCGCACAAGGAAGACCTTGTCTCCGACCGCCGGTACTTCCACACTAACGCGGAGCTTGATTTGGACACGCCGAAAGCCAGGGCTTACGTCATGGAGCGTTTGCGGTCGTTCGGAATAGACGCGAAGCCCTGCGGCAAATCCGGCGTGATGGCTGAAATCGGACACGGGTCAAAAACCATATTGTTACGCGCCGACATGGACGCTCTGCCAATGCCGGAGGAGAGCGGACTGCCGTTTGCCTGTCCGACAGGGGAGAGGGCGCACACCTGCGGACACGATTTTCACGCGGCTATGCTGCTCACCGCCGCAAGACTGCTGAAAGAGGACGAAAGCCATCTCAATGGAACAGTCAGACTGATGTTCCAGCCGGGCGAGGAGACATTCAGGGGCAGCCGCGACATGATAGAGAGTGGAATACTTGATGATCCCGTACCAGATGCTGCCTTGGCGTACCATGTGGGTCCGGGCAAGCTGCCTGTGGGGTACTTTATGTACAACAGTGATGGCGTTATGATGTTCTCCGCCGATGGGTTCACGATAACAGTACACGGGAAAGGCGGTCACGGAGCGTTCCCGCAGAACACGATAGACCCGATCAACATCGGCGCACACATCCACCTCGCGCTTCAGGAGCTTATAGCACGGGAGAGTGACCCCAACTGCGCGTGTACAGTGACAGTTGGACAGTTCATAGCGGGTTCCGCGAACAATATCATACCCGATACCGCTGTTTTAAGGGGAACAATACGCTGTGATGACAAGGACGCAAGGGAGAAGCTCGTCCGCAGAGTACGCGAAATCTCAGGATCGGTTGCTGAAACATTCGGAGGTACTGCTGTGACGGAGTTTTCATCAGGTGTTCCGCCGCTCGTTTGCAATAAAGAGTTTACAGATACTGTAGTCTCATATATGAAGGAACTGCCGATACCGAATCTCACGCCGATTGCGGGTATAAAGGCGGGTGCGTCCGAGGACTTTGCGGTCATAGCTGAGAGAATACCGTCAGCGTTCATATATCTTTCAGCGGGCTTTGAGGACGAACGCGGAGACTATCCGGCACACAATCCCAAGGTGCAGTTTGATGAGAATGTGCTGCCGATAGGGGCGGCGTGTATGGCGCACTGCGCGAGACGCTGGCTTGAAGATAATTAAGCCTCCTTAAATAGTATGACAAATATTAAGGGATTGGAGAGACACTCTTCAATCCCTTTTTGATGTATGATAAAAATTTATTGTATCTTTTCGCCGCGCCGGAAGTCTTATATACGACAGAAAAACAGAGGGGTGTGTTATGGATGAATTTGAAGTAATATGGAACAGGTATTCGCTAATGGTGTACCGTTTTCTGCTTGCGCTCAGTGCAGACGCGGAGCTTGCTGAGGAGCTTACATCTGAGACATTCTACCGTGCGTATCTGAATATAGGCAAATTTCGCGGTGACTGTAAAATCGAGACGTGGCTGTGTCAGATAGCGAAAAACGCCTATTACAAGGAGCAAAAACGGCTTGGCAAAAATCAGCCGATTGATGGCGTTGAAAACGCGGTATACGCTGACGATATGTTTTCACGGCTTGCCGATAAAGAAACTGCTCTTGCGCTTCACAGACACCTTCACAATTTAGCGGAGCCATACAAAGAGGTTTTTACGCTGAGAGTGTTTGGAGAGTTGCGGTTTAAGGAAATAGCTGATATATTCGGGAAAAGCGAATCCTGGGCGAAGGTGACGTATTATCGTGCGAAGGACAAACTGGTAAAAGCGATGGAGGATGAGAAATAATGAATATTAGCTGCAATATTATATCTGACCTGCTGCCGCTATACATAGACGGCTGCTGCTCTGAAAATAGCCGTGAAGCAGTGGAAGCGCATTTGAAAGGCTGTCCCGACTGCCGCAGCAGGCTTCAAAGAATGAAAAATCCGGAGCCTGACACGAAAGTTGAAATTGCAGAAGCCGACGTGACGCTTGACGGCTGCGTAAAAAAACTGAAGCGGCACCGTATAAAAACGGCACTGTCCGTAACGGCTGCGGCAATTCTCGGAGCCGCGCTGCTGTGTCTCATTATTCTGACGGTTCAGGATATGCGAAGAAATATGTCACCGAATGTTTACGAGGTTGAGGAAGGCATCTATAACCTGACAGCAAACAAACTTGAATGTACGAGCGAGGATGTGGAAAACTATGTTTTCTTCACCAACTATAAACAGATTTCCGTTGAGATTCAAACGGACACATTACAGAACGGCTCCGTGACGCTCTGGGACGCTGCTGACGATAGCGATTACATACAGATCCATATGGTAACGGACAAATCAGACACCTGCACGTTTGAGAATCTCTCAGCACACAGGCGTTACCGTATAAAGTGCGATGGTCTTGCGGGTGCGCGTCTTACGGTGAGCGAGGGGAGAAACGTCAGCTTCTGGGGAAGTCTCAAATCGGTTCTGATTGAGCTGCTTGGCGGGTGAGACTGCTTTATTCGTAAATTGGGGTAATGATAAAACATAAGCGGAAGGAGGTGCGCCGAAAACGCTAAACTGTAAATAATATCGGTAAAGTCTATGAAAATTCAATTTAAAAGAAAAAAGGACATAAAAAA
>CAZKLU010000019.1:0-28071 GCA_964553775.1 uncultured Oscillospiraceae bacterium | reverse complement strand
TGAGCGCGGTCACGCTGCCGTCCTTAAATGTGACGCTCACGTCCTGACACTCAACGCAGCCGAAAAAGGCGTCGGGCATATTCTCCCTTACCCAGTCGTGGTGACCTATGAGCGCGTCGCCCTCGATGGTGACGTACACGCCGATGGGCGATATGACCGCTTTCGTCAGTGTCGCGTCAACGCCGAGTGTGTGAACTGTCACGTTCGGCGTCAGCGTTATCTCTGACGACTCCTCCGGCATCGTGACGGTGAAATCCCATACCGCGTCACAGTCGTATTCACGGTCGAAGGTTCCCGTCTCCTCGTTCCATTCCGTCAGGTGGCAGAGTTTGCCGAGCGTTATGTCCATCGTCTGACCCGCGAGACTTTCACCGTTTTCGGGGAAGTAGGAGCCGTCGAATATGAATGTCACCGTCCCGCCGTCAACGCCTGCCACTTCGTACCCGCCGCCGCCCGCAAGGTCGAGATCGGCGAAATCGGGTATCGACCATTTGCCAAGCTTGTAACTGGCGTTCTTGTCAAGGAGCGTACCCTCCGGAGCCGTGAGCGACACGCCAAAAACGACGTTGTAATCGTCCCACACGCAGTCGGTGACTGTCATTGTCCAGCCGTCTTTGACATCGGACTGTCCGACGTCGAACGCGCTCTCGCGATACCCCTCGGTGTCGCCGAAATATTCCCTGAGCGTCGATACGTTTGCCAGAACAGCGGTTACCGACCCCACAATAAGACACGCCGCCGCCGCGACTGCGACCGCGATTTTCCTGACTGCGTGCGGCTTGCGATGCTCGGATGCATTGGAGCCTTTTAACACCGCCGTTTTGAGAAGCTCCTTGCCCTCATCTGTGAAGCTGACGCTGTCAAGTTCCCTCTGATATTTGTTTTCCATAATTATACCCTCCTGATTCGTTTAGCATTGTTTTGAGCTTGTCTCTCGCCCTTTTGAGGTGTGTGCTGACGAGAGCGGGACTTTCGCCGAGCAATCGCGCAATATCGGTGACGGTGTAGCCCTCATAGTAGCGCAGGTACACGACACGCCGATACTTGAGCGGCAGACGCTCCACAAGCTCAAGTATCCCGTCCGGCTCCGGAGCGTTCACCGTTATAGACACGGCGTCGTCGAGCGGAACGCGGCGGCGAAACCACGCGCTCTTTTTGAAATCGTGGCACTCGTTTATCGCGACGCGGATAAGCCAGGCTTTCTCGTGTTCCGCGTCCTCGAACCTTTGGTTGCTGCCGAGTGCTTTTATGAGTACATTCTGCGTTATGTCCTTCGCGTCGTCAAGGTCACAAAGCCATGTGTAGCCTATACGCAGTATCATATCAGCGTAACGCTCAACAAGGTACTCGGCGCGTTCTTCGTCCATCTGCATCGCCTCCTTTCACCTGTAAAACGATTCGGAGGGGAGAAATATGTCAATGAGATTTGAAAAAATCCGTTTTGCAATAGCGGTAAAGCGTTATAAAATCCCCGCGCTTTTGGCGCGGAGACTTATGCCGGATAAAAAAACCGCCCGCCGTAAGGCGGACAGGTGTTTAATCGTTTCGCGTATCGCCCCAGAAGAATAACGCCACGGTTCCGGGACCTGTGTGGCTGCCAATAGTGGTTCCTATTGGGAATATTTCCACCTTTCCATTGAGCTTCGGGAATTTATCCTCAATTAGAGCGGCAACCGTTTTCGCGTCCTCTAAGCAGGCGGAATGGCTGATAAAGCATTTCCCGCTGTAGGAAGTTCCGCCCTCGGCGTGCTGCTCCATTTTTTCTACTATTTTTCTCGTGACACTCTTTTTACCGCGTGCTTTCTCCCTCGGAATGAGACAGCCATCCTTGTCAACGTTGAGAAGCGGACATATATTCAGTACCGTTCCAACGAATCCCGACGCTTTAGAAACCCGTCCTCCGCGTATATAATATGTGAGATCTGTTGAGAAAAACCAGTGATGCATACGCAGCTTGTTTTTCTCGATCCAGTCGTAAAGCTCATCTATCGTTTTGCCGCTGTCACGCATATCGGCGAGTGTCTCCATGATAAGCCCGTATCCGCTTGACGCTCCAAGTGAATCGACAATGTATATTTTCCTGTCCGGGTACTTTTGCTTTAGCTCCTCACCCGCGATACACGCCGCGTTGTAGGTTCCGGACAGCCCCGATGAGAGCGTGACGTGCAGAATGTCCTTCCCCTCTTTGAGCATGGATTCAAAATGCCCGATGTATTTCTCGACGCTTATTTGCGCGGTTCTGGTTTTCGCGCCGTTATCCATGCGCCGAAACAGCTCCTCAGAGCTCATAGTAACACCCATATCGTCGGGGTATTCCGTATCATCCAGCGTGTATGTAAAGCATAAATAGCGTAGACCGCGTTTTTCCATGCGCTCCGGACTTAAATCGACGGTGGAACAGCAGCTTAAACAGTAGGTTTCCATAATTAACTTCCTTTCGTTGACAGTAAATAAGGTTTACGCCGTATAGCCGTCACGGCGATTTCCGATAAGTATACGCGGACTATGAATACACATTACGCGCTCCCGCTCTGAAGCCACGGGATCCTGCCGCGTATATTCAAAACTGAAAATCATTATTATCTTATAATTTTATACAACAATACCACTTTTCAGCAAAAAATTCAACCGTGAGGTGTGAGACAAAAACTCAATTTATGTATCATATTTCTTGAGAAGGGAGCGTATATGGATAAAAGAAAAGAAGAGAATATCAGGGTAATGAAAAGCATTACGGAAGCACTGTTCGCGCTGATGGATGAAAAGAGTCTGGCGGATATAACGGTATCGGAGATCGTCAGAAAAGCCGGTGTCGCGCGCGCATCCTTCTATCGAAATTATACCTCAAAGGAGGATGTGCTTGTAAAACTGATACGCGGTATATTGGAGAAATTCCGCGGCGATATGGATCTTACAAAGGATACGATTTACACCTATGAAAATGTTCTTTTGAGCTTTCAATATTTTGAGGAATACAGAAGCTATGTGCTTGACCTGCGGAAAACCGGCTTCATCTCTGTTTTGATGGAGGAGATGAACAGCTTCCATGAGAGTATAGCGGGAGATATGCCCTATGATTCCATAGATAAGTATGAGATGTATATGTATATAGGCGCGTTGATAAACACGGCTGTAATATGGCTCCAGGAGTGTGACAGGGTTGACGCGGAGAAGATAGCGGAGTATTTTTTCATGAGGATAGCGGGACGACAGCCGCCGGCGGGCAGTGAACGGTAAAAGCCAAATTTTTGGCTATGTTATCGGCAAATTGTATTGACAGCTGTTCAATTCCATGATATAATTGCACAAATGTCCGTATTTTCCCTGAGAGGAGAAGCACCTATGAAAATTCGAGCAAGAATACGTCTTGTCATGTCCGTCACACTTTTGGTTTCACTTTTGATTATGGCTGTATCCACTATTTTGATGAACTTCAGCAGCACGGAAGATACGCTTGAGGACACAATGGTCAGGACAGTGAGCATTGCCGCTGAGCGGATCGAGCGGGAGCTTGCGGGCTATAAGGGTATCGCGCGCGAGGTCGGGTGCCTTCCGGGGCTTGCGGATCCCGAAAACAGCATCGAGAACAAGATGGCTTTGATGTCAGAGCGCGTCTCGGAATACGGATTCGTGAATTACGATTTAACCGGCAGTGACGGCGTGAGCCTCTTTGACGGGAAGAACCTCTCGAAGCAGGAATATGTTAAAACCGCGCTTGGCGGCGATACATATGTCTCAACTCCGAGCGAGAACAGTACGACAGGCTCTATTGAAATCTGGGTATCCGCGCCGCTATGGGAGAACGGAGACACTGACATGAACGTCATAGGCGCGGTGTGTTTTCAAATGCCTGAGACGTTTCTGAACGATATAGTAGCTGAGCTGAAGCTCAGCGATAACGGCGAGGCGTACATCCTTGACAAGGACGGGTACACTATCGCCCACAAGAACATCGATAACGTAACCAGCCACAGGAACACGCAGAATGAAGCTAAGACAGACAAGGAACTGAAGGAACTTGCCGATATTGAATATTCCATGACAACCGGCGCGAGCGGGTTCGGCGAATATGAATACGAGGGTCTGTCAAGGTATCTCGCTTACACGCCGATAGCCGGAACAGACGGCTGGAGTCTCGCCATAAACGTGCCGCTGGCTGACGCTGTCGCGCCGACAAACCGCTGCTTTGTCATCACAATGGCGATTCTGATTGCGGCAGTCACTATAGCGTCCTTTATCGCGGGTTCTCTGGCAAAAGGCATCAGCCGCCCTATAAATCTCTGCGTGACCCGCATGGAGGCACTGGCGAAGGGAGATCTGCATTCACCTGTGCCTGAAAGCAGCTCCAGGGATGAGACAGGTATTTTGCTGAGGACGATCGGCGATATGGTGAGCGATCTCAGAAAAGTTGTCAAGGATGTTGAGTACCTGCTTGGCAGCATGGCGAAGGGGAACCTGAATGTTTACTCACAGTGTCAGGATGCCTATCAGGGCGATTTCGCTGAGCTTCTCCGCTCATCAAACGCACTCGGTGACGGTCTTACCGATACAATGCGGGAGATAGACAGCGCGGCGAATCAGGTTGCGGGCGGAAGCGGTCTTGTCTCAAGCACGGCGCAGTCTCTTGCTCAGGGCGCGACAGAGCAGTCCTCATCCGTGGAGTCGTTGGCATCATCCGCTGAGAATATCTCAAAGCGTCTGGAGGAAACAGCTTCTCAGGCAAATATAGCCAAAGAAGAATCTGTTACAACCGGTCAGGAAATGGATTCCTGCTCCGATCTGATGGATTCGCTTGTCAAGGCGATGGAATCCATAAACGAGAAATCTCAGGAGATCGGCAAGGTCATAAAGCTCATTGAGGACATAGCGTTCCAGACTGACATATTGGCACTCAATGCCGCCGTGGAAGCGGCTCGGGCGGGAGCGGCTGGAAAGGGCTTTGCTGTAGTCGCGGACGAGGTGCGGAACCTTGCCGCAAAGTCAGCTGAAGCATCCAAGAGTACATCGAATCTTATTGAACAGACCGTGATGGCGGTGCGTGAAGGGACAAGGCTCTCCGAAGAGACGGACAGATCTCTTCGTCAGGTTGCTCAAAGTACCAAAAAGGTGCTTGATGCCGTTACTTTGATCGATAACGCGACGCAGGAGCAGTTCCGGACAATGCGGGAAATCACGGCATCCGTAGATCAGATCTCGGATGCGGTTCAGACGACATCAGCCACTGCCGAGGAATCCGCCGCGGCAAGCGAGGAGCTTTCAGGGCAGGCTGATCTTCTTAAACGTCAGGTCAGCAGATTCGCGCTGCGCGGAGAAGACTGAAAAATGTATAGCGGTCGGCTTAAACGCCGCGCATATCGGCGCGGAAGTCCGAAATCGCCGGTCGCCCCAAAAGGCACTTCGGCGCGTGAACTGTGAGATATTTAGAAATTCTAAAAATAACTTAAAAAAACTCTTGATTATTTCATCAAAATAAGTTATAATACATATAGACTATAAAGTGATCCACAGATGAGCAGAAAATAAAGCCGTGGTATGTGGCGCGGTCGCGCTAATCGGGGAGATAGCGGTGCCCTGTAACCCGCAATCCGCTACAGCGGGGGTGAATCCCTGCCCCCGGTCGTTCGATGTATTGTCTGCCGCCGATGAGGAGCGTTGATGAGTCGGTCTCGCGCAATTCCGGACTGCGAACCATGTCAGGCGGGGAACCGAGCAGCATTAAACAGAACCCGGGGTGTGCCGTGAGGCAGCCGGCTCTGAGCTTCAACTCGGCGTAACGGGTATATCGGACGGTCAAAGGCAGGTGCGCGGTCGCGCCATGTATCACGGAAGAATCTGCTCGATTCAAAGTAGACTCCGGAAATTCCAAGGAGTCTTTCTTTATATAAGAAAGTATATTTGTACGCTTTCCCTTCATATGAAAAATTCGCGGAGCTTCAGGTTTTCCGGATACGGGAATATAAAATCCCGGACCGCTGGATCCTGACTTCGGGCGGAAATTGATAAAAATGTTCGGGAGGTGAAAACATAACAATGTATCAGGCACTATACAGAAAGTACCGTCCGGTAACCTTCAGCGATGTTGTCGGACAGGAGCATATAACCGATACTCTTAAACGCCAGATAATTGCTGGTCATACCTCACACGCTTACCTGTTCGTGGGTACGCGGGGCTGCGGGAAAACCTCCTGCGCCAAGATATTATCACGCGCCCTCAACTGCCTGCATCCGGTAAACGGTGACCCCTGCAACGAGTGCGATGCCTGTAGGGGTATTCTCACAGGCTCCGTCCTTGATGTCGTTGAAATCGATGCCGCGTCAAATAACGGAGTTGACAGCATACGTTCGCTTCGCGATGAGGCGATCTACACACCCGCTTCAGTGAAAAAGCGTGTGTACATCATTGATGAGGTTCATATGCTCTCAACGGCGGCATTCAACGCTCTGCTGAAAATCCTTGAGGAGCCGCCGGAACACCTTGTATTTATACTCGCGACCACAGAGCTTCGCAAAATTCCCGCGACAATCCTCTCGCGCTGCCAACGCTTCTCTTTCAAGCGCATTGACGCGGAGCTTATAAAAAACCGTCTTATTTATGTGGCGCAGTCGGAAAATATAACGCTCACCGATGACGCGGCCTCGCTTCTTTCGCGTCTCGCTGACGGTTCCATGCGTGACGGGCTTTCGCTTCTTGAACGATGCGCCGGCTCCGGAGTTATTGATTCGGATGCCGTAATAAGCGCGGTCGGGCTTTCCGACTCGGCGAATACAGGCGAGCTTTGGAGCGAGCTGCGGAGCGGAAACCTTGAAAACGCGCTTGACCTTTTCGAGAAGGGCTACAGGGACGGCGCGGAATCCGGCGCGGTACTGAGCGGTCTTCTGTCTCTTTGCCGCGATATGCTTCTCCTCCGTGCCGCTCCAAAAGGCGGCGAGATATTCATAACCGGTGCGCTCTCCCCCAATGAGATACGCGCTCTGTCCGGTGATATAAATATAAAGAGTCTTGCCGATGCCGCCGAAATCATACAGAAGACAATTTCCACGCTCCCCAACGTCCGCGATAAACGAACCGCCGCCGAGGTATGTCTCGTAAAGCTTGCGGAGTGTCTTTCACAGAACGCTCAAATTTTTGACGCCGTTCCGCCCTCCGCGCCCGTTCGGGGACAGAATAACGCCGGAACAGTGCCGAAACCCGTTCAGCGTTTCTCGGAGCCGAAACGGACATACTCTCAGCTGTCAGCAACGGGCAAACCGGTGCCGGAGGATCCGCCGTTATCAAATGATCCGCCACGGAACGATTCTGTTCCGCAGCGGTCAGCTGATAAACCGGAACCGCCAGTGCCGTCTCCGTCAGATTCCGCGGTGCTTATGGAGCATGACAGACCCGCGCCCGATGAAGCGGTTAGCGGCGGTCCGCCGTGGGATGACACCGAATTTCAATGGGAACCGATTTTGGATGAACCCGAGCAAAAGGCACCCGCTGTATCGCTCTGGGACGATGCCCCGCCGCCGGTGTATGAACCCTCTCAGCTCCCGCGAACGGAACCCGCGTCCGCGACAGTCTCCAATAATCAGACTGCCGGTGACGATGCCCAGGTTTGGGAAAAGATACTCTCACAGTGCGGCGGTATTGACGACGCGGCTATGGCGTACCTGCCAAATCCCGACACAGCCGCGCCGGAGATCTGCGGCGACACGCTTGTGCTGCACCTCAAAAATGCGTTCGTCAGGAATATCGTTGACACGCCGGAAATTAACAGTGCGCTGACGAAATCGGCAACAGCCGTTCTGGAACGCGCTATAAAGGTTAAAATGACCCTTGAACCGTTAAAAATTGACAGTTCCACGGATCGCGGCAAAAAGTCTGACAAGCTCGATTCTCTCAGACGCTTCAGCAATGTGACATTCAAGTGACCTGAGAGGAATCGTTATTTACGGTTGTTTGCTTTTCGGCGGGCAGCGGGAATTATTGTGTTCCGGCTCGGCATTTTTACAGTAAACGGCGGTGCTGATTGCCGCAAGCTGTAAACGCTTTTATGTTCCCGCTTTGCGTCAAAGCAGCAAAGACCCGAATACACTGAGTAAAATCTATATTATCGCGTAATATAAAGGTTCCCCGCCGGTTTACGGAACCGGCACAAACCGGACAAAAATTAAAAAGGAGTAATGAAGATGGCAAAAGGCGGATTTTCAGGAGGCAGAATGAGCGGCGGCATGAACATGAACATGGTGCGTCAGGCTCAGAAGCTCCAGCAGGAGATGCAGAAGCTTCAGCAGGAAACAGAGGAGCGCGAGTATACGTCAGCCTCCGGCGGCGGCGCGGTAAAAGCGACCGTGAACGGCAAGCATGAGCTTTTGAAGCTTGAGATAGACGATGATATGGTTATAGGCGCGGAGGAACACGAGGATGTGGAGATACTGACCGATTCGATTATCGCCGCCGTAAACGACGCCTTCAAATCGGCAGCCGATGATGCCTCCGCCGCCATGTCAAAGCTCACAGGCGGACTTAACCTCGGTTTCTGAACGCGGGATCAGTAAATTTTATGTATGCGTGCGGTCACGCAAACTACAAACTGAACGGTTTTCCTTTGAATACGGAAATAATCCCGTCCGTCAGGAGTTATGAAAAATGAATAAACACAAAAGCGTCAAAGGCTTTAAGATACGGACGATAAATAACCTTATGATACTTATAGCCGCCGTGATTTATGGTATCCTCATATTTGAAACCGTCCGGCTCCAGGCGCGATATGACGCGCTCTCGGAAGCGACGGAGATACATATAAGGTGCGAGCAGCTTACGTCAATGGTGATAGGCGGCTCCGATACGCTGACAAACGAGGCGCGTATATACGTTGTAACGGGAGAGATCGAACACGCTGAGGCGTATTTCGTTGAATCGGAGGAGACACGCAGCCGGGACAAAGGACTTGAGGAAATGCGCCTTTACCACTCCGGTGATGATGTCCTTGAATACCTCGAAACGGCAATGTACTATTCAAACGACCTCATGAACCGCGAGTATTACGCTATGCGTCTCGCGTCCGACGGCTTTGAATACGATGAGTCCCAAATTCCCCAGCAGCTCTGGGATGTTGAAATATCCGATGAGGACGCGGCTCTCTCCGACAGCGAAAAGATTTCTCAAGCCCAATATATGATGTTCGGCGATGAGTATATGGAGGAGAAATCGCTCATACAGGAAAACGTAGACAAATGCTATAAGAGCGTGCTGGAATATACCGAAGCGGGTCTTGTCTCAAGCGACAGCGACTTAAAAACGTCTCTGACAACGCAGAGATTAGCACTGACGCTGATGTTCGTGCTGACTGTCCTGATCTTTATTTTCATGATAGTGCTTGTTATCCGCCCGCTTCAGACGGATATTCGATGCATACGCGAAAACAGGACCCTTGAGGTAAAAGGCTCCTATGAGTTTAAGTACCTCGCGGCAACCTATAACGAGATTTACGAGCTTAATTCGACAAATGAGTCGCTGCTGAGAGAACGCGCCGAACATGACGGTCTTACAGGGATACTCAACCGCGCCGCGTTCGACAGATTATGCACCACTCTCCGCGGCTATCCAATGCATATAGCGTTTTTGATCATTGATGTCGATGAATTTAAGAAAGTGAACGACACCTACGGGCATATAATGGGAGACAGGGTTCTGAAAGCTGTCGCGAACGAGATAACATTGAGCTTCAGAACAACAGATATTATCGCCCGTATAGGCGGAGACGAGTTCTGCGTTGTAATGACCGATATGAAACCGAACGAACGCAATACAATAGCCGAAAAAATCGATCGAATAAACAACACACTTCAAAACCCCACGGACGATATGCCGAAAACCTCCCTCAGCGTCGGTATAGCGTTTTCCTCCGACGGCTATAACGAGGATCTTTACAAAAAAGCCGATTCCGCGCTATACACGACAAAAGAGAACGGAAGAGGCGGTTATACATTCGCAAATTGAAAATACTCAAAGCCGAAGGATTTTGGCTTTGAGTATAGGTTATTTTTGAGGACGGACGCTCACGGAAGCGGCGTGTATCGCGGTACGGCGGAAACTGTCACCATTTTGTGAATATTTATTAACGTTTATTTCATAGATTTGTGCAAGATTTTGAGTTATAATATAATTGGTACGTTGTAAAACAGCAAATTCACCAATGCCGTTTTGTCAAAATGCAAATATATAACGAAAGGGGAGCTTCCTATGAACTTCGACGTAAGGTACGCCAACCATCCGGACGACTCCAGGCATTACACAACCGAGGAGCTGCGCCGCCATTATCTCATTTCCGGTATTTTCGCGCCGGATTCCATCAACCTAACCTATTCGCATCAGGACAGGATAATCGCCGGAGGCATCATGCCCGTTGATACGGAGTTGAAGCTCGAAAGCTGCAAGGAGCTTGCCGCCCCGTACTTTCTGCAGCGCCGCGAGCTTGGCGCGATAAATATCGGCGGTCCCGGCACTATCACGCTTGATGGAACCGAATATAAGCTCGGCAGCCGCGACGGAATCTATGTGAGCATGGGTACAAAAGAGCTTATCTTCAAATCCGATGATAAATCGAATCCGGCTAAATTCTACATAAACTCCAGTCCCGCCCACCGTGCCTGCCCGACAACGCTTATACCGATGGAGAAAGCCCGCTATAACCACCTCGGCGCGCAGGAAACGGTCAACGAGCGTATACTGCGCCAGTATATCCACCCGGCGGTGTGCGAAAGCTGCCAGCTTTCAATGGGTATGACATCGCTTCTTCCCGGAAATGTGTGGAACACAATGCCCTCGCATACGCACGAACGCCGTATGGAGGTGTACCTTTATTTTGACATCGCGCCCGATCAGGCGGTATTCCATATGATGGGTACCCCGCAGGAGACGCGCCACCTTGTAATGCACAATGAAGAAGCCGTTATCTCCCCAAGCTGGTCAATACACAGCGGTGTGGGTACGGCAAACTACACGTTTATATGGGGAATGTGCGGCGAAAATCAGGATTTCGACGATATGGACGGCATAGCGACCGAAAAGCTTATGTAAAAGGACAGAACAGAATATGAAATTCCATACCTTGATGGTAAGTCCCGTATCCGCCTGCTTCGAGCTTGAGAACACAAGCCCCTACTACGCGCCGGAAAAGTACGATGTCAGTCTCAACGGCGAGACAGTACTCAGGGACGAATCAAAAAATGTTTTCTCCGTTTTCGGTCTTCACCCCGATACAGAGTACCGCGTTTCCGTTGGCGGCGATACGGTGCATTTCAGAACAAAGTATGAGAGCGCGTGTGTGAGCGTACTCGACTACGGGGCGAAGGGCGATGGCGTGACGGATGACACCACCGCGCTTCAAAACGCTATTTATACCTGCCCGTCCGAGGGAAGAGTAACCATACCGGAGGGTACTTACAGAACAGGCTCCCTCATGCTGCGCTCAAATATCACTATAGAGCTTTGCGAGGGCGCGACACTTTTAGGCTTCACCGATGAAGAGTACTACCCCATACTCCCCGGCGAGATCAAGGACGCTGAGACAGGCGAGGAGCATCAGATAAGCAGCTGGGAGGGCTGCCCCGCGGCTTCCCACAGAAGCTTCATAACAGCATATAACGCGAAAAATATATTTATAGTAGGGCGCGGAGTGATCGACATGAACGCGCAGAACGGTGACTGGTGGTACAACTATAAGGAGCGGGAGGCGGGAAGACCGCGCCTTGTGTTCCTGAATAACTGTGACCATGTGCGGTTCCACGGCATAACGGGACGCAACTCCGCCTCGTGGAACTTCCACCCGTTTTTCAGCAGAAAGATCAGCTTTTTTGATGTGTCGGTCGAAGCACCCGCAATAAGCCCCAACACTGACGGTCTTGACCCCGAATCCTGCGACAGTGTGCAGATAATCGGTATGCGTTTCTCCGTCGGCGATGACGCGATAGCTATAAAATCAGGCAAGATATATATGGGCATGAAGTACCAGACACCTTGCCGCGGCATTACTATCCGTAACTGCCTTATGGAATACGCCCACGGAGCTGTCGTTTTAGGGAGCGAGATGTCCGGCGGTATCAGGGATCTGCACGTCAGCCAGTGCCTTTTCAGCCACACCGACAGAGGATTGAGAATTAAATCAAGACGCGGAAGAGGAAAATACGCCGTGGTTGACGGTGTTGAGTTTTCCAATATCAAAATGGAGAACGTCAAAGCTCCGCTTGTAATCAATATGTACTATAACTGCGACCCCATTGACGGTCACGATGAGTATGTCTGGAGCAAGGAGCCGCAGCCGATAGACGACAGAACACCGCACCTTGGCAGATTCGAGTTCCGCGATATGGAATGTACCGACTGCGAATGGGCTGCCGGATACTTCTACGGTCTGCCCGAAAGAGCAATAGGCGCGGTTGAGATCGAGAACGTCAGCTTCGCATTCAAGGAGGACGCTGAATCGGGCTACCCCGCGATGATGGACTACGTTGATGAGAGCTGCAAGCTCGGACTCTATTTCAACTGCGTGCGAAAGATATATTTGAAGAATGTGTCAATGACCGGACAGGATGGCGAGCGTGTGACCGCGCTCAACGTCGAGAAAGTTGAGGACGAATAAATGAACACTGTAGAACGCTTCGTGGAGCGCATGATGAACGAATCCGCGCCGGATAAGCCGCTTTGGAATATTGAGAAGGTATCGCAGGGCAAAATCAACGGCTGGAACTACATAGACGGCTGCATGATGATCGCGCTCAATACGCTTGGCGACATTACCGGCGACGAAAAATATTACGACTTCGCCGAGAACTTTCTGAGCTACTACGTCCACGACGACGGCTCCATACTTGGGTTCAATGAGGATGAGTATAACCTTGACAACCTCTGCGAGGGCAGACCGCTCTTTGATGTTTATAAAAGAAGCGGCAAAGAGAAATATTCCCTCGCGATAGAGAGACTGCACGGTCAGATCCTCCGCCAGCCGCGCACGGACGAGGGCAGCTTCTGGCACAAGAAAATATACCCCAATCAGGTCTGGCTCGATGGTCTTTTCATGGCGCAGGTATTCTATACAAGATACACGCTTGAACGCAACGGCGGCAAGGATCTTCCCGATATATTGAACCAGTTCAGAACCGTCAGAAAGCGTATGTACGACCCCGCTACCGGTCTATACAGGCACGGCTATGACGCGAGCAAGAAGGCGTTCTGGGCGGGAGAGGACGGCAAATCGAAAAATCCGTGGCTCCGCTCACTCGGCTGGTTCTCAGCCGCGCTTGTGGATGTGTACGGGTACCTGCCGGATAGCGAGAGCGCGATGAAGGAGGAGCTTGCGGGACTTGCCAGGGAGCTTGCGGACGGTCTTGAAAAGTACATAGACCCCAAAACAGGTATGCTCTATCAGGTACCCGACGCTCCGGAAAAAGAGGGCAACTACCCTGAGACTTCCGGCTCCTCAATGGCGGCGTACTTCTTTGTGAAGGGTGCGCGTCTCGGCATATTCGATAAATCCCGCGCAGCGAAAGGCGCGGACATATTCAGGAGCATTTGCGAAAGATACCTCACGGAAACAGACGGAAAACTGAACCTCGGCGGAATTTGCCTTGTAGCCGGTCTGGGACCTGAAAATAACCGCCGCCGCGACGGCAGCTTTGAGTACTATATATCGGAACCGGTAGTTGAAAACGATGCCAAGGGTCTTGCCCCGTTTCTTCTGTGCTATACGGAGCTTCTGCAAGCCGGCGAGAAGATGGACTACCTCGACTGAAATAAAATTTCTCCCTCCGCTCACAGGCGGAGAGAGAAACGGGAACTGTTCCACGCCAAAGGCGGGAAATATAGTCTTATTTATTTCTGACGCGGCTCCCCCGATAAACAGATTTAAGACAGTTAAAAAGCCTTTCAGCGAACGCCGTGCGTGAGTTGCCATTGGAAAACGATCGAAGGGTCGGTTCCCGCTAAATGTACATCGTAAGATAGTCTTTGGTACCCTCGCGCATTTCGGAAAACAGCGACCTCGCTTCATTCAGCGTAAGGCATTCGCAGAGTGGCTGGTTCACAAACGATGAGAAGATTGCTGACATATCGCGGTTTTTAATGCCGTCACACAGCATATCAATATTCGCGCAGTTTCTCTGGACGAGAGCAAGCGCGCCGGACGGCAGAGGGTTCGCAGCTATAGGCTTTACAAGCCCGTTTGTGAACACACAGTTCGTCTCGACGATAGATCCCTTGGGGATTCCGGGCATTTGTCCGCGATTCGGAAGGTTCACGTTCGACACGACAGTTTCAAACCCTAAAATCGCCTTTATGAGCCGCACCTGCTCCTCGCCGGAAGGTTCCATCGGAAGTTCCCTGCGTCCCTCGGCAATCTCAATGCCCTCCTGGACACGCTCGTTCCACTGCTTCTTGCGGTACGCGACTGATGTGAGATCAAAATGCCACTCATGTGCAAGCTCCGGCGAAGCAAGGTACCATTTGCCGCTTACAAACTCCACAAGGTGCCTGTCTCCCGCAGCCGCGAGTGCGCCGTAGCGTCTGAACATATCCATCTTGACGCGGTTGCCGTATGAAAACGGGTTCGTCTTCCAGTCGTCAGCGGAACCGTTTTCATAATATCCGCTCTCATAGTACCTGTCCATAAACTCAGGCAGCAGCGCGAGCAGATCGTAACCCTTATACCGCGCCTCGGTGATCCATGTGAAGTGGTTTATACCTGAAGCGTCAGCGTATATGTCGCGCCGGTGCGGTTTGATGCCGTGAAGCTCGTTAAGCACGCAGCAGAGAAAATCCTGCGTGTGAAATACCTCATGGCAGCACCCGAACGCTTTTATCTCAGGATAAGTATCATAGAGACACTTCACACACGCGCTCATCGGATTTGTGAGATTTATAACCCACGCTTCCGGACAGAAGTCGCGCACACCCCTCGCAAATTCCTCGACCATCGGCAGAAGTCTCATGGCGCGCAGAACCCCGCCGGGTCCCACTGTGTCCCCGACACTCTGGTATATGCCGTACTTCTCCGGCGCGTGAACATCCACCTCTGTCTCATCAAGAGTGCCGGGAGTTATGGCAATAAGCACAAAATCCGCCCCGGTAAGGGCGTTCTCAAGCGTTTCGGAGACTGTGTACTTGAAATTGGAGCGCGTTTTGGGATTTTCGGCGATACGTTCACCGATTTTCCTGTTCCGCTCGGCAGCCGGTATGTCTATATCATAGAGAGCGACCTCGCCGGAAAGACCGTCGGCAAGAGCCAGATCCTGCATAAGCGACCTCGCCCACGCCTTGCTGCCGCCGCCGATAAACGCTATCTTCAGCCGGACAGCCATATCACCACACGTTCCGATATTATAATATTCCATTATGTAAGATTTCCTCCGTTTCTTTAAGAATGTAAACCATTATAAGCGAAGCGGACGGAAATGTCAATATTATTAAACTTTAGGAGGAGATAAAAATGAACGAAATTCTTACAAAGATCCATGAAATCGGCATCGTGCCTGTTATAGCCCTCGACGATGCCGATAAGGCCGTACCTCTTGCCAAAGCACTTATCGAGGGCGGACTTCCGGCGGCGGAGGTCACGTTCAGAACTGCAGCGGCTGAGGAATCCATTCGCCGTATGGCGGCTGAATGCCCGGAAATGCTCGTCGGAGCGGGAACGGTACTCAATGTCGAGCAGTGCGACCGCGCACTTGCCGCTGGTGCCAAATTCATCGTCTCCCCGGGCTACAATGAGATCGTTGTGCGCCACTGCGTAGAGAAGGGCGTTGTAGTTCTTCCGGGCTGCGTCAATGCCTCCGATATGACTCGCGCAATCAACGATGGTCTTGAGATAGTCAAGTTCTTCCCCGCGGAAGCGTCCGGCGGCGTTGCGTTCCTCAAGAACCTCGCTCCGGTGTTCCCGAAGCTCAGCTTCATGCCGACAGGCGGTGTGAACACAAAGAATCTCATGGACTATCTCGGCTGGGACAGAATCGTTGCGTGCGGCGGTACATGGATGGTCAAAAAGGACCTCATCGAGGGCGAAAAATGGGAAGAAATCACGCAGATCTGTAAGGATGCCGTAAAAGCGATGCTCGGATTCGAGCTTCTGCACGTCGGACTCAACTGCCAGAACGAGGAAGAGGCGGCAAAAACCGCGTCCGCGTTTGCGAATGTGTTCGGCTTTGAGTATAAGCCGGGCAATTCATCCATATTCGCCGGAAAGGCTATGGAGTGCAACAAGGCTCCGGGACGCGGCGAACACGGTCACATCGGTATCGGCTGCAACGACGTTGACAGAGCCATCTATCACCTTGGCAGACAGGGCGTGGAGTTTATCCCCGAATCACGCAAGTACGACGATAAAGGCAGAAGCAAGGCTGTCTATCTCAAGGAATCCTTCGGCGGCTTTGCCGTACATCTCATGAAGAAGTAATCAGGATGATCCTGACAGGTTCAGACCGTGTTTCGGGCTTTTCGCTTAAAACGCGGAAAAGCCATAACGCGATAACTTCGCGAAGCGGAATACGGAGAACCGATACACGGCGCACCTTACCAGAGCAAACACGGAACTAAATAACAATCTATTATAATAAAGGAGAACATAAAAGATTATGAGTAAAGTTGTGACCTTCGGCGAACTGATGATAAGACTTCAGCCCTATAACTATGAGCGTTTCGTTCAGGCGGATCATCTTGAGTTTACATTCGGCGGCGGCGAGGCGAATGTTGCGGTATCAGTTGCGAACTATGGTATGGACGCTGTCTTTGTGACGAAGCTCCCGTCCCATGCCATCGGTCAGGCGGCTGTGAACTCGCTCAGACGCTACGGCGTTGACACATCAAAGATCGTTCGCGGCGGCGACAGAGTAGGTATCTACTTCAACGAGAAGGGCGCGTCACAGCGTCCGAGCGTATGTATCTACGACCGCGCACACTCCGCAATTCAGGAGGCTGATCCTTCCGAGTTCGATTGGGACAGCATTTTCGAAGGCGCGGACTGGTTCCACTTCACCGGAATCACCCCGGCACTGGGTCCCAACATGGTCAAGGCGTGCGAGGATGCCTGCAAAGCCGCAAAGGCGAAGGGTGTCAAGATCTCATGCGACCTCAACTATCGCGGCAAGCTGTGGACAAGACCCGAGGCGCGTGAGGCAATGACGAAGCTGTGCCAGTATGTCGATGTCTGCATCTCAAACGAGGAGGACGCGAAGGACGTATTCGGTATCGAGGCTGAAGCGACTGATATTACAGCGGGCGAGCTTAATAAAGAGGGCTACAAGTCCGTTGCGCGTCAGCTTATGGATAAATTCGGGTTCGAGAAGGTCGCTATCACACTGCGTGAGAGCAAATCGGCGTTCGACAACGACTGGTCCGCAATGCTCTACGACGGCAAGGACTACTGCTTCTCCAAGCTCTATCATCTGCACATAATCGACCGTATCGGCGGCGGCGACAGCTTCGGCGGCGGACTTATCTACGCGCTTCTCTCCGGCAAGTCTACTCAGGACGCTGTTGAGTACGCTGTGGCGGCATCCGCTCTCAAGCACTCCGTTGAGGGCGACTATAACTTCGCGACAGTAGCCGAAGTAGAAAAACTCGCCGGCGGCGACGCTTCGGGAAGAGTACAGAGATAAAAACCGCGCACGGAAATGGAGCAGTCTGAAGGCTCCCGTCTTCAGCGGACTAATGCACCGCAATAAACAGAAGACCCGCCGAGGGAGGCGGGAAAATTGAGAATTACTTAAAAAAGGAAGGGTTTCGGGCAATAATCGGACGTTCATACGCAAAACGATTCAAAAATCCCGAAGCCCTTTTTGCACAAAAAATCCCGGACGTTATAATGCGTGAACGGCAATATTTTCAGCCTGAACCGCAATTCGCGGAAATACGGAATCAATTTTTACTGCAGATCCGTTCCGACCTTTGCGCTTGAGTCGAAGGGCGCGTGAGCAGGCGGTTCCTGACGCGGTTCTGTGAAAACCATTCACCGGACGCGGCATAAAAATTGAAAATTGATTTCCGTGACAAAAGAAGGAGCAGCTTTTAATATGGAACATCGGAACCCATTATTGACAACAACCGACACACCGAAATTCATAACCGCCGGAGAGATAATGCTCCGTCTCACGCCGCCGAACTACGATAAAATTCGCGTAGCGAACTCGTTTGAAGCGAGTTACGGCGGCAGTGAGGCGAATATCGCTCTCGCGCTTGCGAATCTCGGCATAGACAGCACATTTTTTACCGTTGTACCGAATAACAGCATTGGCAAGAGCGCGGTCAGAATGCTCCGCAGCAACGATGTACACTGTACGCCTGTTATACTGAGTACGATAGAGGAGACACCGTCACACCGTCTCGGAACGTACTATATGGAGACCGGATACGGAATACGCCCAAGTAAAGTAACCTATGACAGAAAACACAGCGCGATTACCGAATACGACTTCTCAAATGTAGATCTTCACGCGCTGCTTGAGGGCTTCGACTGGCTGCACCTTAGCGGGATAACACCCGCGCTGTCACCCAGCTGCGCCGACCTCATTCTGCGTATGCTTGAGACGGGTCGTGAGCTTGGTATGACGATAAGCTTCGACGGAAACTTCCGTTCGAGACTCTGGACGTGGGACGAGGCGCGTGACTTCTGCACCAAGTGCCTGCCGTATATCGACGTTCTGATGGGCATAGAGCCGTATCATCTGTGGAGAGACGAGGAGGATCACTCAAAGGGCGATGTCAAGGACGGAATCCCGCTCCAGCCGAGCTACGAGCAGGAGGACGAGGTGTTCAACGCCTTTGTCGAGAGGTACCCGAACCTGAAGTGTATCGCGAGACACGTCAGATTTGCCACAAGCGGCAGCGAGAACAGCCTTATGGCGTATATGTGGTACGATGGACACACGTTTGAGAGCAAGCTGTATACGTTCCACATACTCGACAGAGTGGGCGGCGGTGACGCTTTCGCGAGCGGGCTTATATACGCGATGATGCACAACTATAAGCCGATGGATATGATCAACTTCGCCGTCGCGAGCAGCGTTATCAAGCACACGATACGCGGAGACGCGAATATAACAGACGATGTTGAGGCGATAAAGAACCTCATGAACATGAGCTACGACATCAAAAGATAAAACATTTCAAGGAGGCAAATTCCAAAGAATGAAAGAATTTATGGACAAGGATTTCCTTTTGGAAACGGATACAGCGAAACACCTTTTTCACGACTACGCGGAGAAGATGCCGTTAATTGACTACCACTGCCATATCTCCCCTAAAGAGATCTACGAGAACCGCAAATTCAACAATATAGTTGAGGTCTGGCTGGGCGGAAAGCAGGAGGACGGCAGCTACTTTGGCGACCACTACAAGTGGCGTGTCATGCGTTCCAACGGCGTACCGGAGGAGTATATAACCGGTGACAAGCCCGCGAATGAGAGACTTAAAAAATTTGCCGAATCAGTCACAATGGCTATTGGCAACCCGATGTACCATTGGTGCCATCTGGAGCTTAGACAGTTCCTTGACTGCGATCTCATACTCAATGCCGAAAACTCCGATGAAATTCTGAAACAGACCACTGATAAGCTGCAAAACGACCCGAAATGCACCGTTCGCGGTCTTATCGAGCAGGCAAACGTCGCGTTCATCGGCACGACAGATGACCCCGTTGACACCCTTGAGTGGCACGAGAAAATAGCCGCCGACCCGTCAATTAAAGTTAAAGTCTGCCCATCCTTCCGCCCCGACAAGGCTATCAATATAAACAAGGAGGGCTTTGTTGAGTACCTTGATAAGCTGGCGAAATCCGTCGGCAAGGATAAGCTCACAACGACTCGCGAGGTCTGCGACGCTCTCAGTCAGAGACTTGAATATTTCAAGGAGCACGGGTGCAGAGCGAGTGACCACGGTCTTGACTATATCCCGTTCCGTCCCGTGTCTGAAGCGGAATCGGATAAGGCACTCGCGAAGGTTCTCAGCGGCGGCACGGTGACGAAGGAAGAGGCGGAGGGCTATCAGACCGCTGTACTCATGGAGCTTGGGCGCGAGTACCACAGACTTGATATAGCGATGCAGCTCCACTATTCCTGCCACAGGAACGCCAATGAGCGTATATACAAGGCTCTCGGTCCCGACACAGGCGTTGATATGATAGCTCAGAATACCTGCGGCGAGGATATAGCGAGACTTCTCAGCGCACTCGATTTAGAGGGAAAATGCCCTAAGACTATTCTCTATTCGCTGAACCCCGCCGACAATGAGCAGCTTGGTACGCTCATCGGCTGCTTCCAGTCAAGCGAGATGCCGGGTAAGATTCAGCATGGCTCCGCGTGGTGGTTCAACGATACGAAGTCCGGTATGGAGGATCAGATGCGCTCACTTGCGAACCTCGGTCTTCTTGGCAACTTCATCGGTATGCTGACCGATTCGCGTTCGTTCCTCTCATACGCAAGACACGACTACTTCAGACGCATACTCTGCAACTTCGTAGGAAACCTTGTCGAAAACGGCGAGTACCCCAACGACGAAAAGGCTCTCAAGACAATAGTCGAGGGTGTCTGCTACAATAACGCCGCAAGATATTTTAATCTGTGAGCTTGATTTAAGCTATACGATTCTCATTTTAAGGAGACAGATATTACAAGATGGAAAAACTCAACTATAAGGTACTGAAAGAATCCGGCTATGACGGATATATACTTGAAAACGCGCCTGAAAAGGTGATGCAGTTCGGCGAAGGCAACTTTTTAAGGGCGTTCGCGGATTACTGGTTCGATGTGAGCAACGAGAAAGCGGGCTGGAACGGCAAGTGTGTGCTCATTCAGCCGCTGGCGACGGGACTTTACGAGCTTATAAACGAGCAGGAGGGTCTTTACACTCTCTATCTGCGCGGCAGGGAGAACGGCGAGAAGGTAGACCGCAAGCGCGTTATTTCCAGTGTGTCGCGCTGTCTCAACCCGTATGAAAAGGACGGCTTTAACGACATGATGGAGCTTGCCGTCTCGGATGATCTTGAATATGTGGTGTCCAACACGACAGAAGCGGGTATCGTCTATGACCCCGCCTGCAAGCTCACGGACACGCCATGTTCATCGTTCCCCGGAAAGCTGACGCAGGTACTCTATAAACGCTGGCAGGCTGAGAAGCCGGGACTTGTCATTCTCTCATGCGAACTTATCGACAACAACGGCAAGGAGCTTCGCAAGTGCGTCAACCACTACATAGTGCAGTGGGAGCTTGAGGACGGGTTCAGGAAATACGTCAACGAGGAATGCACATTCTGCTCAACTCTCGTGGATCGTATTGTACCCGGACGTATACGCGACTCGCAGGAGGTCGCGAGACTTGACGCGGAAAACGGATACACAGACCCGCTCGCCGATGTCGGAGAGGTTTTCGGTGTATGGAACATCGAGGGCCCTGAGTGGCTTGAGGAAAAGCTTCCGTTCAAAAAGGCGGGACTCAACTGCCCTGTCGTACCCGATGTAACGCCGTATAAAAAGCGCAAGGTTCGTATACTGAACGGGGCGCACACGGGATTTGTTCTCGGCGCGTACCTCGCGGGCTTCGATATTGTCAGAGATTGTATGCAGAACGAGACGATTCTCGCGTTCATGAATAAGATGCTCTACGATGAGATAATCCCGACTCTCCCGCTTGACAAGAAGGATCTTGAGAATTTCGCCGCCGCTGTTCAGGACAGATTCAATAACCCGTTTGTCAACCATGAGCTTCTGAGCATTTCGCTCAACTCAACGTCAAAATGGGCGGCGAGGAACCTGCCGAGCCTTCTTGAGTACAAAAAGATCAAAGGCAGTCTCCCCATGTGCCTCACAACAAGTCTCAGCGCGTATATCGCGTTCTATTCAAACGACATTCAGGAGCTTAATGAGGATGGTCTTGTGTGCAAGCGTCCGAACGGCGACAAGTACATCGTTCATGATGACCGTTGGGTGCTTGAGTTCTATTGGAACCACAAGGACGATACGGAATCTCAGCTTGTTCAGGCGGTTCTGTCGAACGAGCAGATGTGGGGACAGAACCTCACGCTCATACCCGATTTCAAGAATCTTGTCACAGTCGCTCTCAAGGCGATAAGAGACTGCGGAGCTATTGAAGCGTACAAGCTCTGCCTTGAGGATTGAGCGATGCCTGAGTTTATCAAGATCAACCCGAAGGACAATGTTGCCGTAGCTCTGCACCCCGCAAAGGCGGGAACTGTATTCGAGGGCGTGACAGCTGCCGAGGATATTCCGCAGGGTCACAAGATGGCTCTCACGGATATAGCGGCATCTGAAAATGTAACAAAATACGGGTTCCCTATAGGTCACGCGACATCGCCGATCTCAGCCGGAATGTGGGTCCATACGCACAATATGGCTACAAATCTCTCAGGAGAAAAGGAGTACACATATAACCCGAAGGTAGTATTCCCTGAAAAGCGTCCGACCGAGACATTCATGGGCTACAGAAGACGTGACGGCAGAGCGGCGACAAGAAACGAGATATGGATAATACCCACAGTCGGCTGTGTCAACGACATAGCGAAGGCTCTCGTGAGAAAGAATCAGGATCTCGTGACTGGAAGCATTGATGGACTGTACACGTTCACGCACCCGTTCGGCTGCTCGCAGACAGGCGAGGATCACGCGCAGACAAGAAAGCTGCTTGCGGCACTTGTGCGCCATCCGAACGCGGCGGCTGTCCTTGTTCTCAGTCTCGGCTGCGAGAACCTCACGCATGAGCAGTTTCTGGCTGAGCTTGGCGACTACGACAGTGACAGAGTGAAGTTTTTGACCTGCCAGCAAGTCGAGGACGAGTTCGCTGCCGGACGTGTGCTTCTCCAGCAGTGCGCCGGTTACGCGAGACAGTTCACAAGGGAGCAGATACCCGCGAGTGAGCTTGTCGTGGGTATGAAGTGCGGCGGCTCCGACGGGCTTTCGGGCATAACAGCGAACCCCACAGTCGGACGTTTCTCCGATATGCTGACGGCAGAGGGCGGCTCCACTGTGCTGACCGAGGTTCCTGAGATGTTCGGCGCGGAGGGATTTCTGATGAACCGCTGCGTGAGCGAGGATGTTTTCAAAAAAGCCGTCAATATGATAAACGGCTTCAAGAACTACTTCATTCGCCATAACGAGGTTGTATACGATAACCCAAGTCCCGGCAACAAGCAGGGCGGCATAACGACTTTGGAGGATAAGTCGTGCGGCTGTGTCCAGAAAGGCGGCTCCGCGCCCATAATGGATGTTATAGGCTACGGAGATGCTGTCACAACAAAGGGTCTGAATATGCTCTACGGACCGGGCAACGATCTCGTGTCGGCTACGGCACTTACGGCGGCGGGCGCACACCTGATACTCTTCACAACAGGACGCGGCACACCGTTCGGCGCGCCGGCTCCGACAATGAAAATAGCGACAAACACGCTGCTTGCCGAGAGAAAGCATGACTGGATAGATTTCAACGCCGGTGTTGTCGCGGACGGCAAAAAGACGCTTGACGAGGCGGCGGAGGAGCTTATGAAGGCTGTCCTTGAAACAGCGTCCGGAAAAAAGACTAAAGCCGAGCAGAAGGGATTCAGAGAGATCTCTATCTTCAAGGACGGAGTGGTACTCTAAAACATCCGCCCGCCCGCTTCGATAAAAGAGCGGTTTAAGCGGAACGGACAGCGGACATTCTGAATCGCGGTACCGGCTTAACGCGGCAGCCGTGAGGATCCGGACTGTTACAAACAGAAAACCCCGGCGCGGGTGCAAAACGAACCCACGCCGGAGGATCCCGTTCAACAGGCTATACGCAGATCAGTTTTCGACTCTTTCGCGTACCCACGGCACTCTCCCTGAAACCGGAGGGGTTTCATAAAACCTTGCGGTCTTATCGCGCTCCGTGCCGTTCCATTTGTCGAATCCGAGCGGCGAGATGTGTGAACCGATTTCACAGTTTACAAATTCGCAAAGCCCATAGTCACGCCACGGTCTTGCAAGAAATACACTGCCGTCCGATACACCGCTTTCAGCCGTCAGGCGGCAGTTACGAAACTGAAATCCGCGCTTCTGATAGAGCGAGTGCGCGGGAGCCGCAATATAACCCACATCTCTCGCGTCGCGAAGCGAACGAAGCTCGCAGTTTTCAAAAACAGTTTCTCCGCAGCCAAATATGAAATCGACAGTTCCCTCAATGAGAGTGTCACGAAATGTCCCGCGGCAATACTTTCTGAGACGCAGCTCGTCCGGCAGAAATCCGTCATATCTCTCGATCAGATCTATCGGAAGCGGACCCAGAAACAGAGTGTCCTGCGTCGATGTCAGACGGCACCGTTCCATAGTGAACCCGTCGCCGTAAACCGTCAGCGCAACCTCCTGACCTAACTTCTCCGGACTTCCCGCGCTGTTCTCTATGGCTAAATCGGTCATGGTCACGTTCTCGGCGAATACCGCGCAAGTCCATGTGCGAAACGTGTTAAGCTCAATACCGTTGGAATCGAGCCTTTTCGCGTAATCATCCCATACTATGCGCGTTTTGTCAGACCCGGCACCGCGAATCGTTATGCCGTTTTTGTATATCGGGAGCTTGAGACGGTATATACCCTCGGAAAGCTCTAAGACACCGCCATACGGCATGGCTTCTATCGCGCTAATCAGATTATCATCAGGCGTTATTTTCACAAAATCAGATCCCCTTTTATTATTTGTATTATTGTTTCGCGGGTATGACCGTTTTCCTTTGTTATTGTAACGAAGGAGGACAGCGGGTCGCGCCATACCTGATACCGCTTGTAAGAGTAATACCCGTGTTGTGTATGAAATCCGGCAAAAAAGCTAAATCATGCCGCTTTTGGGGCTTTCTGAATCAGAAAAACGCTTTCCCGCCGGATGAAATAAAAAGTTTACGCACAATGCCTTCACGCCTTCCGACCTCGGCATTAAGAGCCTAAGCTTTTACAGTTTTGAGTATACCATTTCATCGGAAATTCAAATTGAATTAAATGAAACATTTTTGTTTCAAATATCTTAATATAATATTACAAAATTTTAATTGTTTTTGTCCATAATCATTGAGATTTTGTCCATATACAAATTTGACGAAAAAGATTATAATAAAGAAAATAAAAACCTCAAATCCGACCGGACATTTTATGGGCATAATACACAAAAGCCTGTCCGGACGGCGAGGAACGGTTACGGAGGAATGAAAATCGGAGAATGAAAAAGCAGCGCACTTTTGAGGAATACCGCACTATAGACCTGTTTTTGTGGGCGGTGATGCTGGCGGTGTTCGAGTTCATTATAGTTCGCGTGTCGAAAAGCGCGATGTTCTCGGACGAGCTTTACACAGTATCGCTTGCGGGGGCGATGACATCTATTGTGTATATGCGCTGGGGCTTTTGGGGAGGAATACACGCGGCACTCGCGGGGCTTCTCTTCTCAATTTATTCCGGCGGCACGGCACAGCAGATCGCTATATACACGTTCGGCAATCTCTTCTCTCTTGCGGCGGTTCTGCCGCTCAATAAGCTCGGCAAAGAGAGAGTCAGAACCGGCGGGTTTCTGTCGCTTCTGTTCCCGCTGTCAGTGATTCTGCTCATGCAGGCAGGCAGAGCGGTTATTTCCATCGCGGTGGGCGCATCGGTCAGCGAAGCACTCGCGTTTTTTCCGACGGATTCGCTCTCGGATGTGTTCACACTGGTCATCGTATGGATTTGCCGCCGCCTTGACGGAATATACGAGGATCAAAAGCACTACCTTCTGAGAATAAATCAGGAGGATACGTTACCGCCTTTACCCACTGACGGAGGTAACGGTGAATAAACAGTAAAGGAGACGGATAGGATGAACGAAAAAGCTGCGGATTTCATAGTTTTCGATAAGAAAACTAATACCTGGCGGGAAGATCCCGAACAGGCGGTCCGCGACGACGTCGAAAAGCACTACTGGGTTCACGTCGGACGAACTATCCTGAAGGACTGGCGCCTTTATCTTATGCTTGTGCCAATGCTTCTGGTGTTCCTGTTCTGGCGTTACTTACCTATGTATGAGCTTCTGGGATGCTTTAAGGTATCGAGCGAGCTTCCGGTATCGGAACAGCTGTTCTCAGGCTTCTCATACTTCAAGAGTCTGCTCTTCGGCGGTGGCACCTTGGCGAATATGTCGATGGACTTCTGGAGAGCCATGAGGAATACCTTTATACTCAGCTTCTATGGTCTTCTCTTCGGGTTCCCGACCCCGATTATTATCGCGCTGTTCTTCAACGAGATAAGATCGGACATCATGAGATCGGTATATCAGGTTCTGACCTACCTGCCGAAATTCATGTCAACGGTTGTTATGACCTCTCTTGTGACGATGCTTGTAAAGCAGGGTTCACTCACCATGAACATGGGCATTGTGAGCCAGGCTCTCGTGGCTATCGGAGCCGTTCCGTATGAGACGGCGCAGGCGGGTCTTCTCAACAACCCGAGCTTCTTCCGATCCATATACCAGATAAGCGGTATATGGGAGACAGCGGGCTACGACAGCATAGTATTCTTCGCGGCAATAATCGCTATTTCGCCGACAAGCTACGAGGCGGCGCAGATAGACGGAGCGGGCAAATGGGCGCAGATGAGATACGTTGTTCTGCCGAGCATTCTCTCGACTATAGTCATAATGCTCATAACGCGCATAGGCTCACTTCTCAACATCGGCTATGAGAAGGTATTGCTTCTTTATAATACCAATACCTATGTGACCGCGGACGTTGTATCGACATTCGCGTACCGATACGGTATGGGCAGCGCAAGCTCGAACGCGGGCTTCGCGGCGGCGGCGGAGATGATGAACAACGTCGTCGGAATGCTTCTGGTTATCGGCTCGAATACTATAGCGCGCAAGGCAACGGATACATCACTGTATTAAAGTAGGCGGTGATTACAGATGAAAAGAAAACTTGAAATTTCAGAGCTGATATTCAAGATAATCAGCTACACGATACTCACGGTGTTCGCTCTTATGTGCCTTTACCCGTTCGTTTACGCGGTAGTGGCGTCCATAAGCGGCAGAGAGGCGGTCGAGTACGGCGAGATAGTCCTCCTGCCGAAAGACATCCAGTTTGAGGCGTTCGCGAGAATGTTCCAGAATAATATGTTCTGGAATTCCTACACAAATACGCTCTTCCTGACACTCTACGGCACAATATGGTCGCTTGTTGTCGCGATACTCGGTGCCTACGCGCTCTCAAAGAAGCGCCTTCTTTTCAGAAAGACCTTCAACTTCTTCCTTGTTTTCACGATGTGGTTCTCAGCCGGTATCGTACCGCAGTATTTGAACTATTTGGATACAAGAACAGTCTTCAACTCGATCGGAATAACGGACGACAAATGGCTCGTCGTTATAGCGATGGGCATGGCGGCAATGAACATAATCCTTTTGAGAAACGCCTTCGAGGGTGTCCCCTCAGAGATCGAGGAGGCGGCGATAGTTGACGGCGCGTCGGAAATGCAGGTGCTTAGCAAGGTTTACATACCGATGAGCCAGTCTACAATAGCGACAGTCGCGCTCTTCTTCGCGATTTCGCGTTGGAACGGCTACTTCTGGGCAAAGCAGATGATCTCCAACCAGAACGAGCAGCCGCTTCAGGTCTTTATAAGACAGCAGCTTGAGCAGTACACTAACTCCGAGATAACGGCAGGCTGGAACGAGAGCTACGCGACAGACTCTGTTATCTACGCGCTCATCGTATGTTCAATAATACCGATTCTTGTTATTTACCCGTTCATTCAGAAATACTTCGCCAAGGGCACCAACGTCGGCGGCGTGAAAGAGTAATGACGGTTTATCACCAAAAACGGCATTAAAGCTGCCGAAAAAACAAATCCGAACGGAAAAATAAAATCCCGTGAGGATCCAAAATTCAGAAGGAGATTATATTATGAAGAATAGCAGAAAGCTCCTCGCGCTGGTAATCGCTATGGCGATGATGATATGTGTTCTCTCAAGCTGCGGTCCGCAGATAGTTATAGTTGACGGCAGCACAGGCACATCAAGCACCGGTTCCACAAGCACCGACACAGGCTCCACAAGTACCGACACCGGTTC
>CAZKLU010000018.1:19559-28706 GCA_964553775.1 uncultured Oscillospiraceae bacterium | reverse complement strand
AGCGCACTCAACCTCAATAACGGCTACTCCTACTACTTCCTTTTGACAAACGACATAGCCGATACAAGCACCGCGACAAACAGGATGAAGCAGACAAAGCTGGAGTTCACAACGGCGGCGGCACAGGTCACTATAAAGAAAATTACCGCCTCTTCTCTCGGTATTTCCAGCAACGAAGCTGAAAACACAATAGATCTGGCGTTTTCTGTGACACCATACTCAACGTCAAAGGCAGATCCGAACCAGTACTGGGATATGTTTATATGGTCGAACACAACAATGCAGTTTACGCTTTACCGGCGCATTTCCGGTGAGGAAACGTGGCACGAGTGCGGCGGAAAAGGGCAGATCGAGATACCGTCCACATACGATTATGAGTACAGAGGACAGAGCTACTTCAACCACCTGACAGACAGCGGAACTACATGGCAAAAGCTCACAACCCTCGAAGAAGATGTGACGGTTGAGTACGCGATGCACATTACATCGCTTCAGGGCGATACAAGACGCGAATACTGGAGCGGTACGCCATCAATTAAGATAACAGTTGTTTCGAGCGAGACTATGGACAGCGTGGCGGGAACTCCGAACAGCTCATCGCAAAATTCCCAGATAAGCTGGGGCGATTATCAGAAATATCTGAACGGCAACGACCCGAACGTGACATTGACGCTGCTGCCGAACGAGGGCAACTTCACTATCTCTATTTCAAGCTCAGCCGCGCCAACGCTTGCGGAGGGCTATCCTAAGATCATATCGCCAAGCGGCACAGTCGAGGTCGGCGATACATGGGCATATATTGATGTTCTGCTTGACCATCCGGGTATTATCTACTACTGGGCGGCTCCGGCGGGACAGGTGACAACAACTATCACTGATTCCACTGGCGGACTGGTGAATATACCGAGCGTTTCCGAGGACATTCCGCATTGGAACACAACACAGTCGGACGGAACATTCTTCCTTGTAATTGACGGTGACAAGACTCCGCTGACAAAGGATAATCTTTACGCGCTCACTACACCTAACTACTCAATGGTGAGCAACAAGCCAAGCACAACTAACAGCAGTCTCCGCTATGGAAACGTGAAAATTGACGAGACAGCGGAGCGAATATCGCTCACAAGTCTCACATCAGACACGGACTACTTCCTGTACCTGACGTTTGAGGGCAGCGACTCAACACATTCGGCGGTGTACCTTTTCTATTTCAGAACAGCGAAAGCGACAAATGTCATAACGCTCTCTGAAAGCAGCAACGGCGTTTCAATAGGCGCGACAACAACGTCTAAGGTCGAGTACGCGCTCCTGAACTACACTAACGCAATATCATCAGACGCGATCCTGAAGCAGGAATTCACGCAATATCTCAACTGCCTCGCAACCGATACCAGCTGGGTAGCGGACAAAGAGAAATATTTATCCGGCAAAGATCCTATCACGGTTCTTGACGCGATGGTGACACGCTGCGGAGACAACGCGGACAGCAGTCCGTCAGTGTTCGATGTATACGCGAACAGCACACTCAAAGCGAATATGATGTCTTACATACGGAGCGAAGTGTCCTCCGGCGATAACCTGACACCGAACTCAAATGTAACGGTAACAGGCGGTTCATCATACAACGTGAGCTGCTACGATAAGATGAATATCGGAACATATTATGTGTTCATAGCGTTCAGTACAAGTACATCGGACGCAAATTCTCACTCGTTCCGCGCCCTCTATCCGATAGAAAAGAAAGATACCTCCGCTCCGGTTGTCACAGCGGTAAGCGCGGTCGGAGATGTGGATAGCGTAACCGGCAAGTTCACAGGCACTCTGAGTGTGAGCTTCAATGAAGCACTCTACTGGCTTGACCAGAGCGGCAGCGGCACATCGGCTACACAAACGTATGACCCGCTGGTGTCGGCTCCTATGAGCGGAACGTACACATGGAACGGCACTGAATACAGCGTATCGCTTGCGGACAGCACGATGAAATCTATCCAGACCGCTATAAGCGTTGTACCGACAGCGGCTACAGTTACCGTGACGATAGACAATAACACTCTGGGTCAGGCAACCATAGACAGCACAAACAAAACGCTGACAATCAACAACGCCTGCGAGATGCTGACGCTTGAGGTTGTGAACATGAACATAGGCGGTCAAATCACGTTCAATTCAAACGTCTGCGACCAATACGGCAACAGACACACATCCGGCGGCAACATAGTGCCTCTCACATTGACGCTTATCGCGGATGAGACTTCACCGTCAGGCTACAGTCTCACTGTCACCTCGCAGTGGGACGGTCGCTGAGGAGGATAGAGCATGAAACGCAAATTATTTACATCTCTGTGTTCTCTGCTTCTCGCGCTGACACTTTTCGTTACAAACTCCCCCCTCGCATACGCGGAGGGGGAGGATAAGAACGGGACGGAGGACGATACCGAGATAACCGCGAATATCCTGATGTGCCGTCTGGGATCGGAAACGGCAAACACATACATTATCGACATTGACAGCCGCGACACGTCCGGCAACCCCGTGTATCAGTCGCTTAATATAACGGGTCAGGTGATGGGCGGCAGCGTGGACACAACATACAAAATCGAGTGGATAAGCGACAACATGAGCGTGGCAAAATTTGAGGAGCCGACAACCGCGACTGTACACGTTGACACTTCCTCACAGAATTTGCAGACAACAGGCAAGCTCACCGGCGTTGCTCCCGGAAAGACTAATATTTACTTTACCGTTTACGATGGCGAGACGCTTGTCGCGACATCATCATCTCAGGAAATAACTGTCAGCGGCATTACTATCGCGAACTCAGCGGGACGTACAACTGTAGCTGTAGGTTCTACACTTTCGCTAAATGTTACCGCTTACGGCAACGCCGCCAGTGAGCAGAACAGCAACACCAATCTCGCGTTCTCGTGGTCGAGCAGCAACGTAATTGTGGCAAGCGTGACAAGCTCCACGAACACGCCGACATACGCTACTGTGACAGGCAGCGGAGAGGGTACGTCCGTGATTACCTGTTCCGGCGAAAGTGCCGCGCACGGGAACACATATACCGCGACATTCACTGTCGAGGTGGTTCCAAATTCCGCAGCGGTAATAAACGCGGATCTTACTGACGGGAAGCTGATACTATCATCTGTTGCCGGTCAGATAAGCGATAACTGCGTGAGCCTTATGGCAAGTTCCCTGATATATATTACAAATCTTTCCGTTTCACCGAGTGAGGGTACGCTCTATTATACCTATACCTCGGAGGCGGATACTGGTTCCGGTGTATCATCCGGCAGGCAATTTACGCTCTCGGAGCTTAAATACATCTCGTTCGTTCCAAAATCAGGATACACGGGAACCGCCACGATAAAATATGAGGGCTATACAGAAAACGGTCTGTCATATTTGGGAGAGATCGCCGTGGCTGTTTCGGGTACGCAGGCGACACAGACAACATATTCGGTGAGTATCGGCGAGACTGTGACGTTCTCGGCATCCGATTTCAGCTCATACTGCGAGGCGATTACAGGCAGATCCGTATATTCCGTTAAATTCACGCCTCCATCCTCATCGTATGGTATGCTGTACTATAACTACACACGGGAAAACGTGTATGGGGGAGTGGTTGACAGTTCCACAAGCTACTACAGGACAAAAAGCCCTTACATTGATGAAATAACCTTTGTACCATCCGACAGCTTTAACGGCAGCTTCTCAATACCGTTTACGGCTTACGATACGGCGGGAAGCGCACTCTCTGGCACGGTACTCATGTATGTGGTGAATCCCGAAGCAAACACGGTGAGCGCGGGTATAAGCTACACTGTCCGTCAGGGGCGGCAGATATTCTTTGACCCCGATGATTTCTCTCGTGTATGCGCCGCCGAGACAGGCTACCAGCTTGATTATATAACATTCGCGGGACTTCCCGGAAACTCTATCGGCACAGTCTATTGCGGAAGCACCAAGGCGTTGGCTTCGGACACGGCGAAATACTATCTTGTGAGCAGCACTCAGCCGCTGTCAACGCTGAATTTTGTAGCAAGCAGCGCGTACACGGGTACTTTCACCATATACTATAGCGGATATAACACGCAGGGTACGCGCTATTCGGGTACGATTAAAATCACGGTGACTTCCGGTTCGTCTCTCAGCCTGACAGTCAAGTCGGGTGAGCGGGTATATTTTGACGCGGAGGCGTTAAACGATGCCTGCTACGACAACACCGGTTATCAGCTGAGCTATATAAGAATATCGGAACTGCCGGATGAAGAGGGAACGCTTTACTACGGTGTGAATGAGATCTCGACCATGACCGCGTACCATTATCTCACGGGCGCGAACCTCATACGGAACCTGTGTTTTCTGGCGGATATTAACTACACCGGAAAGTTTACGATTCCTTTCTCCGGCTTTGATGTGAACGGAACGCAGTTCAGCGACGTTATAACCGTAACCGTGAGCGCGAACAGCACGATCAAAGCGTACACGCTGTACTCCGGCGAAAGCTACGCTGTTAAGCGCAGTATATTTTCAACCGCAAGCTACGATGAGACGGGCGCGGAGATAAAGAGCGTCCGGTTCAACTCGATACCGGCAAGCTCACAGGGCATACTCTACTTTGGCGACGGCGAAACGAGGGTAGCGACCGATACATCGTACCTGTACGATGAAAAACTCGCGAACGGGCTGGTGTTCACGGCGAATGAGACGTTTACCGGCACTGTCACTGTACTCTATACCGGAACAAACACGCGATACGCCACGTTTACCGGTACATTGACATTTATTGTTGAGGACGGCGACCTTGAAAACATAGAGACACTGACATATTCGACTTCCGGCGAGGCAGTCACATTCAGCGGCTCGGAACTTACGGAGATTATAACTTCCCATATGTCCGGCACACAGCTGACGTTCAAATTCGCCGCGCCTGATCCCTCTGCCGGAAAGCTGTACATTGATTACAGTTCTCCAACGAACCGCAAGGAGTTCAGCGAAAGCACAAGTATGGATTCCTCTGCTGTCTCAAGGCTCAGTTTCGTGCCGAAAGCGGAATTTGAGGGAAATGTATATCTGTCGTACACCGCCGCGAACGGCAACGGCGGCACTCGGACAGGCATAATACACATAACCGTCACGAAGCCCGATACATCGGCGTATTTCAATGACATGAGCGGCAGCAAGTGGTCAATTCAGGCTGTTGACTTCCTCGCAAGGTACGGTACGGTCAAGGGAATCGGCAATAATCAGTTCAACCCCAAGGGTACAACGAAGCGCGGAGA
This sequence comes from uncultured Oscillospiraceae bacterium, assembly GCA_964553775.1. Taxonomy (GTDB): domain Bacteria; phylum Bacillota; class Clostridia; order Oscillospirales; family Oscillospiraceae; genus RUG626. The sequence continues at coordinate 23,418 of CAZKLU010000018.1, read as the reverse complement.
CTATATTCTTGTGCTGTCGCGTGTGTTCGGATTCGCGGACGCGGGACTTACAAGCTACACTGATGTGAAAACCACCGATTACTACGCGGCGGCTATAGCGTCCGCAAAGGCGGCGGGTGTGATAGCGGGCAACTCGCGGTTCTATCCGGCGAACGCTGTGACATTTCAGGACGCGGCGGTGTACCTGTACAGGTGCCTGTGCCTTGATAACGACATAGAACCCGGAACAGAGAGCGACCTCAGCGGATTTGTTGACGGCAGTCAGGTTTCATCATACGCTGTGGAGGCTGTCGGTGCGCTTGTGAAGCTGGGAGTTATAATCGGAGACAGCAACAATATGCTGAATCCAACGTCATCATTGACAAGGGCGCAGATGGCGTTAATGCTTCACAGGGCATTGACATAAACCCGCGCTATAAAAAAACGCACGGCGGCGCGTGAGCCGCTCTGTACAGTAACCTCCTTGCGGTTTCAGCGTGATTTGTAGATTTTACCCATTGACAAATTGCTGAAAATTTCATAAAATATTATTATCTATCGGAGGTGTGTCCAAAGCTGCACACCTCTTTGGTTTTTTTGCAGTAAATATCTGGAATATTATATTGAACCGGCTTTCCCCGCGGCGCGGGTCTGCGGGTTTGACGGCACATGACTATACATTAAGGAGGACGCTCAAATGACAGGAGAAAAGCTCCATGAGGAATGCGGAGTATTCGGAATATACTCAAAAGAAACAACCGATGTCGGTACGCTTGCCTACTACGCGCTGTTCGCTCTTCAGCACAGGGGGCAGGAGAGCGCGGGAATAGTTGTCAACGATGATGGCGTTTTTCACGCTGTAAAGGGTGTGGGACTTGTCAGTGAGGTCTTCCCGCCTGAAACACTTGCCTCAATCAGCGAGGGCAACATAGCTGTCGGTCACTGCCGCTATGGGACAACAGGCTCTGACAGCCGTCAGAATGTCCAGCCCATACTTATCAACCACTATAAGGGGCGCATGGCACTTGCCCACAACGGCAACCTTGTTAATTCCTTTGAGCTTCGCAGGGAGCTTGAAAGCCGTGGCTCTATATTCCACACCACGACAGACTCCGAGGTCATAGCTTACGAGATAGTCCGTCAGCGTCTCAAAGCACCGTCAATCGAGGAGGCAGTCGCGATGGCTATGGATGTTGTTGACGGCGCGTACTCTGTTGTAATTTCCTCACCGAGCAAACTCATAGCTGCGCGTGACCCGCACGGCTTTCGTCCTCTGTGCATGGGTACAACCGCTGACGGTTCTGTCGCGTTCGCTTCGGAATCGTGCGGTCTTGACGCTGTAGGCGCGAAGCTCGAAAGAGAGCTTGACCCCGGCGAAATCGTAATAGTTGACAAGTCCGGAATACGCTCAGACAGACGGCACTGCGATAAGGCTAAGAAGTCACTCTGTGTATTTGAGTTCATATATTTTGCGCGACCGGATTCGGTTATTGAGGGGAGCAGCGTTCAGACAGCCCGTCAGAGAGCGGGCGCGTTTCTGGCTCTTGAGCATCCGGTGCAGGCGGATGTTGTTATAGGTGTGCCGGATTCCGGTCTTGACGCAGCTATGGGTTACGCGAAGCAGTCAGGCATACCATATGGAATAGGCTTTATCAAAAACAAATATATAGGCAGGACGTTTATCTCGCCAACTCAGACTATGCGTGAGGATCAGGTAAATATCAAGCTGAACCCGATCCGTTCCGCTGTTGAGGGCAAGCGCGTTGTGCTTATTGACGATTCTATTGTGCGCGGCACAACTTGCAGACGCATAATCAGCCTTTTGAGAAAGGCGGGAGCGACTGAAATTCACATGAGAGTGAGTGCGCCGCCGTTCGTGGGAGCCTGTTATTACGGCACAGACATTGACGATCCGAGCAAACTCATCGCGACGCACCACACTGTCGATGAGATAGCGAAAATAATCGGCGTTGACTCTCTGGGATATTTGAGTGTCGATAACGTAGTGAAGTTAGCCGATAAAACGAGCGGGTTCTGTACGGGCTGTTTCGGCGGCGGGTACCCAACGAGAGTGCCTGATGACTGCGGCAAGGCGCGGTTCGAGCGCAAGCTGAGCGAACGTGAAGCGAAAACGCGGTCAGATAAGACTGAAACCGGAAAAACGAACTGAAATACATGGAGATGTAAACAATATATGAATAATATTTCACCACAGGAGCTTTTGAAAACAGATCCGGCGGCGCGTGATACAGGTTCATGGAACCTTATTAAGCGGTTTTTCCCATACGAGCAAAAATATATCAAAACCGTTATCCTCGACCTTTTCTGTGCCGCTCTGACTTGTATTAGCGAGCTTGTGCTGCCACAGATATTGAGGACAATTACAAATATGGCGGTGAACGACCTCGCTTCACTTACTGTCAGTCTTGTGGTCAAGCTCGGATTTCTATACCTCATACTCCGCGTAATTGACGGCGCGGCGGCGTACTTCATGGCGGATGTGGGTCATGTAATGGGCGTTCATATAGAGACTGATATGCGCCGCGACGCTTTTGCCCACCTTCAGAAGCTGAGCGTGTCATACTACTCAAATAACAAAATCGGTCAGATTATGGGGCGCATTACAAACGACCTTTTTGATGTGACGGAGTTCGCGCACCACTGTCCGGAGGAGTTTTTCATAGCGGCAGTGAAAATTGTGGTGAGCTTCACGATACTGTGCAATTACAGTATAGGGCTTACGGTGCTGCTGTTTCTGTGTGTGCCGCTCATGCTGATAGTGTCGATTAAGCTGAACGGCAAATTGAGAGCGACACAGCGGGCGCAGAGAGTGCAGGTTGGAGAACTCAACGCTCAGATTGAGGAAAGTCTTTTGGGTGAGCGTGTTGTCAAGGCGTTCTGCGCGGAGGAGACGGAGAACGCGAAGTTTGAGGAGGGCAACAGGCTCTTTGAGAAGCTCAAGAAGTATACATACAAGGCGATGGCGTTGTATCAGACCTCGACAAGAATGTTCGATGGGCTTATGTATCTTGTAGTAATATTCGGCGGCGGGATATTTGTTGTTAAGGGCTGGATAGACGCCGGAGATCTTGTCGCGTACACGCTCTATGTCTCAACGCTTATCGCGACGATACGGCGAATTGTGGAGTTTGCCGAGCAGTTCCAGCGCGGAATGACGGGAATCGAGCGGTTCTTTGAGATTATGGACACGCCGATTGATATTGACGACAAGCCGGACGCGAAGGTGTTCGCGCCGAAATCGGGCGATATACGTTTCAATAACGTCAGCTTTGAGTACCCTGACGACCACAATAAGGTGTTACGCAACGTAAATCTGCATATAAACGCGGGTGAGCGTCTCGCGCTTGTCGGGGCAAGCGGCGGAGGGAAAACTACGCTGTGTAACCTTATACCGCGATTCTACGAGGTGACAAGCGGACAGATCGTTATAGACGGTCAGGATGTGCGGGATGTGACGCTGAAAAGTCTTCGCGGCGCGATAGGAATCGTGCAGCAGGATGTGTACCTGTTCAGCGGCACTGTAGCTGAGAACATCGGTTACGGCAAGCCGAACGCTACAGACGATGAGATACATGAGGCTGCGAGACTTGCGGGTGCCGATGAGTTCATAAACGAGCTTAAAGACGGCTATGACACATACGTTGGCGAACGCGGCGTGAAACTTTCAGGCGGACAGAAGCAGCGTATTTCTATTGCGAGAGTGTTCTTGAAAGACCCACCGATACTTATACTTGACGAAGCTACAAGCGCGCTTGATAATGAGAGTGAGATTGTTGTTACACAGAGCATGGAGCGTCTGGCGCACGGCAGAACGACACTCACGATAGCCCACCGTCTGACAACAATAAAAGACTATGAC
>CAZKLU010000018.1:0-19459 GCA_964553775.1 uncultured Oscillospiraceae bacterium | reverse complement strand
AAACGGCAATTATTATCTTCTCCCGCCTGTAGTAATAATCCGCTTGTGATTAAATCAAGCCCAGAAAGTATTTTCGGTTTTGACGGTTTTCGGGAATTTTTGTAAAGCCATCAGAGCCGAATATTTTTTGAACATAGCGCAAGGGCGGAAGTCAATTTTCAACTGATTTTTGTGTGACGGGGTATTCAAACAGTGCTTGCGTGAGAAAAAAACAGATTTGGCTGTCAGGTTCCGAGTTATTTTGCGTCTATACTTATAGGACAGTCAATATAGCGTCATATTCGCGGGGTGATTAAAAAGAAAGGGGTGACTTAATATTGCTTACTCTCTATTCCATAGCGCATTTTCTCGTAGACCTCTCCTGTGCCGTGACTATCCTTGGAAAAGTCACGCTGAATTGGCAGCCGGAGATAACGATACTTCTATATAATCTTCTGGCGTTCGCCGCTCAAATGCCGATCGGACTGATTGCGGACAGGTTCGGACACCCAAAGATTTTCGCGGTCGCGGGCTGCTCACTTGTGTTTGTTTCGCTTCTGTGTCCTGTGCCGTGGCTTGCTGTCATATTCGCGGGAACCGGAAACGCTCTTTTCCATGTCGGCGGAGGGGTGTATTCGCTGGGCTTTGAGGACAGAATAACACCTCTCGGAATATTCGTGTCGCCCGGTGCGATAGGCTTGTACATCGGTACAGTCTACAGAGCCGCAATACCGCCATACATACCTTGTGCCGCTCTCGCTGTTATATCGGTACTGATTGCCCTTTGGCGTTCTGACCCGCAGGTTGTCAGTCCGAAGCCGCAAGCCGAAACTGTTACACCTCCGGCGGCGGGAACCGTTATAGCTGTACTGTGCCTTGTTTCAGTCGTTATCATTCGTTCATTCGCGGGACTTGCCGGAACATTTGAATGGAAAGCGGAGTACGGACTCGCGGCAGTATGCGCTGTCGCGGCAGGCAAAGCTGTCGGGGGAATTGTTGCTGACAGGTTCGGTGTTTTTCCAACGGCAACGCTGAGTCTCGGTCTTTCGGCTGTGTGCTTTCTCTTTGGTGAAACAATGCCGCTCGGACTTGCCGCGCTTCTCCTGTTCAACATGACAATGCCGCTGACGCTCTATGCCTGCGCGAGACTTCTGCCGGAGCTTAAAGGCTTCTCGTTCGGGCTTCTGACATTCGCTCTGTTTATAGGGTTTTTGCCTGTTTATTTTGGAGCCGCAAAAACAGGAACGGTCGGGCTGTCACTCTGTGCCGCAGTGTCTCTGCCGTTATTGGCGTTCGGGCTGAAAGGGGTGAGATATGACCGCTGAATTTGCTCTGTCACTCGCTTTTACACTGATTTTAGAGGGTGCTGTTGGAATCCTTGCGGGATTTCGCGGCAAAGACCTGCTGCTTCTCGCGCTTGTAAACATCTTAACAAACCCCGTTGTCGTTCTGCTCCACGCGATGTTCCCAAAGCCTGTCATAACAGCGATACTGGAGCTTGCCGCCATAGCGGTCGAGGGGGCTATATACTCAAGGCTGGGTACAAAAATACCGCACCCGTGGAGATTCTCGCTTGAGGCGAATGTGTTCTCGTATGTGTGCGGAATAATAATAAATAATTTTATATGAGGAGAATGAACTATGAAAAAGCTATTATCAATCGCGGCGGCACTGCTTGTAATCTCAGCTCTCGCGCTGCCAATATACGCCGATATGATAGTCGAACCCGGTGACAGCTTCGGTGATTCGCACATGAATGAGTGTACATATCTCTACCGCCAATATGTAGCGAACGGTGAGAGTGGGTATGTTACAATCTGGGAAAGCCCCATATCGTCACAGCAGAACATGAATGTTGTGAACGGAACGATCCTCAGAGGCGGCTGGCACTATGAGGACGCGGCGGGTGAGACGTGGCTCTGTGTGTGGAGCGTGGACGATGAATCATCTCAGGATGACCCGTTCGGCTGGGTAAAGGAATCCGAGTGCGCTGTGGTGTACGATTACATAAGTTTCCAGAATGAACATGAGGACGAGATTTACGAGACAGACTGCTCGGTGTACGATGAGAACTTCGAGGGAATCGACAGTTTTACGAGCTGGAACTACCCGAACGGCAAGGTTGAATATACCTATAGCGGTGAAATGACAGGCTACTTCAGAGAGTATCTTGACTATGTATCAAGCTGCTGGGATGATGATAGCGGCAGAACGTGGCAATATGTCGGCTACTTCAACGGCTATAGAAACTTCTGGGTGTGTCTGAGTGACCCCGGCTTCGAGGGTGACGCTGTGGGTGCTGCCGATACCGAAATTGGTGACGCTGAAAATGTTCCGGCTGGTGATGTCATAGACAAGACAGACGACGCACAAATCGTTGATGAAGATGAAGTGCTGACCGAAATTGGAAGCACCTCAAACAATACAGTGAAACTTGAGGGGGAGGACAAGGTGGAGATTTACGCTCCGGCTGAAACTGTTCCGGAGCCTGAAAACGGGGTTACGGTTTATGTTGTTGTCGGAGTTATAGCGGTAGTCGCTGTGACGAGCGTGATAATTTATGTGTTTTTCGTGAGAAAAAGAAAGTGACAGGCGAAAATCGCGCTCAAACGCTGATACGCTGCCGCTTTTCAGCCCAATGTGACCGCTGAGACAAAAAAACATACACTTACAAAGAGGTGTATGTACGTTTATATGTCAAACTCACGCCTGAAACTGCCTGCCGGTGTGGTCTATTGTGTAATCTCCCGTCAGGATGAGCTGGCTCACCGGCACAATTTCGTAACCATCGCTTATTAGAAAACGTATAATATCCTCAAGTGCTTCGGGCGTGTGCAGCGCGGCGTTGTGGAAGAGAACGATTGAACCCGGGGCGGCTTTTGTTGTGACGCGGCTGTAGATTTCAGAAGCGGAGATGTCTTTCCAGTCGAGCGAATCAACATCCCACTGTATCGGCTCCATGCCCATTGACCGGACAGCCGCGATAACATGGTCGTCATACTCCCCGTATGGCGGTCTGAACAGTGTCGGGCGTACACCTGTTATCGCCTCAATTTTGTCACTGCACTCGCTTATGTTCAGCACAATCTCATCAGCCGACAGCGTATTGAAGTGCGCGTGGTCGCTTGAATGATTCATAACCTCATGTCCCGCGTCGGCAAGTGCTTTTACCGATTCGGGATATTTTTCTACCCACTCCCCGACAACGAAAAACGTCGCCTTGACATTGTACTTGCCCAATATGTCTATGAGTGTCTGAGTGTCCTCGTTGCCCCACGCCGCGTCAAACGACAACGCTATCATCTTCTGGTCGCGCTCCACGCTGTATATCGGAAGCTGTCTCGTGTTCGCCGCGCTTATGAAGGACGGAGTTTCAGCCAATAACAGCACCGCTGCGGTTGCCGCTATTATAACGGCTAACGTGAAGAACCGCCGCTTTTTCGCGTCCATTTTGCGAATATTCTCTTGTATATCGTCAAAAAGCTGCTTTATTCTCTCAATCATTTTATCACCTCGCCATAAGTTTATGTCATTTTATCCCTGCAAATACCAGTATCAGGAAAAATGTTATGGCGATGGACGCTTTCACGGCGAAGGTTATTGAGCTATTATGAGTGAGCGGGAGTTGACGGGGCTGCGCGGCGATTTAGCGGTTATATACTGCACAGGAGTTTCACTTTTTCTCAAAATTCTCTGGAAACAGCGTTGCGGATGATGTATAATAAGATAACCACTAACGATAAAGGAGCAACGCTATGCTATTCAGAAAGAACATAGACCCGTGCTGCGCGTACTGCGAGTACGGCAGAACACTCAGCGAGACGGAGGTTGGCTGTGTGCGGCGCGGGGTCGTATCGTCCGGCGGAAGCTGCGGGAAGTTCAAGTATGACCCGCTGAAACGTGAGCCGCCGCGCCCCGCTATTATAGAAACGGACAGGTACACCGAGGAGGATTTCACGCTGTGAGGTGCAGCCTGTTTACATCGAGTGTGCAGCCGAAAAGAATACAGTCAAAACGCGGCGTTTTTACTCTATTACATACCCGTCCGTTCCAAATTCAAATATGCTGCCGTCTATTGTGACGCGGCAGTCGGTGTAAAACGCGCCGGTGCTTCGGCGGTAGCGGAATCCTGTGCCGTCATAGTACCAGCCCTCAGCGGAGACACCGTTAAGCCTGTACGCAAGGTTCAGCGTTCCGGCGGAGGCGTTGTCCTCAAAGTGCCACCACTTAGAGCTGCTCGTGTTGAATCCGGCACTCGACATATAGCCGGACAGAAGCTCCGCGTTCCAGTTGTTGCGTAAAATCTCAGAGTAACAGCTTACATCGTGCATGGAGGTCTGCATTTTGACTTCCTCGCCGCCCCATTCGAGGGTGACATCAAGCGCAATACCCATATTGTGCGTGGAGCTGCCGTTTTCAAAGAAGTCCGAGAGGGTGTATATTCCGCCGCTAAGTAGATCCGAGTATTTCAGATACTCGATTTGCTCTACAGTATCCCAGTCCGTGTCCTCCGGCAGATCTCCCGCTATCTCAGAGATGAGCGGTATATCGGGCAGATCGTCCATAACAATGCCGGAATATGTATAATCGGGAACAGGCTCATCCAGCAGCTCGTCTGTCCAGTCGTAAAGGTCGTAAGTCGCGGTCTGAGGGCGAAAAGCGTCCGTGATTTTGATTCTGTAGCCATCGTCACGGGCGGCAAGGGCGGCTGTCAGCAGCTTCTCAGCGGTAGGGTAGAGAAGCGGCACAAGATATTCGCCGTAGCCGAGACGGACGTTTTCATAGCCTGTTATGTCGCGTCCTGTGATGTGTTTTATTTCGTACTCGTGTATTGTAAAAAGCGATGCGTAACTGTTTGTTATATCATACGCGCAGAGATCGCCAAAGTAGTCGGGCAGATTTATCATGCAGTAGCTGCTGTCAATGTACCCGTACCCGCCGCCGAAACGGACGTAAAACATACCGCTGTCCTCGCTCAATACGCAGTATGATGAGTCTCCTGTCTCGCCGATTATTTCCTTCTTGTCAACACCGCTATATATATACACCGGCTTTACCGTCCACACAAGGCACCCGACAGGAGTTGGTTCAGTCTCGACAGATACGGTGTTAGAAATAACAGACTCGTCCTCCGAAATTTTGCCTCCTGTGGAGGACACGCGGAATTTGTATTCGTTGAACGGTGGGAGCTGACCGGTGCTGTAAGAGAGAGTGTCACCGCGCTCATAGACGAGAACAGTCTGCCAGTCTCCGTCGTTTTCGGACATCTCAAGAGTGTATGTATCGCCCTGTGTCTCTGACCAGAGAAGCGTCCAGCTGTTGCCGCCGTTTTCAGTGCAGCGAAGCTCAATATCGCTTGGGAGAAAATCCTCGCGTGTAAAGCCGACAGTGACAGAGCTTGTGCCGTACAGCGTTATTCCGTCATAGGCGCAGATACCCTCAACAACGAGCGTGACTGTTTCATCGTAGTCGGGCAGTGTAAGCGTTTCGCCGTCGAAGTTGAGAGTAATGGATGTTTCGCCGGATTCCTCTAAAAGCGACAGTACACCGAGATCGCCCTGCTTATACACCTTGTAATTATCACCGGCGTACCCCTGCCACGACAGCGCGATAGTGTGTGTCACGGCATCGGCATCGGCTGTGAGTTCTCTCGCGCAAGGGTCGTGCATGAGAAATGTCACCTGCGCCGATTCCTCGCCGAGTCTTTTCATTCGCGTACCGAATATTGAGCAGTATTTGACGGAGCTGACGCGAAGAATGAGACGGCTTTCGTCAAGAGCGGGCAGAAGGCATACACTTCCATTGACGGAGCCGCTGAAAACAGTCTCGCCGCTTTGGTAGTCGGATATTTCGACAATATACGAGTCTACGCCGGGTACAGCGTCCCACGAAAGTGTAGAGGTGCCGTCCTCCCGCATGGATATTTCAAAGTGCGTTGTGTCCGGCATAGTGCTTTTCGCGTTGACGTAAGGCATGGCAACGCACATTATAAGAACGCCAAGAGTGAGAAGGAGAAGCAGCAATATTATAATCACCACTATCTGACCTATATAGCCGGAGCCGCTTTTCTTTGACATGGTAACACCTCCTTGCCTTTTGCCGTGTGCCGAATAACACCGCACACAGCGGAACCGCCGCGCAAGCCGCAGCGCGTGAAATAAGTATAACATATCTTAGGGCAAAGTGTCAAGTGACACCTGAGTGTCTCCACGGAAATGAATCTTCACGCTTTTACCGCGTGAAACTCTGTGCGCGGACGGCGTATCACGCGATTTAGAACCGCTCCGTGCCGGAACCTGTCATGCTGCCTCCACTATGGTAATATTTGCCGGACTGTCGGCATATATTTAACCAAAAACGGGAGGTGAAAGTAAACCATGTTTATTATAACCGCAAAAGTAGACAAGAGGAGAATAATTACCGCACTTGCGGCGGCGGCGATAATCGTTGCAGTGATCGTGCTTCTTGCGGCTGGTTTCAGGCTTGCGGCGAAAACGGGCGATACTGAGACACTGTCGCTTTCAGCCGTTGTAAAGAGTGAAGAGCAGAGAATAGCGTATCTTGAGACTTTCGGCTGGGAGGTTGGCGAAAAGATTGAGGAGCAGACAATAACCATCCCGCTCGAATTTAACGATGTGTACACGCGCTATAACGAGCTTCAGATAAGTCAGGGGTTCGACCTCACAAGGTACGCGGGTCAGGAGGCTACGCGGTTCACCTATGAGATAATGAACTACCCATACGTTGACGATACAGTAGTCGCTGATATTATCGTGTACCGCAATCAGGTAATAGCGGGTGATGTGCAGTGCGTTTCCGCTGAAAACGGGTTCATGAACGGTCTTGAGTACCCCGAAACGGCTGAATAATTGTACTCTCAGCCCCGATTTGTCAGGGGCAGTTTTCAGCGCGGGTCAGGTAATCCCGATTAACGCGGGTTCGCGGGTTTGAAATCCGCCAAAATTCCCGCGCTCTTTTTATAATCGCAAGCGCGTGGATTTTTAAGCCGGATTTTAACGGTTTACAAATATCGGCAATAATCGCGGCAGCCTTAATAACGCAAAATGTTCGGGCTTTGCCGCGATTTTGAGACTTTAGTGTCTCATGTGTTCCGAGACTCTTTTCGTCTGCGGTCAATTTCCGCGTGAAGGCAGCCGAGAGCGTCCGAAAGTCCTCCGAGCCTGTCAATAAGTCCGGATTCCACAGCCTCCTCGCCGTAGATTACTGTTCCGACATCGGCGGCAAGCTCCCCTGTTTTCAGCATAAGCTCCATTAGCTTCTCCCTCGTTATGCGCGAGTTCTCTGTTATAAACCGGACAATGCGTTCCTGTATTTTGCCGAAATAGTTGTACGTCTGCGGTACGCCTATGACCACTCCTGTGAGCCTGACAGGGTGTATCGTCATAGCCGCCGAGGGCGCGATCATTGATACATCAGCCGCCACAGCCAACGGCACCCCTATCGAGTGTCCGCCGCCGAGAACGAGAGACACTGTGGGCTTCGACATTCCGGCGATAAGCTCCGCAATAGCAAGCCCCGCTTCAACGTCTCCTCCGGCGGTGTTCAGAAGTATAAGCAGACCGTCAATCTCGTCCGATTCCTCTATCGCCGCAAGCTGCGGCATGACGTGTTCATATTTCGTTGTCTTTGTATCTGACGACAGTATCTGGTGTCCTTCTATTTGACCGACTATCGTCAGACAATGTATGCCGCCCCTCTCTGTCTCAACCGTTGACGAACCCATGTCCTGTATCTGATCCTTCTGATATATGTGCTCTATGCCCTCGCTCACTGTAATCCCTCTTTCAATATGCTTTGCACCTATTATCTTTTGCCGTTACAGGCTGATTTATTCAGGAGTGCCGCGAAAGGAAAGCCCGAACCGGCTTTTTAGCCGTCATAATATACAAAAACGCAAGTCACTATACAGCGAAATTTCATAATGAGATAGAAAATTACAAAAACACTTGCAAAAATGAACGAATGGGGTTATAATAAATTCAAAATCCACTGAAGGAGGAACATAGCATTGAAGGAGCTTTCAAAAATAGCCGCGGCAATAGAGCCGTCAGCGACACTGGCGATAAGCGCGTTGTCCGCGGAACTGAAATCACAGGGTGTGGATGTCGCGGGATTTGGAGCCGGTGAGCCGGACTTCAACACGCCCGACAACATAAAGCTCGCGGGTATCGAGGCAATTATTGGCAATCACTCAGGCTACTCAGCCGTACCGGGTATCATAAGACTGCGCGAGGCTATATGCCGCTACACTGACAGGACGTTCCATGTTGAGTATGAGCCTAAGAACATATGCGTATCGAGCGGCGCGAAGCACGTTCTCTATATCGCGATGCGGGTGCTTCTGAACCCCGGCGATGAGGTAATATTGCCCTCCCCGTATTGGGTGACATACGTTGAGGCGATTCGTATGTGCGGAGCTGTTCCGGTTATTGTTGACACAACAGAGGAGAGCGGGTTCAAGATGTCGCCTGAGCAGTTCCGTGACGCTGTGACGGATAAGACCAAGTGCCTTATACTCACGAATCCCTCAAATCCGACAGGAATGTTGTACTCCGAATCGGAGCTTCGCGCACTTGCCGACATAGTTGTCGAGAAGGATCTGTATCTCATAAGCGACGAAATATACGCGACATTAGTCTATAAGGGCGAGTTTGTGAGCGCGGCGTCTCTCAGTGATGAGATGAAGAAACGCACGATTATAATAAACGGTGTGTCTAAAACCTACGCCATGACAGGCTGGAGAATCGGTTACGCCGCCGGAGACGAGAAGATTATAAAGCTCATGTCAACATATCTGAGCCACTCCACAGGAAACGCATCGAACCCCGCGCAGTACGCGGCACTGGAAGCGTATAACGGCGACCAGTCGGCGGTGGAAATGATGAAGAATGAGTTTGACGAACGCCGCAAATTTTTTGTCGAGCGGGTCAGTCAAATGGATAAGGTGAGCTGCCTTGAACCGGACGGGGCATTCTATATATTCATGAACGTGAGCGGAACATTTGGTCAGACGATCTGCGGAGATAAGATAACAACAGCGTCCGAGTTCTCACATTCGCTTCTGAAACGCGGTCTTGTCGCGACTGTTCCCGGCGCGGCGTTCGGCAACGACAACTATGTCCGCTGGTCTTACGCGACTGATATTGGAACGATTGCCAAGGGGCTTGACAGACTTGAAAGGTACCTTGATGGCAAACCCACTTTTGCCTGATTAAATCAGTGCTGACAGCATACGAAAATCAATTTCCGAGACTGACAGCAATATAGCGTGAAAACATAACCGGACGGGTATAATTCCGTCCGGTTTTACTTCTTTTTATCGTTTGACGGCGCGGAGCCGTCTTTTTCGTTTTTGTCACGGATGTTTGAAAACACTATGCACACCGCGCTCACCGCCGCAAGGATACCTGTGCCGATAATCAGCGTGACCCTGTTGTCGGTTTTGTCCTTTCCCGATGTTGTCACTGTTGTCAAAACCCGTGTATCGCTTTCAGTCACCGAAGTCTCAGTATCGGAGCCGCCGTCTTCCGCCGCCGCGTTGGAATCCTCGCTGCCGCTGACGGATACGCTCTCCGGTTCAGTGTCAGCCGCTTCACCGTCTGAGACGGTTTCGTCCTCATCGGGCTTACAGCGTGAGCAGGGAGTATACCCCGCGCTTTCGGCTTCGGCTATTGTCATTGATGTCGCGTTCTCTGAAATATATGAGCAGTCCTCACGGTGGTATTTTGCGCCGCTCGGCGTGACATAGACTACCGTATCATCAGGTACAGTATACGCCGAAATCGCCAGAAGTATCAGCAACGACAGAGCAAGCTGAAAAACCCGTTTCATTGGCGTGTCTCCAATCTGTATAGCCTCTCTGTGTCACACTCACGGATTTTCACGCCGCGCAGACCGTATTTACCGCAGAGTGCCAGCGTGTTGTGTCGTTTCTGACCCGCCGCCAGCGACGCTTTTCCTTTCGGTACGGCAAACGAAACAATTTTGCCACGGTCATTCCCGGTAATGAGCGCGTCCATAGCGTTGAGATACCGGCGGCTCCTCGCAAGTTCACCAAGAGCGGGATGGTACGCACCGCCGACCGCTCCGCCGTTTGAAAGCTCCTCTGTCGGGTTAAGACCAAGACGTATCACAGGTATATTGTACTCATCGAATATATCAAGAAGCTCGGCGCAGAGCGTCACAGCGTCCTCAACTGTGTGTTCGCGGTACTCTCCGGCTATCCACATATCGTAAAGCGCGGTATCTCTCACTATCACTGTTGGGTAGATTCTTACACCATCGGGTCGCAGTTTCGCAAGCTCCATAGCCGTGTACCGTGAGCGTTCGGGCGTGTCCTCCGGAAGTCCGGTCATCATTTGCAGTATCAGCTCAAATCCGGCGGCTTTTATCATGTTCGCCGCGTTTACCGCGTCCTCCGCTGTGTGACCCCTTCCGCTTGCCGCAAGCACCTCGGGACACATTGACTGAACCCCAAGCTCCACTGTTTTTACGCCGTAAAGCCGCAGCCTTTCAAGCACCTCGCCGTCAATGCAGTCAGGACGAGTTGAAAGACGTATTGAGGATATTTCACCGCTGTCTATAAAGCCCTTTGCCGCGCCGAGAAGCTCCTCCTGTTCAGGAACCGGTATAGCGGTGAAGCTGCCGCCGTAGAACGCGACAGTGATCTCATGTTCGGAACCGTGAAGTCTCTTAATCCCGTCCTCGATAATCTCACGCGCCATCACGCCTGTAACGCGGCTTGTTTCGCCCGATATACGGTGCTGGTTGCAGAATACGCACATATGCGGGCAGCCAAGGTGCGGTATGAATATCGGTATAACCGACCGTCTCGCTGTCATTTCAGTATTAAAAGAGCGTGCTTCGCCGCGTCCTGTTCGGCGGCTTTTTTGGTTCTTCCGGTTCCGTCAGCGATGTGTTTGCCGTTGAGCAGAACCTCTACAGTGAATATTCTCTCATGTTCGGGTCCGGTGGAGCCTGTGACGTTGTATTCAAGCAGCTGTCCGCTTGTCCGCTGCACTATCTCCTGCAAATACGTTTTACTGTCAGTATTCTGGGGCTTGAACTCGCCCGATTCGAGCTTCTCAAGGACGTGTTTATAGATAAATCTGCTTGCCATCTCAAGACCGCCGTCAAGATATATCGCGGCTATTATAGATTCAACAGCGTCGGCAAGTATTGAGGTTCTTGTTCTGCCGCCGGTGTGTTCCTCGCCGCGCCCCAATAATAGCGCGGAACCTATATCAAGGGAACGCGCCACGGTGACGAGGTTCTTCTCGCACACAAGCTCCGCTCTAAGGCGTGTCATTTTCCCTTCCGGCATACCGGGGTTATTCATATAAATATACTCCGCCACTATGAAGCCAAGTATCGAGTCACCGAGAAATTCAAGCCGCTCGTTGCACTCAATATTGCCGCGATCCTCATTTGCTTTCGAGCTGTGCGTGAGCGCGGTTCGCAGAAGGAGCTTGTCGTTAAATTCGTAGCCTATGCGTTTTTCAAGGTCACTGGTCATTGTTCCGCACCTGTTTTCATGTACTGGACGCTGTTCGCAATCGCGCCGCAAACACCGGAATTGGCGGTATCTATCGCCTGACGTATCGCGCTTTTTATAGCGTAAGCGTCAGAAGAGCCGTGCGCCTTGATAACCGGTTTCGTGATACCGAGAAGCGCGGTTCCTCCCACTTCCGAGGAATCAATGCGCTTTCTCAGCTCCGCAAACTCATCCTTCATAGCGGACGCCGCCATCTTCGTGCGGGTATTTTTATTGAATATCTTCTTTATCTCGCCGTTAAAAAACAGAGCCATGCCTTCAATATTTTTAAGCAGTATATTGCCCGTAAACCCGTCACAGACAAGCACATCGCACACGCCGTTCATAATGTCGCGTGATTCAATGTTGCCGATGAAGTTCAGACTGCTGTTTGCCGAGGATTCACTCAGAAGTCTGTGTGTCTCCTTATAGAGTGTGCTGCCCTTCGTCTGCTCAACGCCTATGTTGAGAAGCCCGACACGGGGATTCTCAATGCCCAAAGTCGCTTTCGCGAGGTAGTAGCCCATATAAGCGAACTGTACAAGGTACTCCGGCGGACACTCAGCGTTCGCGCCCACATCGACAATTATTGTGCCGTTGTTGCCGTTGGACGGTATTATGGGAGCGAGTGCGGCGCGTCTGATACCATGTATACGTTTCACTATGAGTGTCGCTCCGGACAGAAGCGCACCGGTGGAGCCTGCCGACACCATAGCGTCACCGTTCCCATCGCGAAGCAGCTTCAAGCCCACAGTCATTGAGGAATCGGATTTTGTCTTTGTGACTGACGCGGGATCATCCTCCATTGTCACGACCTGAGTCGCGTTCACGATCTCTATATTCTGCGGGAGATCCTTCATTCCGAGCTTTTCAAACGAGACAAGTATGTCCTTGCCGCGACCGACAAGCACTATGCCTGTGTTAAGCTCCTCAACCGCCATTACCGCGCCGCGCACTATTTCAAGAGGCGCGTAATCTCCTCCCATTGCGTCTAATATAACCTTCATTCTGTACTTCCTTTCGTATAAACATCTTTCAAGAAATGAAGTGACCTTTCGGATATTGCAAGATTCTTGTTTCTTTTACCCTTTACACGTTTTTCAAGCGGGGCTATAATACCGAAATTTATGTTCATCGGCTGAAAATCGCCCAGACCGCCGGAGCTTATATAGAGAGCCAGCGCTCCGATCGCGGTTTCAGCGGGGAAATTCGCGGGTTCCATGCCGAGAAGCTCCCGCGCTGTCTCTATTCCCGCAAGCATACCTGACGCCGCCGATTCAACGTAACCCTCAACGCCTGTAATCTGACCCGCAAAGCCTATCCTAGGTTCAGACCTTAGCCTGTAGTACCTGTCAAGAAGTTTAGGAGAGTTTATATATGTGTTCCTGTGCATAACGCCGTAGCGGACAAACTCAGCGTTACGCAGTGCCGGTATCATGCCGAATACGCGCCGCTGTTCAGGAAATTTAAGGTGCGTCTGGAAACCGACGATATTGTAAAGCGTACCAGCGCGGTTATCCTGTCTTAACTGAACGACAGCGTAAGGTTCTTTGCCTGTGCGCGGGCTTTGAAGCCCCACAGGTTTTAGTGGTCCGTATCGCAGTGTGTCAATACCTCTTCTTGCCATCACTTCAACTGGCATACAGCCCTCAAACACCGCGCCGTCATCGAAGCCGTGAAGCTCGGCTTCCTGAGCGGACGCAAGCTCCGTGACAAACGCGATGTACTCGTCTTTTTCGAGAGGGCAATTCACATAATCGGATGTACCCTTGCCGTACCGCGACGCGAACCACGCGCTCTCCATATTGACACTCTCAATACTCACGATAGGCGCAACGGCATCGAAAAAGTGCAGGTTCTCTTCCGGAAGCAGCTTCTGTATGCTGTCCGCAAGCTCCCCATCGGTCAGCGGTCCTGTGGCTATAATCACTCTGCCGTCGGGTATCTCAGTCACCTCACGGCTTTCAAGCGTGATGTTCGGGTGCGAACGTATCTTCTCAGTGACGGAGCCTGAGAACTTAACTCTGTCCACCGCGAGTGCGCCTCCGGCGGGAACTTTATTGGTATCGGCGCACTCCATTATGACGCTCCCAAGCTGACGCATTTCAGCTTTCAGAAGTCCTACGGCGTTTGTAAGTTCATCGCTTCTCAGCGAGTTGGAACACACCAGTTCCGCAAGATTATCGGAGACATGGGCGGGGGAGCGTTTGAGCGGCTTCTGCTCGTAAAGGGTAACTTCTATTCCGCGCTCCGCAAGCTGCCACGCCGCCTCGCAGCCCGCAAGCCCCGCGCCTATTACAGTTACTTTCATTATTCAGTACCGCCGGAGCCTTTGCGTATTCGCCCCGCGCCTGACTTGCTCGATGTTGCTTTCTTCTTTGCGGCGGTATCGGATTTTTTGGAGGTTGTTTTTTTCTTCGCGGCGGTGTCAGACTTTTTGGATGTTGCTTTTTTCTTTGTGCCTGTATCAGACTTTTTGGATGTTGTTTTTTCAGCGGTTCCGCTAACGGCAGCTTCTGCCGCTTTGGTGCTGTCCGGCGCGGCGGATTCCTCGGTGCTTGCGGTTTCCTTTTTCTTGTAGCCGCGTTTGTCCTCCGGAAGGAAATTAGGGCATTTCTCGTTGACACAGAACGGCTTTTTGAATCCTCTTCCGGAGCGTTTGAACATTGTGTTGCCGCATTCGGGGCAAACATCCGCCACCGGAACATCCCATGTGATGAACCCGCAATCTTTAAGTCTCTCACAGGCGTAATAGTCGTAACCCTTTTTCGATTTCCGTTTCAGCATACGCGACCCGCAGCGCGGACATTTTCCCGGCATCTCAATTACGATAGGCTTTGAGAACGTACATTCAGGGTAGCCGGAGCAGCTTAAAAATCTGCCGAATCTGCCGTTTTTTATAACCATCTTGCGCCCGCATACGTCACATATCTCATCGGTTTCCTCATCGGGTATCTTTATTCTCTCGCCCTCAAGAGCTTTTTCCGCGCTCTCAAGCTCCTCGCTGAACGGGGTGTAGAACTCCGCGAGAACATCCTTCCAGTACTTTTCGCCTTTTTCAACGGAATCAAGGTTTTCCTCCATGTGCGCGGTGAACGTCGGGTCAACAATATCGTTGAAGCGTTCCTTCATAAGCTGCGTTACGACCTCGCCCAAAGGGGTGGGCTTCAGGTTCTTGCCCTCTTTTATGACGTACTGGCGGCTCAATATTGTTGATATAGTCGGCGCGTAGGTTGACGGTCTGCCAATGCCGGAATCCTCCAGTTCCTTTATAAGTGACGCTTCTGTATATCGCGGGGGCGGCTGAGTGAACTTCTGTTCCTTGATAAGCTCCGCAAGCGTGAGAGTTTCGCCCTCATTCAGTACAGGCAGCATAGACTGCCGCTCCGGTTCCTCGTCTGTACTCTCCTCATACACCGCTGTGAATCCGGCGAATTTCAACGCGCTGTAGCTTGAACGGAAGATATATTCCGCAGATTCTATGTCGGTTGTAACGCTGTCGTACACGGCATTTTCCATCTGGCTCGCTATGAAGCGGTTCCAGATAAGGCGGTAGAGACGGTACTGGTCGTTTGTCAGGCTGCTCTTGACATTCTCCGGAGCAAGACGCGGCTCAGACGGTCTTATTGCTTCGTGAGCGTCCTGTGCGCCGCTTTTCGTCTTGTATCTGCGTGCGCCGCCGTAATATTGCGCTCCGTATCGTGAGGTTATAATTTCACCCGCCGCCGTGAGAGCCTCCTCCGATAATCTCAGAGAGTCGGTTCTCATATACGTTATAAGTCCCACGGTTCCCTCGTCCGCGATGTCAATGCCCTCGTAAAGCTGCTGTGCCGCCATCATTGTGCGGCGCGGTGTCATGCCGAGCTTGCGTGACGCCTCCTGCTGGAGTGACGAGGTGATAAACGGGGGTGACGGTGAGCGCGTTTTGTCCTTGCGCTTTACAGATTTTACGACAAACGGGGAATTTACAACGGCGTTTTCCACGACAGCAACATCGTCAGCGGATTTCAGCTCTATCTTTTTGCCCCTGAAGCCTGTAAGCCTCGCAAGAAACTGTTTCCCGCCGCCGCTTTGCAGCTTCGCGTCCACGAGCCAGTATTCCTCCGGATTGAATGCGCGTATCTCGTTCTCGCGGTCAACGACAAGGCGCGTTGCGACTGACTGCACCCTTCCCGCTGAAAGTCCGTGGCGCACCTTGCTCCACAGAAGCGGCGACAGCTTATAGCCGACTATACGGTCAAGTATTCTCCGCGTCTGCTGCGCGTCCACGAGATCCTGATCGATTTTGCGGGGTGACTTGATGCTCTCCTGCACGACCTTCTTTGTAATCTCGTTGAATGTGACGCGGTACACCTCATTGTCCGGTATGCCGAGAAGCTCCTTGAGGTGCCAGGATATTGCCTCGCCCTCGCGGTCAGGGTCGGTCGCGAGGTATATGCGGGAGCTTTTCTTTGCCGTGTCTTTAAGCTCCTTTATTGTGTCCTCACGGTCTTTCACAGGAACATACTGAGGTATGAAGCCGCCCTCAATATCCACTCCGAGAGTGCTTTTCGGCAAATCGCGAAGATGACCCATTGAGGCTTCCACTTTGTAATCCGGACCAAGATATTTACCAATGGTTTTTGCTTTTGCCGGAGACTCGACAATAACAAGGTTTGTTTTACTTTTTGCCATTAAAAAATATCCTTTCTTCCATTTTTGATAGTGACCTGACTGATTCAGGGTTTGACTGGAATATTGTTTTATAGTGAAACACGGCTGATTCTGTCCCGCTTTGCCGAGTTTCACTCGCTCTCTTAGAGCGTTTTGCGTTGGCGGAGCCGCTGAAAGAGAGACTGATTTTCGTGATATATGGCACTTTCAAATCATTCATTCCTGATGATTGTGAAATTCTTGCCGGGTCTTTGATCTATAGCTCCCATAAGCTGAAGCAGAGTTGCGGTAGCCAGAACGACATTAACGCGAAGACCCGAAAGCCGAACTATTTCATCTATGTGAAGGCTTCCCTGTGCTTTGTCGAGTATGTCAAGTATAATTTTCTGTTCGGCAGTGTAGACGCGGGTGTAGCTCGGTTCACCGTTATTCTTTGAATTGCTGTTGTCGGGTTTGCTTTTCGATTCAGCGGCGTTTTTCATGTCTTTTTTCGGCTTGGCGGCGGGTCGCGGCTGTGTTTTCGGTTCCGCAGGGGCGGGAGCTTCATTTACTGGCGGAGCGGGAGGTTCCGGTTTCGCGGCAGCGGTATCTGGATTAGATTTGGCTGCCCACGCTGAGGGCTTACCGGCAGGCTTTAAGGAGGATTTGATAAGCTCACTCTCAAGATCTTCCGGCAGCGGTGTAAGTGTCTCCGGCTGCGCGGGCAGGTTCGGGAACATCGGTCGGTAGATGTTTATAATGTCATGACCCGATACTAACACCGGAACACCGGACGCTATGAGATCTTTAGAACCTGAGAATGATTCCGCGTCCAGATTTGCGGGGGCGCAGAACACGTCACGCCCCTGCTGCGTTGCGTGAGTCACCGTTATGAGAGAACCCGATTTGCGCGGTGCCTCAACGACAATTATGCCGAGGGATAGTCCGCTTATTATTCTGTTGCGTCTTGGGAACGTGTACCTTTGCCCGCGAAATCCCGGAGGGTACTCGCTGACGATGGCACCGCAGACCTGCACATCTTCAAACAGCGGCTTATTGAAGCTCGGGAACACAATATCGATTCCCGTGCCGAGAACGCCTATAACACGACCGCCGCCGCGTATGGCTCCTCTTGCTCCGGCTGAATCTATGCCCTCGGCAAGACCTGAGACAAGCAGACCGCCGCAGCACGCTATTTCATATCCGTAGCTTTCCGCTGTAATAAGTCCATAGGGCGTACATTTCCGTGTACCGACTAAGCCGATAGAGGGAAGTTCATCAATCGGCGGGAGTTTTCCTAAGACGAATAATACGATAGGCGGGTCGGGTATATTCCTGAGACGAATTGGGTAAGTCGCGTCCGCGATCGTGACTATGGTGGCACCTATATCATCGCAGTCCCAGAGACTTTTGCTGGCGGCATCGAGGTTTCGGTCAAGCTTGTGTTTTATCTTTACGCCGCTGACCTCCGCTAATTCCTCATCGGGAGTATCGTATATCATTTCCGCCGTGCTGTATTTATCAAGCAGAAGTATCTTATCCGCGGTACTTATACCGCTGAGCATTGAAAGCCAGATCCAGTGTTTAGTCATTTTATCGCACCTCCGTTAAATTGTTTCCTGACATCAGCCAGCACACAACTGTCGCGGCTGACGCGGCGTTAAGAGATTCGCACATCGGGGACATTGGGATTTTTACTTTGCCGGTACACATTGAAAGCAAGGCATTGGAGAGTCCCGCGCCCTCGCTGCCGATTGCGACTGCCGCGTTTTGGAGACTGACTCTGCGAATATCGACGCTTTCCGCGCCGAGAGAAGCCCCGTATAGCGGTACATCATGGAGCTTCAGATCCTCAAGGGTCAGAATGGCTGTACGCTGTCTGAACACCGCGCCCATGGAAGCTCTCACAGTTTTCACGTTCCAGATATCCGCGCAGCCGCCTATGAGCGCGACTGTACTCACATTGAAAGCGTTCGCGGTTCGAATCATCGTGCCGACGTTTCCGGGGTCCTGGACATTTTCGAGTATCAGCGTGTTTGAGAGACTGTGACATTCCTGAGACTTTGGAATGGCGGCTGAGAAAATAACGCTCTGCGGAGTTTGCAGCGATGAAGCCGCGTCCATGACATCAGGCGAAGTGAGGTACACGTTGGCATTATCCGGCAAGACAACATCATCGGGGAGACATTCGGTAGTCAGAACATCGCGTATTTGCACGTTCCATTTTACCGCTTCACGCAGCAGCTTCATACCGTCACAGACAAACTCGCCTGTTTCGCGTCTGTATTTTGCTGAGGACGAGAGCTTTCTGAAGTGAGCGACAAGTTTATTCTTTCTGCTTGTAATAGTCATTGATTATTTTCTCCGAAAGAAGCTGACGGCGGATCGACAAACGTCAGATCCGTGTAGAAATTACCCAATGATATATAATAATACGGATCGAGCCAAATGTCAAATATGGGAATAAGTGTCAGCGAGCTTGAGAGTGAAGCCACGAGTATCCATGGAATGAAGGAAAGCTCGAAGATGAAGAGGGTGCGTTTTTTGCCGTTCATAAGCTCAGCGGATTTTGCGAGGCACTGTGAAGGGCTGTAATCGGGGTGGTCGAAGAAGACATAGAGAGATTGACTGTATTTAAGAGATGCGCAGATAAGCAGCACGAGACAAGAGAGCATTGCGGCAAGCTCCAGTATACCGCCGAGAACGGGACTTACAAGGTTTGCCGCCAGCGTTCCGGCAACGACAAGCAGCACAGGCACGAGAGCTATGCGAAGCATAATAAGAAGCTCAATAGCGAGTGCCTTTAACGGATGGTTGAAGCCGAAGAAGAGTGCGCCATACCCTTGAGGGGAGCCACGGCTCTCGGAGAGCGTCTGATAGCGGTACCCGACGGTTATGAGAAAGCTGGAAAAATAGATGAGAACGATGAAGATGATAGCCGGAAGACCGGGCAGAGAGTATTCATAGTTCTCCGCGGCTTCCACTGCGGCGTTGACCATATCGTCGTAATCCATTTCATCGGAGGTCAGCAGTGACGAATAAATTGCCTCGTAATAATCGTCCATACCGGCGAGGTCTTCGATGAGGTAGCTCAGGATGAGCTGAACAGATACAAAGATAATAGCGATAGCGATGAGTTTGATACCGCGCTTTTTGATAATATTCCGTGCGCGGAATTTAAGCATTTTAATATTCAAGATTAACCCCTCCCATAAGGCTTTCCTTATTATGTTCCATTTTCCACTCAATGTCAACCTGAAATTAGTGAATTTATAATTACAAATTTGAATTTGC
>CAZKLU010000017.1:0-31465 GCA_964553775.1 uncultured Oscillospiraceae bacterium | reverse complement strand
GAAGGTCTATAAGGATCTGATTCTATGCGCCTGCTTTATAAACTCGTGAAATACTTCAAATACCGAACATTTTTACCCTGCACTCATTTATGACCGCACTCAGGAGTATCGAAGATCTTGCTTGACTTTCGTTTATTGACATTCATTTATGGCGGCACATATAGAACTTGAAAATTTGAAGCTTTCTTTTTGAGGATTCAAGTCTGGCTTAGCCTTGAATACAGCAAACCGAAATATAAAACTTTCATCACTTTTGAGTATTCTATTTTACAGATTCATTTTCTGCAATTCCTTTGTGAAACAGTTATGCCGTTACCTGTTGGCGCAAAATAAGCTCCGTACTGACCGAAAGCATTGCTCATCAGACTGCTTACATGGGACAATACCGCTCCCGATAGTTTATTTTAACCCGTATCTCGCTTTATGTCAATAAAAAAATGAAAAATTATTCTGAATTTGCAAAGAATTAATTGTATTACCTCTCGCTTTCTGTTATAATATATCAAACATCTTGAGATTAACGGTCATTTGGAGGTAAAATATGGATAACAGAACAAACAGGGTTAACTATTATCTTGATATAGCTGACACGGTATCGGAACGTTCCACTTGTATGCGCCGCAAGTATGGAGCCATCATAGTAAAGGATGATGAGATTATTTCAACAGGATACAATGGCGCACCGCGAAGAATGAGGAACTGTTCGGAGATTGGTTACTGCAAGCGCGAGGATCTTGGTATCCCGTCAGGGCAGCGATACGAGTTATGTCGCAGCGTACACGCGGAGCAGAACGCGATAATATCAGCCGCGAGACGCGACATGATAGGCGCAACGCTGTATTTGGCAGGACACTCAGCGAAGACTGGGGAGCTTCTTGCTGACACTTCGCCCTGCGCTCTTTGCAGACGGTTCATAATAAACGCCGGAATCAAGAAAGTAATCTGTCGCACGGGAGAGAATACGTTCAATATAGTTGATGTTGACGAGTGGACAAATGATGACAAGTCAATTGAGATGGGATGAAAGTATACAGCTGCCGTGAATCCGGTTTCTTGCCCGATGGAGTTTGATGCACCGGTTTTACCAGTTAGCGGGGGAGCTAACTAAAGGTTTTACCAACCGGCTTTTGTTTAAATGCAAATATACCCACATCCATAGGACGAGATAAACACTGCGGCGAGTGAGATACCCAACCGCTAATACATAATTCCATTGAGGATGGAGAGATATATTATGAATGAACTTCATTTTGTTGACGCGCAAACGGACGAACATTTCAGAGCAATGTCACTCATACACGCTATGGGATGGCGTGACACATATGATAAAGCTCTGACAAAAGAGTTTCTCGACAATGAGATAACGGATGACCGCTGGGTTGACACGTTCCGCGGGAATTATCAAAGCGGAAATGTACACGGTCTTTTGCTCTATCGCGGCGATACGCCCGTATCGTGCATAAACTATTGTCAGGCGAGACTTGAAAACTTCAACCCCGGCAATGCCTGCCGGTTCAACAATGAAAACTACCGCGACTGGGGCGAGATAGCGTCATTCTATACGCACCCGGACGAACGTTCAAAGGGCTATGGCGGCATATTATTTGAAGAAGCGTTGAGACGGTTAAAAGCACTCGGATTTGAAAACGCATTCGTGTTTGTGCTGCGTGAGAACGCTCCCGCGAGACGGTTTTACGAACGTCACGGTTTCAAATGGGACGGCACACACGTTGGTATTCCGTTTCCCGGTAACGTGGTGTGTGTTGATTTGAGATATGTTAGAGGGATTTAGGGAAAAATCCTCTCTGAGAGCGTCTCGCTTCCCTATATATCCCGAAAGCCCTTGCCTATTATCTCTGATGAGTTTACGATGGTTATGAACGCTTTACTGTCAACCTTCCTGATATATTCACGCAGAATGGCAGCCTGACGGCGGGAGAGTACAGTCTCTACTACAGTCTCCTCCTGACCTGTGAATGCGCCAATAGCCTTCGTTACCGTTGCGCCGCGACCGAGACGGTGCAGTATGAAGTCCTCTATCTTCAACGCCTCTTTTGATATTACAGTGACATCCTTTCGAGCGTTTATTCCGTCAATCACCATATCCACAAGAAACGTCTTTGCCAAAAGTCCAAGGCAGCAATAAAGCCCTGTTCTTGCGTCAAACACAAGAAATGTTGCCGCTGTAATCAGACAGTCTGAAACCAACAGTGCCTTTCCAACCTCAAGAGAGGTGTATTTTGCGACAATGAGTGCGATTATATCGGTGCCTCCGGTAGACGCACCTATGTTGAACACAATAGCGGAACCAATAGCCGGCAATATAACTGCCCAAATAAGCTCCAGCATAGCGTCATCGGTCATTGGCGCGGAAAGCGGAACGAGCCTTTCAATGATCTCAACATATAGCGAGAGTACAATTGAGGCATAGACAGTTCCCCCGGTGAACTTGCGGCCAAACGCGATGAAGCCGACCACTATCATAGCGATATTGATAATAAGCATGATAGAACCGACATCAAGCTTCGGAAAAAGTGACGAAAGAATAATAGCAAGTCCGCTTGTGCCGCCTATCGCGAATCCGTTTGGTGTTTTGAACAAGCTGATTCCTGCCGCCGTAAAGATAAGACCCAAATTCAAAAGCAGAAAGTATTTTAACGAGCCTGATACCTTTTCTTTAGTCATGATCGCGCCCTCTTCAATGTTAATATGTATTTTGCAGGAAACCCGTCAGGGATTCACAGCCTAATCATTATGAACCATTCTTTTGCAATTTTCAAGTCTTTTTTACTTTTTTGTGCAATTAGACGAAAGAGACGGATATCCGCACACCATCGGTGCTTTACCTCTTGTACGGCGAGTTGAGCAGGATGTCAGCCTCGGCAGCCGTCAGGACTATTTCCAACGGCAACCGGCGGCAACGCTCTTGTGTTCAGTTCAATCTGGTTGCCAGCCCCCTGTTCAAGGGGTACGTCATGCTGTGCCGTGCAGCAGACAAACCTGCCGGTGTGACGGTCAACCCGCATTCGGTGACAGGAAAGAAGAGTTATCCCCCTGAAAACTTTTTGATAAACTCTGCCGATTTTAGTTGACTTTGGAGCGAATTTGTATATAATATTATAGTAAGCTGATTGTGTTATACTGAATATCGGTATGCTTGCGAACGCCGGCATATCGGTCAGGAGCGCGGCAAAAATAATTCGCGTAACGCGAACTTAGAGGAGTATTTATGAAAAATTCAGAGAAAACAATGGACAAGATAGTAAACCTTTGCAAAAATCGCGGCTTCATATTCGCCGGAAGCGAAATATACGGCGGACTTGCCAATTCGTGGGATTATGGTCCTCTTGGCGTAGAGCTGAAAAACAACGTCAAAAAGGCGTGGCTCAAGAAGTTCGTTCAGGAATCGCCCTACAATGTTGGTCTTGATTCGGCTATTATCATGAACCCGCAGACCTGGGTGACTACAGGGCACGTTTCGAGCTTTTCAGATCCGCTTCTTGACTGCAAAGCCTGTAAATCCCGTCACCGTGCCGACAACCTCATTTCTGACAAGTTTCCGGATGTGAATACAGACGCTATGACATTTGAAGATATGGAATCGTTTATCACTTCCCATGATGATGTTGTCTGCCCGGTCTGCGGAAAGCACGACTTCACGCCGATACGGAAGTTCAACCTGATGTTCAAAACCGCTATCGGCGTTACCGAGGATTCATCTTCCGTGTGCTATCTGCGCCCTGAGACGTGTCAGGGCATATTTGTGAACTTTGCCAATATCCAGCGTACAACAAGACGCAAGCTCCCGTTCGGTGTCTGTCAGGTCGGCAAGGCGTTCAGAAACGAGATTACCCCCGGCAACTTTACGTTCAGGACGCTTGAGTTTGAACAGATGGAATGTGAGTTCTTCTGCAAGCCCGGCGAAGACCTTGAGTGGTTCGCCTACTGGAAGGACTATTGCAAGAACTGGCTGTTATCTCTGAAAATCAAGCCTGAAAATCTCAGGTTCCGCGACCACGAACCGGCGGAGCTTGCGTTCTATTCGAGGGCAACGACAGATATAGAGTACGCTTTCCCGTTCACTGATTGGGGTGAGCTGTGGGGTATAGCTGACAGAACAGACTATGACCTCGGAAGGCATCAGGAGGCGAGTGGCAAAGACCTCACATACTTTGATCAGGAGAAAAACGAACATTATATACCTTATGTAATCGAGCCATCGCTCGGATGTGACAGAGTTGTTTTGGCGTTTTTGTGCGAGGCGTATGACGAGGAGCTTCTCGATGCCGCCAAGAATGATACGCGCATAGTGCTGAGACTTCACCCGTACCTTGCGCCGATAAAATGCGCCGTTCTGCCGCTTTCCAAAAAGCTCTCCGCACAGGCTACAGAGCTTTATCACAAGCTTCAGAAGTCTTTCATGTGCGATTACGATGATGCCGGTTCAATCGGCAAGCGGTACAGAAGACAGGACGAGATAGGCACACCATACTGCGTTACATTCGATTTCGATTCACTGAACGACAATATGGTGACTGTGCGTGAGCGTGACAGCATGACTCAGGAGAGAATACCGATTGAAAATCTCCGGAGCTATATCAGCGATAGAATAGACTTTTAAGCTATGCGGTTGCCTGATGTAGTATATTACAATAATGGCAGGGGCGCATCAGATGGGAACAACTACTGGAAGAAGTTTACCGTTCCGCATGGTATATATACAGCGTTTATGCTGGTGGCTCTGAGCCTTTTAGCGGGATGTTCGGCTCTTTTTGCGGTAGGGTTCCCGACAGGAACGGCTGTTCTGTTGAATCTTCTGCCATGCGCGGTGCTGATGTTATTCGTCTACTTCGTGAGCGGAAGGGCTTGGATTGCGTTCACGGTGACAGCTATTGCCGTATATTCACTCGCCGCCTTTCGGCTGATTGGAGAGCTTACCGTAAGCTGGAAGGCTGCTGCTTTGCTGGTTTGCTTCGCGGCGGGGCTTCTTGCCTCGATATTTCTTATGCGCGGCGTTCTAAAGGTCAAGCCCCTGAGAATATGCGGCAGCGTGGTGACAGCTTTAGCCGCGCTGCTTTTGATGATGACATTGTACTATGACACAGAAGAAGTCAATGGATTTATATACAGTTTTCTATGCTCCATATCTGTCAACATATTCGGTACATAAGTGAAAGTGGAGGTAATAGAGAAATGATCAATCTGATTAAGCCCGGCAAAAAGAAACCAACGCACTCGCCAATAAAATTTCTGCCTAAACCGCTCGCTGTGACCGCAAGAGTAATCGGCTGGGTGAGTGTGCCTTTATTTCCGCTCTTCTGTGCCTTCATAATGGACTACATGAACTATATCACTCTCGAAAACCTCCAATCGTTCTGGACGAATTTTACCGGTTCCGCGCTGTTTGAGGCTGTTGTTGTGCTGTTTCTCTACGCGGTATTCATTCTTGTGATTCCGCGTATATGGATAGCCTCAACCGCGTTCGGGGCTGTGTCGCTAATCTGCGGATATGTGAATTACATGAAAGTCGCTCTCAACGGTGACAACTTCTATCCGCAGGATCTTGCTATGCTGAAAGGCGGCGCGGGCGAGGGACTGACATCGTTTATAAGCGGTGATTTGCCGCTCTGCTTCTGGCTGGGACTTGCGTGTATCATCGTTTGGATAATATATATGTGGTTCGCGGAGCTTGACCTGCCGCGCTATTACCTCGCTCGTTGGGGAATTGCTGCCGCGTTCCTTATCGCGGGTACTTTTTGTACTAATAATGATGAAAGGGTTCAGTTCATACTCAGTCAATACGGTATGGACGAGTACGATACCGCTCTTCAAAGCTCCAACTACAGCGCAAACGGCTTCGTGGGCGCGTTTACACTGAACTTCCTGACAAGAAATCTTGATGTTCCCGATGGATATAGCGAGAGTACTGTAATTGACACGCTCGCGCCATACGAGGGTGTACCAATGGACAGCGATGCGGAGCTTTATGACGTTATCGTTGTACTCAGTGAGAGCTTTTTCGACCCAAGGATACTGCCAAATATTGAGTTTTCTGAGAATCCTCTACCAAATTACGACAGAATCCTTGCAAATCCGAACACTCAGAGCGGTCTTATCTATACAACAGCTCTCGGCGGTGGAACGGTTAGAACGGAATTTGCTGTACTTACAGGACTTACCACCGATTATCTTGGAAATGTTACAACGCCGTACTGGTATATATACGATGATGTGACAGGCTACGTCTCAAACTATAAGGATGCGGGCTATAAAGCAATAGCTGTTCACCCCTATAGCAAAAAGTTCTATTCCCGCGAGGCGGCGTACCCATATATCGGCTTCGATGAGTTCTATGGTCAGGATGATATATTCGGCATTGTGGAACATGTCGATTATGCACGGAGACGCATAGCCGATTCCACAACGGCAACCGCAATCATGAACCTCACAGATGAAAGCGAAGACCCTGTCTTTCTTTTTGCAATTACAATGGAGAACCACCAGCCCTACGGCTCATATGTGGACGAATCGGAGATAACTGTAACCTCAGACTATATCTCTGAGAGTAATATAACATCATTGACTGATTACGTTGGGGGACTGGCGGACGCTGACAGGATGCTGGGAACACTTGCCAACTGGATAGACATGAGGGATCGTCCAACAGTGCTGCTGTTCTTTGGTGACCATCTTCCGACTCTTGGGGCAAATCATGCTTTGTATAAGGAGTGCGGATTCATTGATTCGAGCGATGATTACGATGAAGAGGAACTGCTTAAGCTCTTTTCAACGCCGTTTGTCATCTACTCGAACCGTGAGTTAAAGGATGGTCTTGTGAAATCCGGCACAGATAATGAGATTTCCGACTACAATCTGCTGAACTCCATCGCCATTTCAACAGGGTTTACTCAAACCTCATATATGCGTCTTTTGTCGGACTTCTACGATGAAATACCGTATTATAATTCGCGCCTTGAAATTGAGAAAACGGATCAAATTGAGAAATTTGCCAACGCTATGGAGCTTATAACATATGACAGAATTGTCGGTAAACGCTGGTCTGTGCGGTGATTCGGAAATCAAATCATCGGCTGATTTTTGACTGTGCCGCCTGACACGCTAAAAGCCTCACTGTGTCCGATGATAAAGGTTTCGTATTTGCGTATTTTTCGTGGGTTCAGCAGGTTTAGAAAGGAAACTTGATTTTATGGGTGAGAGCTTCGTAAAGTGGATACGTCCTGCGGGTTGTGTAATAGTATTGCTGTTCAGTGTTGTGTTTACAGTAATGCTATTCACATCGAAGGGTACTCCTGTTGCCGGGTACACTGCACCCGAAAGCAGCGAGTACTACAGCGGTCACATTACGGAGCTTGCGGATGAGATTGAAGCATCGCTCGTTCCGCTTCTTGACGTAGACGCGGAAAACGTCACTGTTTACACGGATGATGGGCGTGTTGTTATAATATCAGACGAAACGGAGCTTAATAAAATACGATTTGCGGCGATATATTATTATGATGAGGAGCTTTTTGAATTTATAGAAAGCGGTGAGTAAGATAAAAGATGGATTTGTAAAAGTTGCGGCGTGTAATCCGGAGATAAGAACAGGCGATATAGATGGAAACACTTTGCGAATAATTAAGGCAATTTCAGACGCGGCAGCTGCGGGAGTGAAGCTCTGTGTTTTTCCGGAGCTTTGTGTAACCGGCGCGGACTGCGGCGACCTTTTTTTCCAGCCGGTTCTGCTAGGCTCTGCGGAACGTGCGCTGTTGACAATTATAGAGTGGACTGCTGAATTTGACATGATAATAGCTGTCGGCGTTCCGCTGAGAGTGCGAGGAAGACTGTTCAACTGCGGCGTACTTTTCTCACACGGCGAGGTAATCTGCGCGGCACCAAAGAATTATCTTACATCAAAGGAAAAACGATGGTTCAGTGCGCCTGTAGACAAAACCGATATGGACGTTGTGGAGCTTCATCGCGAGGACGGAACAGCACTGTATCTCACTATCGGGGCGCGTCCTATAAGTGTTGGCGGAGTTGACGGCTTACGTCTCGGCATAGAGATTGGCACCGATCTGACGGCTCCCAATCCTCCGAGTACAAAGCTCTCAGCCGAAGGCGCGAATGTGATTATGAATCTCTCATCTTCACTCAACATCATAGGTGTCATGGATCACTGCCGTGAACTTGTTAAAGTGCAATCCGCAAGACTTCACTGCGGGTATATTCTGTCAGATCGTTGCGTCACTTTCATCGGTGAAAATGGAAAAATATTAGCGT
Organism: uncultured Oscillospiraceae bacterium; assembly: GCA_964553775.1. Classification (GTDB taxonomy): domain Bacteria; phylum Bacillota; class Clostridia; order Oscillospirales; family Oscillospiraceae; genus RUG626. The sequence continues at coordinate 23,182 of CAZKLU010000017.1, read as the reverse complement.
CCGGCAAAGGAAGCGAGATTACTGTTACGGAGCTTGACATATACAGAATAGAATTTCGCCGGAGATACGTCTCAAATTCAGAGTATGCTGACGGAGTTGGTTCGACAGAGGTCAATCTCACAACGACAGAAACCGCGTTGACACGGCATATAAGTGCGATGCCGTTTGTGCCGGAGGATTTATCGGAACGCAGGAGACGCTGCGAGGAGGTCTATAACATACAGGTGAGTTCGCTAAAGCAGCGTATGAAGTCAACAGCCTCAAAATGCGCGGTTGTCGGTGTGTCGGGCGATCTTAATTCAACGCTTGCGCTTTTAGCGGCAAAAGATGCTTGTACACGAACAATCGCAGTTTCTATGCCGTGTTTTGGTACAACGAGCAGAACAAAAAATAACGCGGAACGCCTTGCAAAGCTTCTTGGCGTGGAGTTCAGGACTATAGACATCTCTGAAAGCGTGTGTCATCATCTCAGCGACATAGGTCACAGTACCGATGTTCATGATATAGCGTTCGAGAATGCTCAGGCTCGGGAGCGTACACAGGTTCTCATGGATATAGCGAACATGAACGGTGGTATTGTTATCGGTACGGGAGATATGTCGGAGCTTGCTCTGGGGTGGTGTACCTATAATGGTGATCAAATGAGTATGTATGGGATAAATGCCGGCATTCCTAAAACGCTGATTAAGGAGATGGTTCTCCAGTACTCAATAAAGAGCGAGGGAGAGCTTAGAAGCGTACTTTCTGATATTGTGGAAACACCAATTTCACCGGAGCTTCTTGCAGAGGGGCAGAGTACCGAGAAAATTATAGGTCCGTATATACTGCATGACTTTTTCTTATATTATTTTGTGCGCTGGGGTTTTGCGCCGGAGAAGCTGCTGAGACTTGCTGAGTACGCAATGGGAAATATGTACACACGCGGTGAAATCATGAAGTGGTTGCGTGTGTTTTTTGAGCGTTTCTTCTCACAGCAATATAAGCGTACAGCCGTTCCGGACGCTCCGGAAATAGGTTCCGTTTCTCTTTCTAAAAATGGTTTCAACATGGTATCAGACGCAAACGCCGCATTATGGATCAACAAACTTGAGGAGCTGTATTGAAGACAGTTGAAAATAAGAAGTAAGCGGTTAAAAATTTAAAACGCAATCTGCAAAATTAAATGAAGAATGTAAGTCCTGATTTCCTGTAATTAAAGGCTGATTATTTAAGGATTCTTATTAACGTCAAAAGCTCGTGTAATAAAATACTCAGAAGTCCGTATAATTCCGCGTTTCCAATTTGACGTATTTACAGGTTAGCAACAGTTCCTTATCAGTCAGCGAACGGCGCGAAAACGCAGCAATATTCTAAGCCAATCAGCGTATCCCAGCGGCAGCTTAGCGGCACAACGAGGAGGCATTACACATTGAGCAACACTATCGCGGCTATAGCGACCGGAAATGTCCGAGCCGCTATTGGTATCGTGAGAATTTCCGGAGATGAAGCAATCAATATCGCTGACAAAGTATTCAGAGCAAAAAGCGGGAGATCGCTTTCCGTTACAAAGTCCGGCATGATGGTTTACGGAGGGGTGTATGATAGCAGCGGTGTACTGTACGATACCTGCCTTGCGGTTGTGTCACGCGCACCAAAAAGCTTTACAGGTGAGGACACTGCCGAACTTCAATGTCACGGTTCCCCAATGGCTCTGAACGCTATACTGCGTCTCGTTCTCCATAACGGCGCAAGAATGGCAGAACCGGGAGAGTTTACAAAACGGGCATTTCTGAATGGAAAACTTGACCTCACAGCTTCTGAGGCAATAATTGACATAATAGATGCCGAAACATCCGCAGAGGCAAAAAACGCCGCCGGACAGCTTGAAGGTTCGATCGCGAAACAAACAGACGGAGTGTATAACAGCCTTATAGATATGGAATCACATTTTCAGGCTGCTGTCGATTTCCCCGATGAGGATGTTGAGGAGTTCAGGCTCAAGGAGTATACTACACTTTTAGACTCCTCAATAAAACAGTTAAACAATATGCTTTCATCGTTTGAACGCGGGAGGCTTCTGAGAAGCGGCGTTGACTGCGCGATTGTTGGTCGTCCAAACGTGGGCAAGTCATCACTGCTGAACGCAATTATAGGATATGACAGGGCAATAGTCACACCGGAACCCGGTACGACACGCGATACTGTTAGCGAGAGTGCTGTTCTCGGTGGCGTGAAGGTGAATCTTATCGACACAGCAGGAATCAGGAGCAAAACCTCCGACAGCATTGAGACAATAGGCATTGAACGCGCAAAAAAAGCCCTCCGGCAAGCTGAACTGGTGCTTGTTGTAACCGACCTGACAGAGCCGGATATGCCGGAGGATCTGGAGATTATAGAGCTTGTTCGCCAAAGCGGGAAAAAGTGGCTGCATATTCAAAATAAGTCCGATATAGCGGAAACTGTTGGATATACATCAAAAAACAGCATACGCTTGTCAGCAAAAACAGGTGATGGGATTGACACGCTTTCGCTTGCGATAAAAGAGATGTACGGTAATGAACCCGAATCTGACAGTATAGTTCTGACGAACGAGAGACAAGCGGCGGAAATTAAACGCTGCACTGATTCCCTTGTGATTGCGAGAGATGCTATTGAAAACAATGTAACTCCTGACGCTGTACTGACCACTGTTGAGGACGCTATCTCGGCTCTTTCCGCACTGACAGGCAGGAGTGTCAGAGAAGATGTGGTGGAAAGAATTTTCGCAAGGTTCTGTGTTGGAAAATAATGCAGCCGTTTAGAGCAGAAACGAAAAGTATAGGTGCTGAAAAAATAATCAGCAAAACAAAATGCTCTAAAGTGCGTAAAACACTGTATTTGTTGTATTCAGTAATAGTAGCCAGCCGGACAGAAGCGGGAACACCGTGCGTTTATTATTTTATCTCTGCGTATTGATTAGTCTCATAATATCGTTAAAGTCCTTGCCAAAAATATCTGTATAAGGTGTATACCTGAAAACTGGCAGATCATAACACGAACTTTTATGTTGTTTACTATATATTATACCTCATATACCTTTTGCGATTTTCCACAACCAACATTAAATAAGCAGCAATCCGCAATTACAAACCATCCCGAAGCGAGCGCAATTTAAGGGAGTGTCATTTCCCTCTGCAAGCGGGTGGTAACTTCTAAAGTTTGCGGTATTGCTGCTTTGCCTATGTCTGCATACCCCCGAAAAGACGAAATCGAGGTTTCAACAGTGTGCGAATTGTCCGGTCTTTATAATTTGAGGATAAAGTATAATTACCGTGTTCCGGCACTTATTCAGGGAATGCGCCCTCCCCGTAGGAAATAGATAATACTGTCGGCAAAAGAAGTTGGTACAACCAATCATCATCCGGCAAGAGACAGACTCTATGAGCTATAGTCCTCAAGCAGCGACAGTACCTGCTCATACTCCGCGACAACTATTCCCTCAGACAACGCCTCCCTGTCCTTCGTTGGCAACGAGCTGACAGCTATGTCCGACAGGAACACAAGCTCACCTGCGTAATATACCCCGATTACTCCATCGACAGATTCCACCGTGTATACTCTCGCAGTCTCTGCCGTTTGTATGGCAGTTTCCATCTCATCACGTTCCTCGACTTCACCGCCGATGTTCGTTACCGCAGCAACTCCCGCAGCTCCCGCAAGCATAACCGCCATTAACGTCAGCGCGAGTATCGCAGCAGCCTTCTTCGTTATCTTTTTCATTTGCTTTCTTGCCCCTTTAATATAAATATTTACTTCATTATTTCCATATTTTAGATAAATTATTCATAATCGGAGCAGCAAAGACATATAAACTATTTATCACGAACCTTTTTGAAAAAGTCACTCAGAAGCGTTTTGCATTCGACCGCAAGCACATCAGGAAAAATTTCCGGCGAGTAGCCGAAATTCTCCATAAAGATATTGATTACACCGCCGCAGGCACCAAGGCGGCTGTCCCTTGCCCCATAATAAACGCGCTTTATGCGTGAATTTAGTATCGCGCCGGCACACATCGGGCAAGGTTCCATCGTTACATATAGACTGCACCCGTTGAGCCGCCAATTTCCGGTGTTTCGGCTTGCGTTTCGTATTGCCTCCATTTCCGCGTGACAGGTGACATCGCCGCTCTCCGTTCTGTTCCGTCCGGTACCGATTATTTTGCCGTTAGCGTCCACTATAATACAGCCGACAGGCGTTTCGCCGTCTTCAGCCGCAAGTTTGGCAAATGAAATCGCTTTTTTCATGTAATCCTCTGCCGTCATTTAATTGCCCCTTTCTTGAAATTCGGTGTTTCGTTCGCCTTTAATAGATTTCGCTGCTGAGTTTTCAGGCGGTGTCGTTCTCTTGACGATTGGTGTAAAAATGCTGCTAAGTCCCGTATAAATACACACGCTTAGTTAAATAATATCTGCATACGATTACTCTGTCACAAAAGGGGAGAGAACGATGCTCGTATCAGATATTATGAACAGCGAGGTTATAACAATAGATCAAAACGAAACGGTAGCTCTCGCGTCAAGACTGTTGTCGCGCCGCAACATAGGTTCACTGCCTGTATCGGACGAGAACGGTCAGCTCGTTGGAATGCTGACAGACCGCGACATTGTGCTTCGGTGCGTAGCGGCGAACCGTGACCCTGAGAAAACAAGCATTGGCAGCGTGATGTCGCGTGATATTGTAAGCGTTTCGCCATATGATGAAGTGTCAGAAGCATTAGAGCTTATGTCAGCGGCGCGTGTTCGCCGACTTCCGGTAGCGGAAAGCGGTAAGCTCATCGGGATAGTTTCTCTTGGCGATGTGTCAAGGCTCCGCGCCTGTGAAATGGAGATTGCCGCCGCGCTTGCGGAGATTTCGTGCAACGTGAAAAGATTGAGCGAATATTGACAGGTTTATTGTAATATGTTATAATATGGGTATCAGCATATATTCAAGGAGGAATTACCAATGAAACGAAAAATTATGTCAATAGCTCTTGCGTTTGTTATGTGCCTTACGCTTGTACCAACAGCGTTCGCTGAGCTGCGTGATGATGGTTATTACTACTTCACAGACCGCAACGGCAACGAGATGAAGGCTCCGACTGAAGCGTTCGCGTCTAAGGTGGTCGAGTTTACTCCAGGCGACCCATGGACAAGCGAAGTGGGATGGCAGAAAACCGAAAACGCGCTTGGCTTGCCGGATGACGCAGGAGCCGACAGAGGCGATGAAATCACCGGCATTTTGACCCTCGGCGCGGGCGGCGTGTTGGTTCTGGAATTTGATATTTACATCTACGATGGTGAAGGCGATGATGTATACATATTTGAAGTGGGACCCGATGTTGAGGATACCAAAGTTGAGGTCAGTAACGACCTTGTGACGTGGTACTATGTTGGAGACGCGGCGGGGAAAACGGCTGGCGTCGATTTAAACGGCAAGGTTCCGGAGGGGAGCCGTTTCCGCTATGTGCGTCTTACCGATTTGAGAGCATATCCTTCAAGTCATTGGCCGGGTGCGGATATTGACGCTGTATCTGGACTTAACACACGCGCCATTTCCAGCAACTGGTCAGAGGATGAAGTTGACAGAGCCGAGGAGCTTGGACTTGTACCTGATGTTCTTGTCGGAGCCGACCTCACACAGCCGATAACGCGCCTTGAGTTTGCGGCAGTCGCGGTCAAGACTTATGAGGCACTTTCGGGTGTTGACGCTATCCCCGCTGTTGAGAACCCGTTTATTGACTGCGACGATGTAGAGGTACTGAAAGCGTATAATATCGGAGCCGTCAACGGCGTGTCAGAGACAGAATTTGCGCCGGACGAGCTTCTTGAACGCCAGCAGGCGGCGGCAATGCTTACGAGAGTATATAAGCGTGTCACGATGCCGACATGGACGCTTGCGACGGACAGCAGCCACAAGCTGACGTTTGATATGCCGGCACTTTTCGCCGACGACAGTGATATTTCAGGTTACGCCCGTGAGAGTGTCTATTTCATGGCGGCGAACGGCATTATAGAGGGCGTGGGCGACAACAAATTCGCGCCAAAAAACACATCAACCGTTGAAGAGGCGAACCGCTACGCAAACGCCACCCGTGAACAGGCTCTCGCTATAGCTGTGAGAATGGTTGAGAATCTGAAATAGGAAATAATAAGAAATAAATAGTTGCCGACGATTAGCTTAGACATAAAAAGGAGCCTTCCGAAAATGGGAGACTCCTTAATTTTATATCAGCCGAACAGGTTCAGCAGGAACCCTGCCGCGATTGCGGAGCCGATAACACCGGCTACGTTCGGACCCATCGCGTGCATGAGCAGATAGTTTGACGGGTTCGCTTTCTGACCCTCAGCCTGTGACACTCTCGCAGCCATTGGTACAGCCGAAACACCTGCAGAGCCTATGAGCGGATTTATCTTACCGCCCGACAGCTTGCACATCAGCTTGCCAACGAGAAGCCCGCCGACAGTCGAGAAGCAGAACGCCACAAGTCCAAGCACGATAATCGCTATCGTTTGGAGACTCAAAAATCTTGCCGCAACAGTGGTCGCGCCAACGCTTATGCCGAGAAATAGCGTCACGGTATTCATCAGCGCGTTTTGCGCTGTGTCGGAGAGTCTCTCGGTGACACCTGTCTCTCTCAGAAGGTTGCCGAACATCAGACAGCCAATGAGCGGAGCGGTTGACGGTATGAGCAGTATCACGAACGCCGCAACTATAATCGGGAACAGTACCTTTTCCGTCTTTGATACCTGACGGCTCTGTTCCATCTTTATTGCCCGCTCCTCTTTCGTAGTCAAAGCTCTCATAATAGGTGGCTGAATCATAGGAATCAATGCCATGTACGAGTACGCGGCTATAGCTATCGGTCCGAGAAGCTCCGGCGCGAGTTTACCCGTTAAATATATCGCCGTAGGACCGTCCGCGCCGCCGATTATGCCTATAGATGCCGCCTGCGGAGCGGTGAACAAGCCGCCCATGCACATCGCGCCGAAGAACGCTAAGAACACGCCGAGCTGTGCCGCCGCGCCGAGAAGCATTGTCTTTGGGTTTGCGATAAGCGGTCCGAAGTCTGTCATAGCCCCAACACCAATGAAGATAAGACACGGGTATATTCCCGATTTCACGCCGATATAGAGTATATCAAGAAGCCCGCCGAGGTGGATTATATCGGTAAATGTTAAATGCTCGATTATATCCTCATCGGAAAGTCCATTGTCGCTTATATACGCCGTTATCTCATCGTCTGTGTACTCTCGCGCCTCATCGACGTTGTAGAGCGCGACATCGTTTACGGAATCGTAGGCGCATTCATACACATAAGCGTCCCATATTCCCATATGGTAGAGCGCGGCTCCGGGGAGGTTCGTGAGCAGACACCCGAACGCTATGCCGACTAAGAGAAGCGGTTCAAATTTCTTTGCTATGCCGAGGTAGAGAAGCACTCCGGCAATCACTATCATAATCAGCGATTTCCAGCCCCCGTCCGAGAAAAATCTCGCGAAGCCGGAGTCCGTCACAAGCCCTCCTAATGTTTCAAGTATATTCATAAGCTCCCCTCCTTACGCGAGGACTACGAGGGGTGCGCCAGTATCGACGACCGCGCCCTTGGAAGTTACTACCTGCGCTATCTTCCCGTCGTGCGGCGCGACTATCTCGTTCTCCATCTTCATTGCTTCAAGAATCAGCATTACATCTCCCGCTTTCACGGACTGACCCTCGGTGACGTTTATCTTTATAATATTACCCGGCATTGGGGACGCTACGACCTCACCTGCCGCCGTAGCTGTCGGAGCGGGAGCCGCAGGTGCCGGAGCCGCTGCCGGAACGGGAGCTGCAGGTGCCGCGGCAGGAGCTGCCGGAACGGGCGATTTAGCTTCGTATTCATCTATGAGCATAGCCTCATCGGCTTCTACCTCTACCTCATAGGTTCTGCCCTTGAGCGTAACTTTATATTTCATCTTATTTTACCTCCCTAATCGAAATAAAGCGCAATTCGTTAAGCGGCTTGCCCATTTTATCGGCAACTATCGCCATAATAAGCGCCGCGTCTTTCTCTGATGTGTCATAGAGCATAACCTCACCCGCGCTGCCGGGGGCTTTCGGAACGCTCGGCTTCGGTGGTTCGCTTGCGACTTTAGCCGTCTCAGACGGAGCGGAAGCTGCCTGAGATGTTGCGGTATTCTCACTTTTCGACGACATTACCTTGCCGAAAATCATAATAACCCACATCAGCAGAACAAGACCGACAAACACAACGGCGTAACCTAAAATCGCCTCGATTGCGGCTTCGCCTATATTATTCATAGTATCCTCCTTACGCCTCAGTTATCGAGTATTTGACGCGATTCTCTCTCTTCTCCTTGCGCTCCTTGAGGAATTTCTCTGTCTGCTGCGGGAAGCAGATATAGCTCATAATATCCTCCTCACTCTCCGCAAGGTCGCCGAGAGCAGCCTTTGCGTCCTTGAATTCCTGTCCTGTGCGCTTAGAATCCTCAATACGGCAGTCCACCGGCGCGTCAAGTCCCGCTTTTGTCAGGAGCTTCTTCTCAAGGTCGTGGTTGACTTCACCCGGAGCTATGCCATACTCGCCCTTGAAGTAGTTTGTTACCTCCATGGAGACATTTTTGTATCTCTCGCCGACTATGACATTTGTCACAGCTTGATTGCCCACCATTTGTGACAGCGGCGTAACAAGCGGCGGGTATCCGAGGTCTTTACGCACCTCGGGAATTTCAGCAAGTGCCGCGTCGAACTTATCCATAGCGTGCATATCCTTGAGATTCGCTATCATGTTTGAGAGCATACCGCCCGGAACCTTGTAGACAAGTGCCTGCGAATCCGTTGCCATTGACTTAGGGTTGATAAGACCGTTGTCAATATATTTCTGCTTGATTGGCTTGAAGTAGTCGTTTACCTCATTGATAACCTTCTCATTGAGGTTTGTGGGAATGTTATATTGCTGGAGAGCATAGAACATTGTCTCAGTAGCGGGCTGGCTTGTGCCGTTGGAGAAGCACGATGTAGCGGTGTCGATAACATCAACGCCGGATTCGATAGCCTTTGTGAGCGTCATGTATGCCATGCCGGTTGTGCAGTGTGTGTGAAGAATGAGTGGCACATCGCCAACGGCGTTCTTAATGCCCTTAATCAAGCCCTCAGCCTCGTATGGGGACATTGTACCCGCCATATCTTTAAGGCAGATTGTATCGAAGCCCATGTTGACAAGTTCCTTGCACATATCAACATATTTCTGGACAGTGTGTACGGGGCTTTGCGTATATGAGATACACCCGGACGCTATAGTGTTCTTTGTCGCGTATTTCTTTGTTGCCTCAAGAGCCGTCTTTATATTGCGGAAGTCGTTGAGAGCATCGAATATGCGTATAATATCTATGCCGTTCTTTATACTAAGCTCAACAAATTTCTCAACTACATCATCGTGGTAATGCTTGTACCCCAAAAGATTCTGTCCGCGAAGAAGCATCTGCAGCTTTGTATTCGGCATATTTTTGCGTATGTTGCGAAGACGTTCCCATGGATCCTCGCCAAGGTAGCGAAGACACGAATCAAATGTCGCGCCGCCCCAGCACTCGACCGAGTAGTACCCTGCCTTGTCCATAGTTGGCAGTATCTTCTCATAGTCAGAATATGGAAGTCTCGTCGCCATCAGCGACTGGTTCGCGTCCCTGAGAACAGTTTCAGTGAACTGAACTTTCCTTTTTTTCATATTATGAAACTCCTTTTGATAAAAGATTTTATATAAATTTACACTTATAATATTATAGTGTTTTTACAGCTTTATTTCAACCGTTGATTTGAACAAAATTTGATGTTGCATATGGCTGTATCGACTGCTTTTTACGCTAATCAGTTAATAAATGGTCTTTGAAGTGGGCATAAAAAAACACCAAACCGATAATAAAACGGTTTGGCATCCGGATTTATTCGCCGCCGGGATTCCCATATGCGCTTGCGCGTAAAACAGCGGCGGAAATCATAGAGTTGTGTATGGCTATTTCAGAGCATATTTACAATGTTGCTTTGAATGTTATTGTTTTTCCATCGGGGCTTTCGGCTGTTATTGTGCCTCCGTGTGCCTCGGCTGTGGATTTAGCTATTGAAAGACCTATTCCAGTGCCGCCGGTTTTATGTGAACGTGAGCTGTCGGGACGGTAAAATCTATCAAAAAGTTTATCAACATGGGTATAATCATCTATATCGCACTCGTTGCGAACAACAATTTCCGCTTTTTTAGCGTGCTGTCTCACCTCAAGCTCTATGAGTGCTCCATCCGTTGAGTATTTCACGGCGTTGTCAAGAAGTATTGACACCATCTGCTGTATTGCGTTTCTGTCACCGTTTACAACAACACCGTCCTCAATGTTCTGCACATATCGTTTGCCCTGTGCCTTGGCGATAGCCGCAATTGGTTCGCTTATCTCCCACACGGCATCGCTCAATGAAAATTCGCCGCGTTCAGGAAATGGCTGATCCTCGTCAAGTCTGGATAGTGTAACAAGATTCGTAACCAACTTAGCAAGTCTTGTACTCTGTGATTGTATATTTTTGACCCACTCGTTGTCCTCAAGCTCCATAGCGAGAATATCCGCGCTTGTTGAAATAGCTGTGATCGGTGTTTTCAGTTCATGTCCCGCGTCTGTAATGAAGCGTTTCTGTGTTTCGATATTCTTGATATACGGAGCAATCGCTCTTTTTGAAAGCAACAGCACAAGCAGAAGCAGCGCGATACTGCTTATAATCGCGACAGCTATTGAAGCAAGCAGCAGTGAACGCATTGAGGCGAGTTTCTGTTCTGAATTCAAAAATATCGCAGTCTCGCCATACTGTGAGCTTGTCACGCGGTACCTGTAGTCACGGTAATACCCTTCACTGCCGTTTCTCGCGAAAACAGTGTCAGCGTAAGCAAGAGCCTCTTCCGTGGAAACTGAAGCGATATATTCCTGATACACTATTGAAATATCGCTTGAATAGTCACGGTATACGGCAAAAAACCGTGTCGTGTACGGTGTTTCCTTTGAGAATCTGCCGTTGGGAATCACCATCCACATACCGACGTTCCGGTCACCGCCGCTATAGTCCACAGAGCTAAGAAAGTCGAGTGTCTCATCCTGTTCCGAGGTGATTATACTATAGTTCCACAGGTTTACAACCAAAAGCAGAATAAGTATTACCGCCATGAAAGCACTCATAGCCGCACCAACGAAACGCCATCTCATTTTTTTAAGCATTACTCATACTCAAGGGCATAGCCCGCTCCTCTTACCGTTCTAAGCTCGGTGTTGGAGCCGATTTGTTTCAGCTTTTTGCGTAAAAAACCGATGTACGTCCAAACCACATCTATTTCCGTCTCCGTATCAAGACCCCAGATACGCTCCATGAGCTGCTCTGAGGAGAATATCCTGCGCGGGTTACACATAAAAAGTTCCATGAGCTGATATTCCTTATTATTGAGCCGCACAGATTTGCCGTCTGCGGAGATAGTGTAACTGTCGCGGTCAAGGGATGTATTGCCGATATTTATTACGGAGGATGAGTATGTGCCGCTTCTTCTTGTGAGTGCCCTGACTCTTGCAAGAAACTCGGTTGTCGCAAATGGTTTAGGCAGGTAATCATCCGCACCTGCGTCCAATCCCGCGACGCGATCCTCGACCTCGCTTTTGGCTGTAAGAAACAATGCCGGTGTTTTTATGCCCTCAGCTCGTGCGCGTTTCAGAACCTCCAGACCATCCATGCCGGGCATCATAATATCAAGCACAAGTGCGTCGTAATTCACGGCGCGAATATAATCGAGTGCGTCGTTGCCGTCGTGAACCATATCGACCGTATATTTATTTTTTTCAAGCATAACCTTAAGGGCGCGCGCAATAAACACTTCATCCTCGGCTATCAGAATACGCATATCTGGCATCATCTCCTTTACAGGATTGTCTCTTGCCGGCGGACAAGAGATGTTTGCGGCGGGTTTGCGGTATTCGATGATCGTTTTCGCTGCCTGTTAAACATTTTTATAGTAAACGACATAGTAATTGCCGTTTACTATAAAGCCATAAATTGCTGTTTTGTTCCCGTTTTACAGCGAAACCGCTGACCCTCGATTATATTAAACATAATTAAAGATACATTCAATATAACTTGTCTACAGTATACCGCATGAAGCTGAAATTAACCTGAAAAAAGCAAAAAAACATTGACCGCGACTTATCTTGACATCAATTTTTACGAAGCGCGGGGCAAGAGAGTTTATTGCTGGTCAGTAAAGCCGCATGGGAAGATGTAGATAATTTCTCCATCGCGGGTCAGGACAGCGTTGCTGGTATTTATTTCAAGACTTTCTGAAAGTGAACTCAATGTTTCGTACTCGCACAGTTTCTTGCGGAGGATTACAACCGGAATATCGAGATGACTGCCCTGCTGAAGAGCTTTTTCTAAGTGCTTGTTTTTTCTGTTCAGTTTGTTTATTCTCGCAACTGTTTTCTCGTCTGTGTCAAATTTTTCTGAGATGGAACGCAGACTTTCCCCTTGCTTAACTTCATATTCATACATTATTTACTCACCCTCTGTGAGAGATGTTTTCCGCGCAAAATGGATCGGAACCAATTACCGCAAATGTGTAAAGCTGAGCCGCGGACAAAGCTGTCCGCAATACATGGAATGGTGTCCCATATTTGAGGTTTTTCAGATGGCAAGTAGACTTTCTTTTCATATTGCGAATTTGCCAATTTTTAAGGTATGCTTGCCGACATGATTTCTGCGCGGTAAGAGGACAATAGTCTCTTACAATAATGTATGCTCCAACATAATAATGGGTGAATGCTACTTTTCCCAGATTATTTCGCACTCTGACAGTGCTGCCTCAAGATTCTCGCGTTCTGATTCCGTCCAGTCACCCTCGCTTATTTCAAGAGTTTTGAGATTTGTGAGCGTATACAGCGGCGCAAGGTCATCTATCGGGTTCCAGCTTATGTCAAGATATGTCAGTTCCGTCAGATTCGCGAGAGGAGTTATATCAGTTATACTGTTGTTGAACAGATCGAGATATTCGAGATTCACAAGCGGCTCCAGCACGGATGCGTCTGTTACGCTGTTTCCCCAGAGTGTGAGAGTCTTGAGCTGCGTGAGCTTGCCAATATCCTTTATATCCTCGTCCGTGAGGTCAAGTCCAGTAAGCTCTATAGCTGTTGTCTCACGAGGGTATTTGTTATCGCGTATGAGTATTGGTGTACTCTCGTCAAGCACCTCTATATTCGGTATTCCGCAAGCCGTGAGCGCGAATACAGTTGAAGCTATTATAAGTGCCGTAACTATAAATATCTCTATCCCATGCCCTGCGCGACAGTGAAAATGCCGCGTGGTCATTTTTGATGTTTCGCTTAATCTTTCTGTTTTCATTTATCAATACCATGTTATATCGCAGTCTGAAAGTGTACTCTCAAGATTTGTTTTCTCGTCCGTTGTAAGTGTGCCGCTGTCGAGCGATAAATATGAGAGATTTAAAAGCGAATACAGCGATGATATATCGGAAATATTGTTGCCGTATATGTAGAGAGAGCTGAGAGAGGAAAGCTCCGACAGTACAGAGATATCTTCAACGCTGTTGTCGCTTATGTTCAGGTATTTAAGGTGCGTCATACCCGAAAGCGGCGAGATGTCTGTTATTTTGTTGCTGTATAGATAAAGTGAGTTGAGATTCGTCATATTTGAAAGAGGTGAAATATCCTCAATGAAGTTTTCACGCAGTGACAGATATGTAAGGTTTGTAAGTCCCGCGAGCGGTGAAATATCGCTTATGATGTTATCCGGCAGATACAGGCTTTGCAGTTCCGTAAGCTGAGAGAGCGGTGAAATGTCACTTATCAAATTGCCCGAAAGATACAGCGATTTGAGATTCGTAAGCCCCGAAAGCGGCGAAAGATCATACAATAGGTTGTCTTCCATATCCAGATATGTGAGTTTCGTAAGCTCCGAGACAGGAGAAGCGTCAGCGATAGCGTTGTCCCACAGCACCAGTCTTTCCAGATTTTCAAGAGAGCTGAGTGCGGTTATTGTAACGACAGAGTTGGAATAGAGGTTCAGGTATTGAAGCTCTGTGAGATTGCTTAGTGCCGTTATGTCGGATATGGAATTTTTAGCAATATCAAGATGCTCAAGACTTGTAAGCGCGGAAAGAGGAGAAATACTTTCAATCTCGTTGTATGAGATGTCAAGCCATGTCAGGCTTGTAAGTGTAGAAAGAGCCGATATATCCGTTATTGAATTGCCGTATATATCAAGAGTTTCAAGCTGAGTTAAACCTGACAGCGGTGTTACATCGGTTATAAGATTATAGTGTACCGCAAGATATGTGAGATTTTTGAGTTCCGATAGTGCTTCAATGCTTCCTATGTTGTTGCTCGATAAGTCGAGCGTTTGAAGCTCCGCAAGCTGAGCGAGTACGGATATATCCTCAATGTAGTTGTCTGTTGCGGTGAGATCTGTGAGATTCGACATCACGGACAGCGAGGATATATCGCTGATACCGTTATCGGAGATGTCGAGTATAGTAAGATTAGGAAATTGCGAGAAGTATGATATATCGCTCATACCCTTGCTTGCCCATCCAAGCCCTGTGAGTTTTGGAAGTGACAGCGCGATTGTGAGGTCATTGACATTGGTTTCCGAGAGGTTGAGGTATTCAAGGTTTGTTAAAGATGTGAGAACTGTACCATCGCTTATGCTGTTATCGGATATATCGAGATACTTGAGGTTTGTAAGACTTGCGAGAGATGAGATATCCTCAATTCCGTTTTCTGAGATATCGAGTGCTGTCAAAGTCGTTAGACCGGAGAGCGCGGATATATCGGTTATTACATTGTACGACAGATTAAGCTCTTCAAGCTCGTTCATCAAAGACAGTGCCGATATATAGCCAATATAGTTATCGTAGAGGTTAAGAGATGTGAGGTTCTTCAATACCGAGAGAGTTGAAATGTCTTCAATAAGGTTGCCTGACAGATTTAGTTCCGTAAGCTCCGAAAGTGACGCGAGATTTGCCACATCAGTAATTTGGTTGTCTGAAAGATTGAGAACTTCAATGCTGGTGAGCTTGCCAATATCCGCTATATCGGCATCCGAAAGTCCCATTCCCGAAAGGTCAAGTTCCGTGATGTCGGTGCGATATTGCTCACCGGCTATTGTCACATAAGCCGGTTCCTCGTCCTCGACATCTTCGGCATTGGTATCGTCATCACCGGAGGATTCGGTTACGCGGTTATCGCTCACTTCGTTGTCATTGCCGCTGTTCGGGAAAACAATGAAAATCAGTACCAATGCCGCCGCCGCGGCAACGATTGCTCCGGCGATTCCGGCGAAAATTCCCCAGTGAGTTTTTTTCTTTTTCGGTTTTTGAGCGGTCTTGGATTCTCCTGTTATGACGTTGCTTGGCACCGTTATGTTTTGTGGCTGTGAAATAGTGTTTTGATGAGTCAAATTTGAGGATCCGTTTATGGACTGAAAATTTTGCATATTAGCAGGAGGGACGTTGGCGTTTATATTTGCCCAACCGCCGGGGCTGTTTTGCGCTTGAGAGTTGTTTGCGACATAATATGATGAAGCTGAATGAGCGGCAAAAAGCTCATTATAAAGCTGGGGCATACTCTGTATTCTGTCATTTGCTCTCACAGCAAGACCGTGCATGATAGCGTTATTTACTTGCGGACTTATCATTACGCCCAAATTTTGCGGCGGCACAAGCTCATCACGGTCTATTCTTGCAACGGCGCGGTCGGGAATTATTCCTGTCAGACAGAAATAAATAGTAGCGCAGAGCGAATAGACATCCGTCCATGGTCCCTGATCGTGACCGGTATACTGTTCTATTGGAGCGAAGCCGTGCTTGAGCATGATAGTCATAGTATTTGAGGTAGCGGTATCTCTGGCACACCCAAAGTCCATGACCTTAACTCTGCCGTTTTTAAGGAGCATAATATTGTCAGGGCTTATATCGCGGTGAATCATACCCGCATTGTGAACCTCTCCGAGGGCGGAAATAACGGGTTTCATCATTTCAAGAAGCGGTTCCGGCGGTATACGTCCCTTAGCGACTACATCTCTAAGCGTTTCGCCCTGAAGGTACTCCATAACGATATAAGCGGTATTGTTGAGAGCAAAGAAGTCTATAACTCTGACAATTTCCGGTACCTGATCGAATTTTGCGAGTGAACGTGCCTCTTTGAGGAAATCGGACTTTCCTTTTTCAAACATAGCCCTGCCGCTTTCGCTGTAGGTAGTGACACTGTTAGTGAGTGAATTGTTACGCTGTACAACATTAAACGGAAAATATTCCTTGACTGCAACTTTTCTGGCAAGCTCAGTATCGTATCCGAGGTAAGTTATTCCAAACCCGCCCTCTCCGAGAGAAGCACCGAGAAGATAGCGGCTTTTCAGCATTGTTTCCGGCGGCAGTTGGTGGGGCATAGGCTGATATGCTTTTATGTTTCTGCCGCAAATAGGGCAGAACTGACCTGATTTTAATTCTGTCAGACAATACGGACAATGATTTGGCATAAGATCACGCCTTTCTGATTGCATATATGAACATAGATGATTAGATTTTACAATATTTTTAGAAAAATGTCAATGGATTAGAAAAAATTACAAGCGAAAATCAGATAAAAAATCGTCCGCCTTCGTGAGGAAGAAGGATGAATCTGCAAGAGCAATACCGCTGAGTGTGAGGTATCCAAAGCCGGTACCTTTAAGTGATGCAGTAAATTCGGCATAAGATGTAAAACAGACCCTGAAATATAAAGCCGTATTATCAATGCTTGTAAATGATTAAACTGCTTGACTTCAAATTATTTTATTGATAAAATAATAAGGCAGACAGACCAGGTTAATAATGGTGTACGGATTTCATACACCTGTTTTGAAAAATGGAGATGCACGTTACAACTGTACTATCATAGACCTCTATGGCAGGAGTGCTATTGCAAGCATAAGCAAAGCCGGTATCAAGCATGACATCGTTCCAAGAAAAAGGTGGACGGCAATCCTATCAGCGCGAGTGCGGTTCGTGAGTGTCTCAAAAACTATGATCAAGCCGCTTTGAAATGCCTTGTTCCACCCCTGCGGTTGATTATTTCAAAGGTTCCGGTTCCTGACCGGTAATTGACCGTATTCACAACGCCGAGCAAATAAATTCATTATTTAAAGGAGAGAAAAATCATGAATACTGATAATAAAATCTGTGTCGCGGGTATTGGCGCGATTGGCGGTCTGCTGTCCGCTGTACTCGGAAGAAAATATTCCGATAATATGTGTCTGATAGCACGAGGTTCCCGTGCGGAGTCTCTTCGTCGAAACGGTGTCCGTCTACAGAGCGAGTATTACGGCGATTTAACCGCAAGACCGGTACAGGTTGTCGAATCCGCTGCGGCAATCGGTGTACAGGATTATATCTTTATTTGTGTCAAAAATTACTCCTTAGATCAAATTGCGGAGAATCTGCGTCCGGCAGTTGACAGCCATACTGTTGTTGTCCCTGTTATGAACGGCATAGAGGCGGGTGATCGGCTGCGTGAGATATTTCCCGAAGCGGTCGTTTGTGACGCGGTGATTTATACCATCTCGGCGGCAAATCGCGACTTTTCCGTCACGCAGAAGGGTTCTTATACATATATGTTTATCGGAAGTAAAATAAAGGATAAAGCGCACATTGACGGGACAGAATCGGTATATGAACTGCTCACGTCTGTTAATTTTGATATTCGGCAAGCGGATGATATTGAAAGCGAGATATGGCAGAAGTATATTTTAAATTGCGCGTACAACACAATAACCGCACGGTATCTTATAACCTCCGGTATAATTCAGGAGAACGAGGATTTGAAAAAAGACACTTACGCGCTGCTTTCAGAAGCGTATCAGGTCGGCGTTGCGGAAGGTGTCTCGCTCCCTCGCGATATTGTCGATCAAAAGTTCCGTTTCATCATGGAAAAACACGCCAAAGATGCTACAAGTTCTATGAAGCGCGACATGGAAGCCAAGCGACCTATAGAGTACGATGCTTTCTCCGGCGCGATCATTCGCAAAGCGGCACAGCACGGTATTGATGTTCCGATAACAAAGCGGTATCACAGGGAACTCAGAGAGGCTGCCCTCGCTCATGAATTGAACTATGGTAAATCTCAAAATGGTTGAATGGTACTGCTTGAAAACAATGTATACAACGTATATATAATAAAAAAGCAAACTGTTTAGCGGTTTGCCCCCGTTTGCCCGCCGCTTTCATTTTTAGTATTTAATTTAGCGGCGTTTTTGACAAGCAAAATATTATTCACATGATTATTACCAATATACGAAATGACAATAAGGAACAAAGCTGTGAATGAAGATGTTGAATATATATCACGCAAACAGGCGATCTGGTTTTCTTTATTTTACAAAAGAAATCTATTCAGAACTCGGCGAAAATCTAATAGTAGCCGATTCCGGCATCTCTGAAGTTGGCACTCTGTATGAAACTCTTATTCCCAGCTTATCATAAGCTTTTCCAAAAGTGTACATAAAGTTTGCTTCTCGTTCTCTGTAAGAGCGGCAAATCGGCGACCGTCGGGCGGATTATCCTGAGACAGAAAATTCTCTACATCAATACGCCCGGCATCTGTCAAAGACAGAAACATCTTTCTCTTATCTTCTTCATCCTTTTCCCTGCGGATCAATCCCCTGCGCTCAAGCTTTGCGGTAATTTCACTCATGGATCCCGGCTGAATATTCAGCTTGTCCTGAATAACCTTCTGGGGCATAGACCCCTGTAAGTATAAAATCTTCAAAACGCGCCCCTGTGTCTGCCGTGAACCGCTGTTTCCCAGCTTTTGCCCGCATCGAATCAAAAGTATACGCAGATACTCTTCTGTTCGCATGGATGGATGGTTTTTCAAATCCATAATACCACAGCCTCTCTTTCCGGATAAACCAATGCCAAGCCTGTTTGCCACGCAAGGTGAGACATTACTACTTATATATTTCTCATGAATCGTGGTTTTCATAGTAAAAACAGTATAATATATGCCGCAAAAATTGTCAAGATGTATTGACAAATCAAGAAGAATATGATATTATTTAGGTACCTAATTATACCATAGAGAGGAACTGATAATAATGAAAAAGCAACTGTGCGATCAATGCGAAAACCGGTGTCCTGTGGATGCTCTAAAGTGTGGCAGAGGTCGTAGGCGTTTCGAATCGGAATTCAATGTTAAAAACGAAAATATGGATCACAAAATGTCCCAAGGTATCATCGGGCAGCTGCGGCAATGCGGTCACATACTGCACCACGGCGGTGTTAGTGGTGATGATCTTCTGTCTGCCCTGAACCCGCAGGAGCAATCTGAACTTGAACGGCTGTTAAACATCCTGATTGCGGATTGGAATACACGCGCTGACAAGGGTACATTTGAATTGCACGGGGGTTTTCACCATGGCAAAAGAGAATAAAATGGGCGTTATGCCCGTTCCAAGGCTGGTTATTACAATGGCTCTGCCTTTAATGCTGTCCCTGCTGGTGCAGTCACTATATAACATCGTTGACGGCATTTTTGTCGCAAAAATAAGCGAAGAAGCTTTCACCGCTACTTCTCTTGCTTATCCGGTGCAGTTGCTGATGGTGGCGGTTTCAGTTGGTACCGGCGTGGGTGTCAATGCTGTAGTCTCGCGTATGGTAGGGGCAAAACGGTACGATGATGCCAACCACGTCGCTACTACCGGTCTGATTTTATCTCTGCTCAGTATGGTTGTGTTTATGATTTTCGGTGCCTGCTTCTTAAATGTCTACATAAATATGTGCAGCGGCAGCAAAAATGCTCTTGATATGTGCGAACGTTATCTGAGAATCTGTACGCTATTCTGTTTGGGCGTATTTCTGGAAACGCTCGGACAGCGGCTTTTACAGGCAGTGGGAAATACATTTCTCAGCATGATCTCTCTGATTGTTGGAGCAGTAACCAATATCATTCTGGATCCCGTACTTATTTTTGGTTTCAACATGGGCATTGAGGGTGCCGCCATTGCGACAGTGATTGGTCAATGGGTGGGAGCCGCTGTCGCTCTTGGCTTAAACTTCGCTGTCAATCATGAGGTAAAACTCGTATTTAAGGGTTTTCGGATGCACAGTGACACAGTATGGTTAATCTACAAAGTAGGCTTGCCAACAATTCTGACCCAGGCTATGAGTGCTGTTATGCTGTTCTCTATGAATGCCACTCTCGGTATACTGCTCCCCGGAATTGCAGCTGACGGAAGTGCCAATTCCGCACCGGCTATCGCTTTCTTCGGCGGATATTATAAGCTGCAAAACTTCCTTTATATGCCAATCATGGGTCTGGGGCAGGCGGCGATTCCAATTGTGGGTTTCAATTACGGCGCAAAGAACGCTGATAGAATCAAGCAGGTTCTGCGTACCGCCGTTCCCGTAGCCATTGGAATCGCGGTTGTGGGTACCGTTCTTTTTGAGGCAATTCCCGAACCGCTATTGAAAATCTTCTCCGCCTCAGATACCGCGCTGCAGATTGGCGTTCCCGGACTACGAATCATCGCTGTTACCTTCGTTCTTGGTGCTGTCACGACAGTGATGGGTTACACCTGCTCCGGTCTTGGCAACGGCACTGTAAATATGGTCGGTACCGCGCTGCGGCAGTTCATCCCTATGGTACCTTTGGCGTTTTTGTTTGGAAAACTGGGTGGAGTGGGTACCGTGTGGTATGCAATGTGGGTGTCCGAAATTCTTGCGGTGTTGACTGTTATTCTTTGCACTCGCAGAGAGTTTCAAAAGAAAGTCACGCCATTGTGCGCGAATGAAACATGACGCGGCTTCTCTGAAAAACTTATACAAACTGAATGAAGTCCTTTATTTTTGTGTCTTTGCTGAGGGTAACACCGCAGACCGAAAATCAATCGGGATTCGATTTTCTCAGCAGATAGCTGAAGCTGTCACCGTACCGCGTTACGAACATATTCACTCAAAGTTCGATCTATGATTTCAAAGGGAATCATAGCGTCATATCTCTCGTTCCCGATTTCCTGAATCGTGTCGCAGCCGGAGTGAGATTCCGAACTGTCGTTTCCTTTTTACAAGTATGGTGAAATTCTTGACAATCAATTCTTTTTTTGTTATAATCATTTTCAGAGATGAAACTATTAAATTCGGACACTGAGGAAGGACTGTTGTTAGCGGATATTTCATATTTTGTGAAGTTGTGTTTTTAGCTGAAGAAAAAATCAAAAGAAGCTATGCCATACTCGCTCTGTATGCAGGTATGCCGTAAGGCGGAATTTGCACCGGACGTTCTTTTCTCTGTGTAAAGACAAATATGAAAAAAATATCTATGTATAAGGAGCGTTATTATGCAGCAATACATACCCGTTGTCAATCACACGCCGGAACTGAAAGACTGCTGTGACAAGTGGATTTTCAACAAGGATTACAACTGTTGGTGTCTGGAGGACATACTTTATACTTTTCGCGCCACTACACCAAAATTTCAGCGTATGAGCATTTTTGTACCTGCCGCTTTCCTGAACGATGATGGCACCGTCAATCCAAACGGTACTGTGGGTCGATTCACTGCAAAAACATCCCCGATCGTCTTTAAGAATAACGCAGCAGGATATATGCAAATGCCGCACACTTGGCTGGGTGGTCCCCGTGATGACGCGGAAAAATATCTGACAAGGGGAATGATCTATGTTACCTGTGGCAGTCGCGGACGTGAAAGCCGTGACAGTAATGGGATTCTGTGCGGCAAATCTCCGTGGACGCTTGTGGATCTAAAAACCGGTATACGTTTTCTGCGCCATAACTCCAATGCTCTGCCCGGTGATTTCAGTCACATAATATCAATAGGAAGCAGTGCTGGCGGTGCCATGTCGAGTCTTATTGGCATAACCGGCAACGATCCCCGCTATCTGCCATTTTTAGAGCAAAACGGCGCGTTTATTGAAGAAAGTGACGCTGTGTATGCAGCTCAAATCTACTGTCCTATCGTGGATCTCGACCACGCCGACATTGCCTACGAGTGGCAGTTCCAAAATGACCCTGAGAACGAATCTTCTCCCGCCGGTCCTGCCGGTGTTATGACACCGTTTCAGGCGGCACTTTCACGCAAGCTGGCAGCATTCTACATCAAATACTTCAACTCTCTTGCTTTGAAACATCCCAAAACCGGAGAGTCTTTGACGCTTAATGAGGACGGACGGAGCGGTTCAGGGTATGACTATTTAATGACACTTCTTGAAACATCCGCTGCTGATTATCTGAAGCGTCTTGAAAACGGCGAGATGCCTGAGAAATACAGCGCGGAGGATTATATATCCGGCAACTACACCCATATGGTAGAAATAAAGTCTCCCGCACCGGAACGCTGTGAAGATTCAAACAGAGACAGCTTGGGATTGCACCATGCGGGTACCGCTGTTATGATGCCGCCGGAGGGGAACGCGCCGGAGACTCCGCTGAGCCTTGGCGATTTAGTGTCGCGTCCGCCGAATGGTGAACCATACAAGGGCTTGGAGCTTCCAAAAGCGGAGGTTTCCGGTACTGACAAGAGGGACTGGCTTAGCTGGAACGGTCAAAAGGCTCATATCTCCAACCTTGATGATTTCATTCTGCACTACCGCAGACGCATGAAGCCGTGTACATCATTCGATACTTTGGGCATGGACAGCGGGGAAAATCAGGAGTTTGGCACTCCGGAGCGCGATTATATGCACTTCAGCGAGTATATTGCACCCGCGATTGCTGAGTTGAAGGAGACTTTCCCCGATGAATACGAACGCTATTACAAATGTTGGTCCGGTGTTGCCGGAGACAAGGCTTTGGCGGAGCGCAAACTGCTCATCAACCCTATGTATCTTATTGACTCAACACAGAGTGTTACCGCTGACTTCTTCCGTATCCGCACAGGTACTTATGATGCCGATACAGCGTTCACAATATCAATGGCACTGGCTCTTAAACTGATTGAATCCGGAAAGAATGTGGACTACGCCTTAGTCTGGGATAAACCCCACTGTGAAGCTGATTACTCCGGCGAACTATGCGACTGGATCGAACGTATATGCACGGAGTGATATTCGCGTTATCATTCTTGATAATTAAAGCTCGGCTCCTTTTGAGAAGCCGAGCTTGTTT
>CAZKLU010000016.1:29310-31738 GCA_964553775.1 uncultured Oscillospiraceae bacterium | reverse complement strand
ACTGTATAAATTCTACCACAAATTGATTTATTTTGCAACACTTTTTAAATTTTTTTAAAATTCAGGGTGACAAGAAAGTATACTTTCTTGTCACCCCGCAAAAAAACGGAGCGGCTACTTCATAAGCCGCTCCGTTCACTTTTTACCCCTCAATCGACTTCAAATATATCATCAACGCGGTGGAATCAGCCGGTGAAACCCCCGAAACTCGCGATGCCTGCCCGAGATTTCTCGGTCGTATTTTGTTTAGCTTTTGACGCGCCTCAAGACGCAATCCCTGTATGCTGCTGTAGTCTATATTCTCAGGAATAAGCCTCTCCTCAAGCCTCCGGAACTCCTTTATCTCTCTGAGCTGCTTTTCTATATATCCCGCGTACTTTATCTCGATCTCAACCTCCCGCGTCACAGCCTTCGGAAGCTCCGGAGAAGAGGCGTCAAGAGCTTTTATGTTCTCATACGTTACGCGAGGTCTTCTCAGTAACGCAGCCAGCGACACTCCGGATATTGCGGGGCTTTCACCCATTGTCTCCAATGTCGGGTTCACAGCGTCAGGCGAAAGAAACGTGGTTTCAAGCCGCTTCATCTCATCGTGTACCGCGTTGTATTTTTCAATCACCCTGTTGTACCGCTCACTGGACAATAATCCCAGTCCGCGACCGATCTCACACAGCCTTATATCCGCGTTGTCCTGCCTTAAATACAGACGGTACTCGGAGCGTGATGTCATCATTCTGTACGGTTCGTTTGTGCCTTTTGTCACCAGATCATCTATGAGCGTACCTATATACGAGCTTGCTCTGTCAAGTATGAACGGCGGTTCTCCCTTGAGCTTCAAGGCGGCATTTACACCCGCGACAAACCCCTGAACCGCGGCCTCCTCATAACCTGAGCTGCCGTTGAACTGTCCCGCGCCGTAAAGTCCCGCGACACTCTTGCACTCAAGCGTGGGTTTAAGAGCTGTCGGGTCAACGCAGTCGTATTCTATGGCGTAAGCGAATCTCTGTATAACAGCGTTTTCAAGTCCCGCTATAGAGTGAAGCATTTCAATCTGCACATCTTCGGGAAGTGATGAGGAAAGCCCCTGAATATAAAGCTCCTCCGTTCCAAGTCCCATAGGCTCTATGAAAAGCTGGTGGCGTTTCTTATCGGGAAACGTCACTATTTTCGTTTCAATCGACGGGCAGTATCTCGGTCCCACACTGTTTATTTCTCCGTTATAAAGCGGTGAGCGGTCGAGACTTCCGCGAATTATCTCGTGTGTTCTCTCGTTTGTCCACGTTAGATAGCAGACCTCGCGGTTGCATGGTGCGGTTTCGGCATCGAACACGAACGGTTCTGGGTACTCATCGCCCCTTTGAAGCTCCATCTTAGTAAAGTCTACGGAGCGTCTGTTCACTCTGGGCGGTGTGCCGGTTTTGAATCTCCTGAGCGGCAGACCGAGGGCATTGAGCTTATCTGTGAGCCGCTTTGCCGCGTGCATACCATCGGGACCGCTCTCCTGTGAATGTTCGCCTGTTATCGTTCGTCCGCGAAGATATGTACCGGTACATATTATCACAGCTTTGCACCGATATATACCGCCCGATGCCGTAACAACGCCACTGACAGCTCCTTTTTCCGTGAGAATATCGACAACTTCGGCTTGTAAAAGCCGCAGATGAGGTTCAGATTCGAGAGTACCTTTCATTATTTTCTGGTACTTGCGTCTGTCCGCCTGCGCTCTCAAAGAATGTACAGCGGGACCTTTGCCAAGATTTAGCATTCTGTACTGTATACACGCTCTGTCAGCCGCGTTCGGCATCTCGCCGCCGAGAACAGAAAGCTCTCGCACAAGCTGCCCTTTTGCCGTGCCGCCAATCGCGGGATTGCAGGGCATATTTCCCACAGCGTCAAGATTTATTGTAAAGCATATTGTTTCCATACCAAGCCTTGCCGACGCGAGAGCGGCTTCTATACCCGCGTGTCCCGCGCCAATAACAGCGACCTCGTATTCTTCCGCGAAGTAATTCATGTTATCACCGGATTTGTGTAAATTTGTTTTGTGCAGTTATATTGTACTCAGTGCCAAAAGGTTATCCTGATTTTGAGTATATTTACAAGTCATTCCTGACCATTTCTTTCGTTTTCTGTTATCGGCAGCTTTTCTTTATTTTTAAGCCCCTGAAGCAAAGGCGAGTTCATGCAGACCGGTATTTTTAACTGTATTGGCAGAACCACCTGTAAATTTTCTGAAAATATTTTCCCGCTGCGTTGTTATTCTCGTTTCGTCATGATAAACTAAAGTCAGGAAACTTTAGATTAAATTGAAAGTTCAAACATTTGCCGTTGTGTGCTAAAAACAGTGGAAGCGGGATCTATAGCGAAAAGGATGCACAGATGATAAAAGCAAGCGCGGCTGGCATAGGCAATTTCTCAAGTCTTAACTGCG
>CAZKLU010000016.1:0-29210 GCA_964553775.1 uncultured Oscillospiraceae bacterium | reverse complement strand
GCACCGCTTCGGACTTTCAAATTTCATGCTTGCGAGTATAACAGTTATTTTTTTGTCACGGTATGGCAGATTTTTGCCCACAAATATAATACCGTAATTTTAAAGAGGAGATTACTTATGGACGATTTTTTAGCTCATATCAGCGAAGATGGTTTGAGAAATCAAACAGTAACGGAACATTTGCGCGGAACAGCTATGCTTGCTGCCGGTTTCGGCAGTGCATTTGGCGCGGAAAAACAAGCTGAATTTGCGGCTCTTTTCCATGATATAGGAAAATTCAGTCGGGAATTTCAGAGACGTATTCGCGGAAACGGCGGAAGAGTTGACCATTCGACAGCCGGAGCGCGGGAGCTTTGGACATTAAGGCAGCTTGACGCGGCTTTTGCGGTTGCCGGACATCATGGAGGCTTACCGGACGGTGGAAACCCCCAGAACGGACCGGATGAACCAACATTATGTGGCAGACTTCAGCGGGAACTTGCGGATTACAGCGCGTGGAGCAAAGAGATTGAGCCGCTCCCGCCGGTTCCGCCCGCAAGAAACTTTGGGGGAAACAAATTTGCCGAAGCGTTCTATATTCGGATGTTATATTCCTGCCTTGTAGATGCCGATTATCAGGACACGGAGAATTTTATGAAAAACAGTTCCGAGCTCCGAGGCGGTTTTTCATCACTGGCGGAGCTATTGGAAAAGGTTCGCGTACAGTCGAATCTATGGCTGTCCGCACAGTCAGGCAAGGAAATTGACGGCATACGCAATAAAATTCTTCGCTCATGTATTGATTCCGGAAAGAACAGCAAAACGGGTATATTTACCCTTACGGTTCCCACGGGCGGTGGAAAAACCTTTGCGTCTATGGCGTTCGCGCTGGAACACGCTGTTAAAAACGATTTGAATCGGGTGATTTACGTTGTACCATACACATCCATTATTGAACAGACCGTTGATGTGTTCCGGAAACTGTTTGGAGAGGAAAATGTTTTGGCTCACTATGCCGGAGCGGACTATTATAGAGAGAATATCGAGGACTTGACACCGACACAGTACCGCCATCTTCTATCTTCGGAGAACTGGGACGCGCCTATCATTGTAACAACAGCAGTACAATTTTTTGAATCGCTTTACTCCAACCGTCCGGGCAAATGCCGTAAGCTGCATAACATAGCAAAAAGCGTGCTGATTTTTGACGAGGCTCAGACCCTGCCTGTTCCCTATCTTCGCCCATGTGTCGCGGCGATGGCTCAGCTGGCAAAGGACTATCGGGCAAGTATGGTATTATGTACCGCTACGCAACCGGCTCTCGATAAGCTGTTCTATTCGTTCGCGCCTGATATGACAATTCGTGAGATATGCAAAACAGACATTGACCTGAATACCGCGCTGAAAAGGACATCTTTGAAATCAATGAAATTTTCAGATCAAACACATCTTTCACAGATTTTAGCGGAGCATACTCAGGTGCTGTGCGTGGTAAACCGGCGCAAGACGGCAATAGAGCTGTATAGCAGTCTGCCCAAGGATGGCAGCTATTGCCTGACAACGTTCTTAGCACCGTGCCACCGCCGGAAAAAGTTGGAGGAAATACGCGAACGTCTGAGAAACAATATGCCATGCCGCGTTGTGTCAACCTCGCTCGTTGAAGCGGGTGTTGATGTGGACTTTCCCGCGGCATTTCGGGAAGAAGCGGGGCTGGACTCTGTATTGCAAACAGCAGGCAGATGCAATCGCGAGGGGAAACGTCCCGCAGACAAGAGCGATGTTATAATCTTTTCCATAGATGGAACCGCTCCTCCAAGGGGCATAGCGGCGAATCGAGACGTTTTGAACCAGACGCGGCTGAAATACCACGACGCGCTGGACAGCCCCGAAGCAATACGCTTCTACTTTGAACAGCTTCTATACGTCAAGGGAAGCGCGGCACTGGACAAGCACGGAATTGTGGATGGCTTTACAAACGCGATGAACGGCAGCATTTTCCCGTTCCGGCAGGCAGCGGAGAGCTTTCGTCTTATCGACAATCTCGAAAAAGTTATTTATATACCAATCAGCGAAGGAGCGAAGCTGTGCGAGAGACTGATGCGGGGAGAGGTTTCCAAAACATTGTACCGTCAACTGGGCGAATACGCCGTCTCAGTCTATCCAGATCACTATCAAGAGCTGTATACAGCAGGTGCTCTTACGTCTCTTGAGAACGGCAGTGCTGTCCTTATCAATGCGGACTACTATAGCGGCGAAACAGGGCTGAAAATTGACGCGGACAGCGGCGCGGCACTTATCTGGTGACTGATATACTCAAAATTAAAGAGATTTTTTGACTGTTCAGTTGAATCGTGGTCATAAGTTAATTCTTTGCCATCATTTAGTATAGGAACTTACAGAATTTGAATATAGTACATGGGACACAGAAAATCCTGTGTCCCATTCTCTGCCGATCTATAGACCTAACACATATTTCAACCCACAGTACATTTACTGTACCGACATATGCTTATTATACACCTTTTTAATTTGACTTGCAATACAAAAATCAATTTTTTGTTATTTTCCACAAAAATACAAAGACAAATACTGCGATTATTTTTATAATTGCAAGTCTGAACCTCTGCCGGCACTATGCTTACACGGCATATAAATCCGGCTTAATATACGAAAGCTGCTTAGCCGATGATTTTTATACTTAAATCCGAAAGAATCTCCCAAATTGGGCAATAATCTTCTAATACATATTCTGCTGATTCGGGTGTACAACCTCCGTTTCGCTGACCTTTCGCATGGAAATATCATGGTCAGGGTCGCTTATCGCCTCAACAAGCAGCGTTATTGTACCGCACCTTATTTCATCACCCTCATGCAGCTCAACAGGCTGGTATACTTTTCCGCCGTTCACAATTGTTATATTGGATTTGCTGATGTTCTCAAGAATAACTTTTCCGCAATAGTTCAGAAAGATAACGCACTGCTGCCTTGATACGCTCATCTCGTTAAGACGCAGCTGGCACATTACGTCACGTCCGATAAATATTTGCGTATTCAGCTCAAATGTCCAGAACTGGCTTGAATTAAAGTAGTTTGCCAGCCTGATGGCATAGAAACCGGTTCCGTGAAGCGGTTCGTTTTCGGTAAACGTGTTGTATTCGTAAACGTCCTGTTTTTTGTCTCTCTTTCGCGTCAATATAATGATAATAACGACCGCAATCGCACCGACAAGCAGAGTAACGCCAATAATAAAAAGCACTAAGTGATCGCTTATGAAATCCATATAATATTCTCCCTTCTGACGCGCCGTAAAGCCGCATATATAAATCTCTGAATTTTACTCAACGGCTGCAAAGTCCGAAAAGAATCGCGTACTGTAAAAGTCTCAAAATGATTCTACTTATATATAATACATTTTACGAACTGATTTGTCAATAGCCGCGAGAAAAAATATGTTTACAGTTCCTGAATGACGGTGTTGCTCACACAACGCGGAGCCTGCCCCGCGCCGGCGGATGCGGGCGCGGCGACCGCAAATCAGCTTGCCGCCTCCGCAAGGGCATTATTTACACTTTCTCAAAACATTTACAATAAATTTATTGCCATTTCCGGCATAAAGGAGTATAATTAACAAGTCACCTGCGAAAATAGGGGGAAGAGGGTATTGATAGAGCAGACTGAAATTTTTGACGGTGTTCACCTCACGGCGGTTACCGCGGAGAAGTTCAAATCGAATCTCCTCACCCTGACACTTTCAGCACCGCTCAGAGCCGAGACAGCGTCGCTTAACGCTCTCATCCCGCGTGTCCTGCGGCACGGCACACGCAGATTCAGGGGATTTCTTGAACTCAATCGCGAGCTTGACAGGCTGTATGGGTGCGAAATCTCCGGATCGGTATTTAAGACAGGGGATGTTCAGTGCGTGAGTCTGTCGGCGGAGTTTCCTGATGAGATGTTTCTGCCGGAGAAAGCAAACATCACCGAACGTGTAATTGAGCTTTTTGGTGATGTGCTGCTATTCCCCGCGACACGGGGCGGACGCTTTATTTCAGAATATGTTGAAACAGAGAAGCAGAAGCTGATTGAAGACATCAGAGCGGAAAGAGATGACAGGCAGTATTATTCCCAGCTCATGATGGAGCGATGTATGTATAAGAATACGCCTTTTGCCGAGTCGGAGCTTGGCACGGTAAAATCGGCGGCGGCTATCGGTGTCCGAGCACTGACAAAGCAGTACCACGCGCTTTTATCAAGCTGCCCGATAGAGCTTTTCTATTGCGGAAGTGAGAGAATTGACAGAATATCGGTTCTTTTGGCAAACGCCCTCGCGCCCGTTCCCATGAAAGGAAAAAGGACTTGCGCCATAAACACACCCGCGCTTACAGCGTCGGAGCTTAAACGTGTTAATATAAAGCTTGACACAACGGAGGCGTTTCTATCAGTCGGGTGCCGTATACCGGCAGTCAGGGATGAGAGCGATATTGCTGCCGCCGCACTCTATAACGCGATTCTTGGCGGCACGAGCCGGTCGCGCCTTTTTAAGAAGCTGCGTGATAAGATGGGACTTTGCTATTACGCGGAGTCGGACGTGGATATACACATGGGACTGCTGACAATTATAGCAGGTTCCGATCCCGCGAAAGTCGGCAGTGTAGCCGATGAAATTCTTGAAGAGATTGAGAATATGCGTGAAAATATAACCCCCGATGAGTTTAACACGGCACTCAGATATGTGGCAAACGAGATATTGTTGGACGAAGATGACCCATGGGCATTGGAACGGTTCTGCCTCAACAGCCGTATTTTAGGTATTGACACACAGCCGGAGACATTAGCCGCGATGGTCGTGTGTACGAGCGTATCAGATGTGCGGCGTTTTGCGCGGGGTGTCACGCCGGACACAGTGTGCATTGTGAGCGGGGGCGGCGCATGATTTCAAAGGAGTACCCCAAAATTGCTGAGACAGTTTCACGCGGAACGCTGCCAAACGGGCTTGGCATAGTCGTTATCCGGAAACCGAATCACAAACGTGTACGCGCACAGCTCACTGTAAACTGCGGCAGCGCGGACAGACAGCTTCTGAACGGTCTTGCCGTGCCGTTGGGAACAGCACACTTTCTTGAGCATATTCTGTTCCGTCTGGACGACAATGCGATGAGTGAGCTTACAAAGGGCGGCACGGAAGTGAATGCGTTCACCTCACCTGATATAACATCGTTTTACATCGAGGGAACAGGCTATACGTTCAGACACGATCTTTCCTGTATGCTAAGGCTTGTTTTTAACCCGTTCTTTGACGAGACAGCGGTAGATGCCGAGCGTGAGATTATAAAACGTGAGCTTTTGATGCTCAGAGACGACCCTGAAGAAATGGCTTTTCGCGGACTTATGGAGTGCCTTTACGCAGATTCTCCGCTTCGCGATGATGTTGCCGGGACACTTGAAAGCATAGAGAGTATAACGGCGGATATTTTATCAAAGTATCATCGGATCTATTACACGCCCTCGAACGCTGTTCTGACAGTAGCCGGAGATTTAGAGCCGAGACTTATTTACGATATTGCGCTCAACGCAACGCCGGATCGTGTGTCGGCATTCCCTCCCCGTGATTACGGGCGCGACCGCTCTAAATATCCCATGAGAGCGCATTGCGAGACGAATATGGATATTTCCGCGCCTGTTTTTCTGGCGGGTATTAAAACGGCGCAGTGCGTGGATTATAAGTCCATGATAACAGCACAGATTGCTTTAGATTCACTGATGGGCAGCGCGTCTGAATTGTACCAGAGATTATATAGTATCGGGCTTCTGAACGATTCTATAGATTTCAGCACTGAGTTTACCCGAGCGGGGTGTTATATCACGTTCGGCGGAGAGAGTACAATGCCATACAAAACGGTCTTCGAAATTTTAACACACATGGAGCAGTACAAACCGGATGATGAGACGGTTGACCGCTGCAAACGGGCGTTTTACGGGCAGGCTGTTATGAATTACGATTCGTTTGAAAGCATTTGTCTCAGCACGGCAAGAGATTGGTTCGATGGCGGTGATGTGTTTGAGCTTTTGGAGATAATAAACTCGATAAAAGCCGATGATGTCCGCGAGTTTATCTGTAAATATGGAAAACCGGAGCTTTGCGCCGCCTCGTACATAATGGGCGGTGGTTATACTCAAAGCCAAAAAGAGTTCCGGGTTTGAGTATAAAAACAGGAGGAGCATAGATGAGCGATTCTCAAGCCGCAATATCATTTCCAATGCTTGGAGATTTTGTGATTAACCCGAGCAACTACATCTCTATAGGCGGCTTCAAAATTTACTGGTACGCGATAATTATAGCCTGCGGATTTTTGATTGGTGTCTTTTATATCTGCAAAAGAGCGGCGCAGTTCGGGCTTACACAGGACAATGTGCTTGACGCTGTTATAATCGGTGCGCCTCTGGGACTCATATTCGCGAGAGCGTACTATGTTGTGTTCAATTTGGAATATTATCTCGCAAATCCAGCCAAAATAATAGCGATACGCGATGGCGGTCTGGCAATATACGGTATGATTATCGGTGCTGTCTTAGCAATGATAATATATACGAAATATAAGAAAATTTCTCTTCCGGCTCTTGCCGATCTCGTGTGCATCGGCTTTCTTATCGGTCAGGGAATCGGACGCTGGGGCAACTTCATCAACCGCGAGGCGCACGGGTATGAGACTGACATCTTCTGCCGCATGGGTCTGACATACGCAAACGGAGTTACAGTATATTACCACCCGACGTTTCTCTATGAGTCTCTTTGGGACTTAACGGGGTTTGTTATACTGCACTTCTTCTCAAAAAAGCGCAGATATGACGGCGAGGTGTTCCTTGCGTATCTGACATGGTACGGTCTTGGACGTTCTATGATCGAGGGGCTGCGTACAGACAGTCTGTATATCGGCAGCACGGATATAAGAGTTTCGCAGCTTCTGTCTATTGTGCTTTTTATTACAGGTGCCATACTGCTTTTCTATAACAGATTTAAGGTGAAGCACGACCCGCAAAAATTATATGTAAATGTTGTCTCGGCACAAAAAGCCAATGACGTTCAAAATAAAACCGAAACGGAAAAGAACGGAGCGTTGGAGCTGAACGGAGAACCTGAAGAAGCTGAGGATACCGGAAAACCTGACAAAATGGAAAAATCTGAAGAGACTGAACGAAAAGCGGAAACCAACAAGTCTGAAGAATCCGAAAAACCCGAAGAAACCGGAAAAATCAAGGGAACCGAATAGCCGCGTGACGGGGACTCCAAAAACGGAACAGCCGTTTGAATTAAAGTTCGGAAACATCCGTGCGGCCGAGAGGCTTATGAAAGCATTGCGGGTGCGCGGTATAAAATAACAAGAATTAAAACAAGCAAAACGAGAGGAGCTAAAAAAATGACAAATATTGATTTCGAGGAACTCAGGCGCAAAGCGTTGGAGGTGGCGGATGCGCTTGCAAGCCGTTCCGCCGAAATGGCAAAGCACGTTGCCGATCAGGCGGCGGTAATAGCGAGACGCGCAAAGTTAGCGGCGGAGATTGCAAAGGAGATACAGTCTCTCGGAAACAAGTATCAGGAGCTTGGCGAGACTTACTACAAGCTGCACAGTGACGACGCGGAGGAGGAACTTGAGGATATTGTCGGCAGCATACGCACATCCATAAACCTGATTGACGAAAAGAAATCAGAGTACGAGGAATTGAAAAAGCAGTCGGAAGATGAGGATGATGAAGACGATTTTGATGATTTCGACGATGTGATCGGCGAGGTTGACGACGAGGATGCCGATGTAATCATCGAGGTGACTGTCAACGAGAAAGAGGATGCCGATGAGGAGCCGGAGGATTCCCCCGAACCCGAAAAGCCCGAAGGCGAGACGGAGGATAAGGAGTAATACTGCCCGCAGTGTGTGAGCGTATGGGGTGCTGCGAACCGCGAACCAACCGAAAATTGATTCGCGGGGTTCCAATTTGCCCATGACAGAGCTAAACTTGCCGAGGAATTTTTCTCATTTTCCTATTGCAATTACGGCGTGGGGAATATACAATAGAGAGGGAGTTTGAGGAGCATGGTCAATATCGTGCTTGTCGAGCCGGAGATTCCGATGAATACCGGAAATATAGCGAGAACCTGCGCCGCAACGAGGAGCCGTCTACACCTTGTTCGTCCGCTCGGATTTGACATTTCCGACAGAGCGGTAAAACGCGCCGGTCTTGATTACTGGCACATGGTGGATATTACAGTATATGACAGTATCAGCGATTTCCTCGCGCTGCATGAAAACGACAATCTGTGGCTTGCGACCACCAAAGCACCGCGTCCATATACCGATGTTCTGTATGGGTCTGATTGCTGGCTTCTGTTTGGAAAAGAGACAGCGGGACTTCCCGCATCCTTGCGTGACAGGTATCGTGAAAGATGTGTCCGCATACCGATGCGCGAAGACTCAAGAAGTCTCAATCTGGCAAATTCAGTTGCCGTTATATGCTATGAGGCACTGAGGCAGCAGGGTTTCCCCGGACTTTCCGGCACGGGCGAGATGGCGGATAACACTTAAAATCTAAAGGATTTTTGAGTTGGAAGCCTTTGCCGGTATTCTGCGGGTATGAACGCGCATGATCCGTGAAATTTATTTACGGACGGTCAAGCCACTGGACAACGTGAGTTGTTTCTTTTAGACGCAGCGCGGTTTCCGCTTGCACAAATCGGCACATAATTATACATTGGCAATCTCAGTAATCTCCATGCCCGTCAAAATAGCTTTACACCGCGCATGAGCTTGTGCGCGATTCAGGGCGGCAATACAAAGGTGTCTGATAAAAAATTTATATTTGTGAGGAGAACATAGATGAATTACAACAAAAAATCAGTCCGTGACGTAGACGTAAACGGCAAAAAGGTTCTGCTTCGCTGTGATTTTAACGTACCCATGAAAGGCGGCGTGATCACAAGCGACAAGCGTATTGTGGCAGCTCTTCCGACGATCAAGTATCTTCTGGAGAACAACGCGGCTGTTATAGCCTGCTCCCACCTTGGCAAGCCGAAAAACGGTCCCGAAGAGAAGTTCAGCCTTGTACCGGTGGCGAAAAGGCTTTCGGAGCTGCTTGGCAGAGAAGTCAAGATGGCAGCGGATGTAGTTGGCGAGAGTGCGATCTCAATGGCGGCCGAATTAAAGCCCGGAGAGATAATGCTGCTTGAAAATACGCGCTTTGAGAAGGGCGAGACAAAGAACGACCCCGAACTCGTCAAGAAGCTCGCAGCAATGGCGGAGCTTTATGTATCGGACGCATTTGGAGCCGTACACCGCGCACACGCTTCAACAGCCGGTGTCGCGCAGTATCTTCCGGCTGTGTCAGGCTTTCTTATCGAGAAGGAACTCAGCGTTATGGGCAAGGCTCTTGCCGATCCCGAAAGACCGTTTGTTGCGATTTTGGGCGGAGCAAAAGTCTCTGATAAACTCAATGTTATATCGAATCTCCTGGAAAAGGTTGATACACTCATTATAGGCGGCGGCATGGCATACACATTCATGGCGGCGCAAGGGTACGGTATTGGGAAATCGCTTCTTGACGCGGAGAAGATAGATTACTGCAAAGAGATGATGGCTAAAGCTGAGAAGAACGGTGTAAAACTCATGCTGCCGGTGGATACTGTTGTGACAGCTCAGTTCCCCGATCCGATAGACGCGCCTGTGGATGTGAAAACCGTACCGTCCAATGCTATACCGGATGATATGATGGGTATGGACATCGGCGAAAAGACTATAGCCGAGTTTTCCGAGGCCATCAGGAACGCCAAGACGGTTGTATGGAATGGACCTATGGGCGTATTTGAGAACCCGATTCTCGCGAAGGGTACAATAGAAGTCGCAAAGACGCTTGCTGAAAGTGACGCTATCTCTATTGTCGGCGGCGGCGACTCAGCGGCAGCGTGTGAGCAGTTTGGACTTGCAGATAAGATAACACATATTTCCACCGGTGGCGGAGCGTCGCTTGAATTTCTTGAGGGCAAGGAGCTTCCCGGCGTTGCCTGCCTGCTTGATAAGTAATTTAGGAGTGTAGTAATGAATAGAAAGTATCGAAAAACAGTAATAGCGGGAAACTGGAAAATGAATATGGTGCCGTCCGATGTGAAGCCGTTTGCTGAAGCACTGAAGACGCTGTCACCAAAGAATCAAAGGCTTTGCGAAGTGGCTGTCTGTGCGCCCTATGTGGATCTTCCTGCGGCGATAAAGGCGTTTAAGGACTGCAAGGTTTCAATAGGCGCGGAGAATCTCAGCGAACATGAAAGCGGTGCGTATACCGGCGAGGTGTCAGCTTTTATGTTGGCTGACCTCGGCATAAAGTATGTTATAATCGGTCACTCAGAACGCAGACAGTATTACGGTGAAACGGATTTAACCGTCAACAAGAAGGTACATGCCGCTGTGGACGCGGGACTTACACCGATTATATGTGTCGGCGAGAGCCTTGAGCAACGTGAGCTTGGTATCACAAATGACCTTGTGCGTTTACAGCTCAAGTCTGCTATTGCCGGACTTGACGCGACGCAGGTTCGCAAGCTTATAATAGCGTATGAGCCTATATGGGCGATTGGAACCGGAAAGACAGCTACGGCAGAACAGGCGAATGAGGTTTGCGCCGAAATACGCCTGACGATTCGCAATATGTTTGGTGCGCGTATTGCGAGAGCTTTAACTATCCAGTACGGCGGATCAATGAATGAGAATAACGCCGCCGAGCTTTTGGCGCAGCCGGATATCGATGGCGGGCTTATAGGCGGGGCATCACTTGTTCCGGAGAAGTTCGCGGCTATTATCGCGGCGGCAGGCGATTTGCTTCACTCTCAGGAAGATTCCTGACAAGCGAAAAGCACACCCAATTCCGAAGAGATTTTCGGCTTTGAAGGATTTGCGTAAATTGCCGTGACTAATCGCACACAGAATTTTTGGCGGGTCGTTTGTTTCTCTGTAAACACGGCAAGGTTTGCCCGATTGCGAAAATCTCAGGAATCGCAAAGCAATAACCTGTAAAATGTAGTATAATCATATTTCAAGCGGATCCCGAATTTCCGGATCGATGCAATTAACAGATTGATAATTTGCGGATCCTTACTTCCGCAAGTACAGTATGCAGCGGCAAATAAATTTGCCCGCCGGTACAAATCGACTATGTATTCATACCGCGCCGTTTGGCAAATCGACAGCACAAGCCAGTCGGAACTTTTTCAGTGTTGCGTATGGCATAATCGGCGCGCAGGCAAAAACGGAATATATAAAAGCGGTGTGAAAGCCGGAAATCGGCTGAGAAACCGGTTTCCGGCTTTTTGAATTGTTGAAGTTGAAAAGGGAAAAGGTCAAACTATGAAAAAACCGATCACACTTATAATAATGGATGGCTTTGGAATTGATAAGCCGGATCCTAAGATAAACGCTATAGCTGCCGCCAACACGCCGGTACTCGATAAACTGATAGCGTCCTCACCGAAAAGCCAGCTTCAGGCTTCAGGACTCGATGTTGGTCTTCCCGATGGACAAATGGGCAACTCTGAGGTGGGACACACAAATATCGGCGCGGGTCGCGTCGTGTTTCAGGATCTTCCGAGAATATCTCTCGCCATAGAGGACGGCAGCTTCTTTGAGAACCCCGAATATATTGCGGCGATGGACAGCGCAAAAGCGAACGGAGGTGCGCTGCACCTTATGGGCTTGATGTCTCCGGGCGGCGTACACAGTCACAATACGCACACATGGGCGTTCCTTAAAATGGCGAAGCAGCGCGGACTTGACAAGGTGTTCATCCATTGCTTCATGGACGGGCGTGACGTGCCGCCATCGTCCGGCAAAGGATATATTGAAGAGTGCGTCGAGAAGTGTAAGGAGATTGGCATCGGTAAGATAGCGACAATAGCCGGACGCTTCTACGCAATGGACAGGGATAACCGCTGGGAGCGCGTTGAAAAAGCGTACAACGCGATCGTATTCGGTGAGGGCAACGTGGACTTGGATCCTGTACATGTGATGCAGGCTTCTTACGACAACGGCGTAACCGACGAATTTGTGGTTCCTTCCGTCTGTGCGCCGGAGGGTACGGTAAAGCCGAATGACAGCATAATCTTCATGAACTTCCGTCCCGACAGGGCGAGGGAGATTACACGCACATTTGTTGACCCTGATTTCAAGGGGTTTGAGCGTCGTAACGGAATATTCCCTGTGAAATATGTATGTACAACGCAGTATGATGCCACTATGCCAAATGTAACCGTCGCGTTCCCACCCGAGGAACTTACTAATACGTTCGGTGAGATATTGAGCAAGCATAATATGACACAGCTGAGAATTGCCGAGACGGAGAAATACGCCCATGTGACGTTTTTCTTCAACGGCGGTACGGAGCAGGTTTACGAAGGCGAGGACAGAGCACTTATACCGTCGCCAAAAGAGTTCCCGACGTATGATCTGATACCGGAGATGAGTGCGTATAAGGTCGCCGCCGAGTGCGTCAAGAGAATTGAGAGCGGCAAATACGACGCTATTATTCTGAACTTCGCAAACTGCGATATGGTTGGACACACCGGAGTGTTTGAGGCTGCTGTAAAGGCTGTTGAGACAGTTGACAAGTGCGTTGGCGAGGTTGTTGACGCTGTAATGAAAGCCGGAGGAATCGCGCTTATAACAGCTGACCACGGCAACGCCGATAAGATGATAGCCGATGACGGTACTCCGCACACGGCTCATACGACAAACCCTGTGCCGTTTCTGATAGTCGGCGAGGGCGAAAACGTGAAGCTGCGTGACGGCAGACTCGCGGATATTACTCCGACAATGCTTGACCTCATGGGCATAGAGAAACCGGCTGAAATGTCCGGCAGTACATTGATTGTACACTAATCTATAATAACTCGCTCCCGATTGCCGAGACTTGGCTGTCGGGAGCTTTTGCGCGTAATGGCTGCTTTTTGCGTTTGGTGATTAAGTTAGAGCCGATTTGATTATTTGCAATACAATTCAGGACGAGGTACAGTGATTCAGATTTGAAATTCGTTCCGGTTGTAAGTGTATAAAAAGTCCCCGCCAAAAGGCGGGGCAAAATAGGGTTGTGGGATAAAGATATGAGCTTCCTCGCCCCATCTCTGAGGCAATCGGATAAGCTGTATATTTATAATAACATAATTGGTAATATTTGTCAATAGAAACTTTTGTCGAAAGAAAAAAATTTTAATTTCCGAATACCATGCTGCTCTGCTTTCATTATTCCTGAGCCAGCGCAACACGCAACTCGGCACGTTCCGAGTCCGGAATTGACAAAGCTTCCATAGCTCTATCTACAGTTAGCTTCATGGTTGACATCAGGTTCCTGACACTGTTGAGCCGCTCTTCGGATCTGCCCTGCGCTATACCTTCGGTTCTGCCTTGCGCTATACCTTCGGATCTGCCTTGCGCTCTGCATTCGGCAAATTCTTCTTTGAATAGTCTCTCCACCGCTTCGCTCATTTCATTTCCCTCCTTTTTGATTTCGTCAAATACACTTTCGTCAATCGCTATAGCTACATTCAAAATTGCTTTCATGTGTTCCATGCAGATTGGATCATTTTCTTCTCTCGTTTTCGTAAGAAAATCCTCAACATCTTTCCGGTTGAAGCCTTTCGCCAGAAGCTTAAACGGCTGATATATATCTGCCTTCAATCTTGACATGACTACTACCTGCGTCTGGACGCTTGAAGCTCCGGTTACATAATATACACCAGGGTATTTCTCCGCAACATGCAGTCCGTTTTGCATCAGTGTCTTAAACATTTTCCCCGGATATGAATGTCTGAAAATAGAAACTGTCAAATTCTTTATCGGAATCTCGTCAACTTTTCTGTTTAGCCCCTTGTAGAGTAAAGCGTACCCCTGCGCCTTGTAAAACTCGTCAACAGTAAGTCTGTCTGACGGGGATTTATACTCGATTATGTTGTACTCCTTGAAAAACCTGCCTATATCATCTTCAAGAACCTCATCTGTCTTGTGCTTGATAATGAGCATATCCAGTCTGACAGGCTCATTGCCGAGTTCCTGCTCCTGTAAGAAAGTAAGTTTAATCTTCATCAGTGTGTATAGAACTTTGATTGCGCCATAGAAGCCCTCGTGAAATTGTATCTTCCCTGTTTCATCTACCAATGGCGTTCACATCTATCTATATCGGCTTATACCTCACCTATTATAACAGTAGAATACCATAGCTTTTTCAAAAAGTCAATACCGGTAATGTAAAAGATTTATCTCACCGCGTCATAACGCCACGGATATATATTGCAATTTTCTTCATTTCCGCATTGCATTTTTGCTTATGGTGTGGTAGAATATCTCATGATGAAATCTTTATATCGTGAAATAACAAAAAGGAGAACAGTACAATGGACTACGCGCAGGAATCACTTAAAATGCACTACGAACTTCGCGGGAAGTTGGAGATAAAATCGAGAGCGGCGGTAAACTCTAAGGAATCACTCTCTCTCGCCTATACTCCGGGTGTTGCTCAGCCGTGTATCGAGATACAAAAGGACATCAGCAAATCATACGAGCTGACACGCCGATGGAACACCGTGGCTGTCGTCTCCGACGGCACAGCCGTGCTTGGACTTGGCGACATTGGACCCGAGGCGAGTATGCCGGTCATGGAGGGCAAGTGCGTACTGTTTAAGGAGTTCGGCGGCGTTGACGCAATACCCCTCTGTGTACGCAGCAAGGACGTTGACGAGATAGTACGCACGGTGGAACTTTTGGCTGGTTCGTTCGGTGGAGTGAACCTTGAGGATATTTCCGCGCCGAGATGTTTTGAGATTGAAAAGAAGCTCAAGGAACGCTGCGACATTCCAATATTCCACGATGACCAGCACGGCACTGCGGTAATTACGCTTGCGGGACTTATTAACGCGCTGAAGGTAGTCGGTAAAAAACTCGAAAATATCAAAATTGTGACATCCGGAGCGGGAGCGGCGGGTATCGCTATTATAAAGCTGCTTATAAGCATGGGACTTGAAAATGTCATAATGACCGACCGCGTTGGCGCAATTTACGAAGGACGTGAAAAGCTGAATCCTGTAAAAGAGGAGATGGCTAAAATTACTAACATCACCCGTGAGAGAGGAAAACTCGCCGACGTTATCAAGGGAGCGGACGTGTTTATCGGCGTTTCTGCGCCAGGTACTCTCACAGGCGATATGGTAAGGACAATGGCTAAAGACCCGATAATTTTCGCCTGCGCGAATCCCACGCCTGAGATATTCCCCGATGAGGCGAAAGCGGCGGGCGCGGCTGTCGTATCAACAGGACGTTCCGATTATCCGAATCAGGTAAACAATGTTCTGTGTTTCCCCGGAATTTTTCGTGGAGCGTTGGATGTGAGGGCGAGCGACATTAACGATGAGATGAAAGTCGCGGCGGCGTTCGCTTTAGCGGGGCTTGTTTCGGATGAGGAATTGAACGCGAACTATATACTTCCTGCCGCGTTTGACCCAAGAGTAAAAGACGCTGTAGCCTCGGCAACGGCGGAGGCGGCGAGAAAGAGCGGAGTAGCACGCATATAATTTGGAGATATTGAGATGTTATCAGTATTTATATATTCATTCAACGCGGTTACGCCG
This sequence comes from uncultured Oscillospiraceae bacterium, assembly GCA_964553775.1. Classification (GTDB taxonomy): domain Bacteria; phylum Bacillota; class Clostridia; order Oscillospirales; family Oscillospiraceae; genus RUG626. The sequence goes on along the minus strand of CAZKLU010000016.1, from coordinate 13,588 downwards.
CTTCTGCTTCTCGTTTTAGTGGGGTATATGCTGAAACGCAAGGGCATATTTACAAAAGAGTGGCTGGCTATTTCAAATAAGTTCAACTTCCGCTTTTGCCTCTCCGCGCTTCTATTTTGCAATATATACTCGCTTGATGGACTTTCGAGCATAGACTGGAAGCTGGGACTCTTTATAATAGTGAGTCTTTCCGCGCTGACAGTCGTGGGATTTGTAATCATACTTATATTCAAGGTGGAGCGGAATCGCAAGGGAGTGATGGTGCAGGCGGCGTTGAGGTCGAACTACACGTTTGTGGGGCTGTCACTGGCGCAGTCAATGAATGTACCCGGCGGACTTGAAATGGTGAGCGCGATGCAGGCTCCGGCTGTAATATTCTACAACCTTATGGCTGTAGTCGTTCTCTCAATATTTTCCGATGATAAAAAACCTGATTTCAAGAAGATATTGAAAAATATAATCACAAACCCTCTTATTCTTGCGCTTCTTGCGGGACTTGCGGTGCTTGTTGTGCGTGAATTTATACCGAGAGACGCGGATGGCGAGCTTGTATTCAGTCTTCAGGGGTCACTGCCGTTTGTGTACAGCGCACTCAACAATCTTTCAAAGATAGCGACACCGCTGTCTCTTGTTGTCCTCGGCGGTCAGTTCGAACTGTCATCGATAAAGGGCATGAGACGGGAGATTACGATTGGTACAGTATCGAGACTTATCGTCGCGCCGATTGTGGGGTTCTCGCTTGCTTTTTTGGCTGGGAACATGGGTTTCCTGTCACTCACACCGGCGGCTGTCACCGCGCTTATAACGCTCTACGGAACACCGGCGGCGACATCGGGCGTAGTGATGGCATCTGAGATGGGTGCTGATTCAGAGCTTGCGGGTCAGATTGTTGTCTGGACTACGATATTCAGTCTGCTGACACTGTTTCTTCAGATTGCGGGATTCAGATATGCGGGATTGATATAAAAATCGCGTGTGAGGCTCTGCTTTTCGTATTTCAGACGGCACATTCGCAATTATGCCGCAAAAGACGGTACATGATATGTATTTCAGCAGGTGGTTGGAACCGTAACCTATATTCAGGTGAGAGCCTTAATTTCACTTAGTATAATCCGGTGCTTGCGGTTTCGCCGTAAGGCGGGAACAAAGCGGCAAAATATCGCAGTCTTCCACTATACCAAGCGGTCGGGACAAAAGCCCGACCGCTTAACTGTTTTCTTCACTTACGCAAAAGCTCTATAGAGAAATGTCACAATCTGTCCTCTCGTGCAGGTGTCATCTGGACTGAATGTTGTCTCACTTGTGCCGGTTGTCACTCCGCTTTCCAATGCCCATGTGACTGCCGCTTCATCGCTCGAAGATACATCGGTAAACGGCAACTCTGTATCGCTGCAAATGACAGGCTTTTTCGCATATTTCCACATGAAATCAACCGCCATGGCTCGCGTGCATGGATCATTTGGTTTAAACTCTGTGCCGCTGAACATATCGTTCTCAGCTGCCCACTGAACCGCGTTATAGTAATATTTGTCGCTTGCCACATCGGTTATATTCGATGTTTCGGAAATCTCCGGCTCACCGGCGGCGCGGTAGAGGAATGTTATAACCTGCGCCCTCGTGCAGGTATCCTTGGGGCTGAATGTAGCGGCAGCGGTTCCGGTGGTGACGGAGTTTTCCACAGCCCACAGCACAGGGTCAGCGTAATAAGTACCCTCGGCAACATCGAAAAAGCCGCCTACAGTCGGGGTTGCCTCTCCGAAACGGAAGAACTGAGTACCTGATAATTTTTCTGAATCTATGTTTTCCTTGACATAGCTCTCACCCTCAGAAGACTCAAAATTGACCTCATCGGGCTTTTCTGTGACAGGAACCAGAGCGAAAACAAGTCCGTCATAGTCAGCGGGAACCTTAAATATACATGTTTCGCTGCATGAAAAGTCGCAATATCCGTCACCGTAGCCATCTCTGTACCATTCGCCCTGTTCCCATGATGATTCCTCAGAGTAGTAAATAGAAGCCGTTCTTCCGTTGACCGGCATATCAATGACATAATCATATGAGCCGCCGTTGACCGGCATATTTTTAACAGAAAACACCTTGCCCGTGTAGTAATCGTACACATCGTGCATCCATATACAATCGAGCATCTCTATTCCTCCGTCAGCGAAATAGCGGACTTGAAAAAATAGCTTAAACTTCAGTGTAACAATATTGTACCCCGCTTCAGTGGACGGTTCGGTTGTACATTGGAGAACTTTGAACTGCCCTTCAGGGTGAACGTATTGATTTGTGTTATCGGCGTTATAAAGCAGATATGTATATTGCAGTGAGGAGGGTGTAGTCTGAGATACTGTAAGCCCGTTCTCCTCAAAGTAGTTGCCGTCCGCAGCCATAGCCGGAACGTACAGGCTGAGACATATGGTAAGGGTTAAAAGAGCGGATAAAAGTTTTTTCATGTGAATCGTCTCCTTTTCAAAATAGTATCTTTATTAACAAATTCTTTCGTTGCGGAAAATACATCTCTCTTTGTTAGCACGGTCTTTTGCTAAAACCGTAAACCGAGAATGGTTCTCAACTTTGGGTGCAGCTCACTCTTTCACCATAGTAAGCCCTATTCGTTTTCTCTTCTCGTCAACATCAACTACCCAGACTGTTACAATGTCTCCGACGCTCACGACCTCGGACGGGTGGCGGACGAATCTGTTTGCGAGACGGCTTATATGTACAAGCCCGTCCTGATGCACCCCTATATCAACAAACGCGCCGAAATCCACCACGTTTCTAACCGTTCCCTGAAGCTCCATGCCCGTTTTGAGATCTTTCATTTCCATCACATCGGTTCTCAATATCGGCGGCGGCAGCTCATCTCGCGGGTCACGTCCGGGCTTGAGCAGCTCCTTCACAAGATCGCGAAGTGTTGGCTCGCCAATTCCCAGCTTCTCAGCGGTTTCCTTGTAGCCCAATTCCTGTACGCACTTATCAAGCCCCGATATGCTGCCATTTTTCACGTCCTCAAGCGTATACCCGCACATTTTCAGAAGGCTTTCCACCGCGCTGTAGCTTTCGGGGTGAACTCCGGTGTTATCAAGAACATTCGCACTCTCCGGAACACGCAAAAATCCCGCACATTGCTCAAACGCCCTCGGTCCTATCTTAGGAACCTTTTTAATCTGCGCCCTCCCCGTAAATATACCGTTTTCATCGCGGTACTTCACTATGTTCTTTGCCGTTGCCTGCGTAAGCCCAGATACACGCCTTAAAAGCGGCACGGACGCTGTGTTTATATCAACTCCAACATTGTTTACACAGTCCTCAACAACGCCGGAAAGGGTTTCGTCAAGTCTCGTCTCCGGCATATCGTGTTGGTACTGCCCAACACCTATAGCCTTTGGGTCGATTTTCACAAGCTCCGCCAGCGGATCCTGAAGCCTTCTTGCTATTGAAACCGCGCTTCTCAGGTTCACATCGTAATCGGGAAACTCCTCAGCCGCCAGCGGTGACGCTGAATACACGCTTGCTCCCGCTTCATTCACTATGGCATAGCTTACGGGAGTATTGAGACGCTTTATCATCTCAACTGTCATCTGTTCTGTTTCGCGTCCCGCTGTGCCGTTGCCTATCGCTATGTGCTGGACCCCGTGACGCTCTATAAGTTTTGTCAGCGTCTCGATTGCCTCTTCTTTTTTGCGCTCCGAAAATGTCGGATAGACTACGGATGTGTCAAGAACCTTTCCCGTGCCGTCAACGACAGCGACCTTGCAGCCGTTCCTGTATCCCGGATCAAGCCCCATTGTTACCTTGCCTTTAACAGGCGGCTGCATTAAAAGCGGACGGAGATTGAGCGCGAATGTTTTTATCGCACCGTCAGCAGCGTTGTCAGTGAGATAATTCCGCATCTCCCGCTCCATCGATGGCTCTATGAGACGCTTCCACGCATCATCGGCGGCGGCGCGTACAAAGTCCATGGCGGCGCGTCCGGGAACGGTCTTTTTGCGTATTGCCGTCATAGCGAGATCGTCGTTAAGCTCCACAGCGGCAGAGAGAATACCCTCGCGTTCCCCACGGTTTATCGCTAAAACCTGATAACCCTGAACCTTACTGAGCGCGGATTGAAAATCGTAGTAACTGCTGTAAACCGAAATCTCCGGCGCGTCCTTTGCGGCTTTTGATGTTAAAAGCGCGTTGCGAAGATACATAGCCCGCAGCATTTTTCTTATTTCCGCGTCGTCTGATATGTCCTCGGCGATTATGTCACCGGCTCCTTTGAGCGCGTCCTCCGCAGTCTCAATACCCTTCTCCGCGTCAATATACTTTGCCGCCTCAGTTTCAGGGTCAGCTTTCGTCCCGTCCTCGGCAAAAAGAGATGCCGCCAGCGGTTCAAGTCCTTTTTCCCTTGCTATAGTTGCTCTCGTTCTGCGCTTCTGCTTGTACGGCAGGTACAGATCCTCGACCTCAGATAGTGTCGCGGCGTTCGCGATCGCTTCGGCGAGTTCTTCAGTCAGCTTACCTTTCTTTTCGATACTCGCCGTAACCTCATCGCGGCGCGCCTGAAGATTACGGAGATAACGCAGTCTGTCGTCAATGTTTCTAAGAGTTGTATCATCAAGCGAACCGTGCATTTCCTTGCGGTAGCGCGCTATGAACGGTATTGTGTTGCCTCCATCGATAAGCTCTATTACATTTTTTATATACTGTTCCCTGATACCTGTTTCCTCGCTCAATATTGCGGATATTTCCCTCATAAGTGTACCTCAATTCAGTTTGTGTATTTATAAATAAAATCCTCTACGGTTTGCCAATATGTATCAGGGTCGGTTCTTGATGACATAGCGTGTGCCGCACCGTGAATTACCATTTTTTCTTTCTCACAGCTTGCGGCATTGTAAAGCTCATCAAGCATAGAATACGGAACAAATGTGTCCGCGTCTCCGTGTATGAAGAGCGTCGGAGTAGAGCTTTTAGCGACCTGTTTAATCGGACTTGCTTCTTTGAATGTATACCCCGCTTTTATATCGCAGACTATACTTGTGGCATTGAGGATTGGCACCGGCGGCAGACTGTAGAGATCGTACAGGACGCTCGCGAACTCGTCCCAGACACTTGTATAACCACAATCCTCAACAACGCAAAAGACGTTTGCCGGAAGATCAGTTTCACCTGATACGTTCATAACTGTCGCCGCGCCCATTGAGACACCGTATAGCATAATCTCGGCATCAGGGTCGGAATCTATGACATTGTTTATCCAGCCAATAACATCGCGTCTTTCATGCCAGCCCATGCCTATGTACTCGCCCTCACTGTCACCGTGTCCTCTTGCGTCAGGAAGTATGAGTGTATACTCTAAATCCTCCCATATTCTCATCGCGGATAATGCCATACCGGCGGCGTTGCTTTGATAACCATGACAAATGACGGCGTATTTGTGCGGCTCAGTACCCTCAACGCGGTATGCGTGAAGCTGTAAGCCATCTTCGGATGTTATGAAAATGTCAGCGGAATTGTCAAAGAGCCATCTGGTATACTCATTGTCCTCAATTTCTGCGGGTGTGCCGTATCCATCGGGGTTATTCGGATCAAGAGCGAATCCGTAAAAATAGTTCCCGATAAACGCTAAACCCGCAAGAGCAAGCACAATCAGCGCGGCAAGCACTATTATGACAATATTCCGTACCCTGTGCGATTTTTTGATTTGTGTTTCCGTAATTATTGACCTCCAGTTCATAATAAATAGTATTTTACGCAAAAATGCGCGGAACACGGCTGTGAAGCGGCTGCAATATCTTCCCTCTGCATTATATAAAAATTTTCTGCCTTCGATGTGCAAATTCACAAAAGTTTTTCTTTTTGCCGCGTATCTGTGAAAGCTCTGATTAGTATGCGGAAATGTTACTGTTTACTCACCGCAGGGGCTTGTACTGAGCCGTGGGCTGGAAGACATCTGTGTTCAATGAAGGTGCTTGCCTGTCTTGAGCCGGCTTGGGAGTACCACCGGACGTGAAATTATGTCACGGAAATCAATCGAAAATTTTTCCGTGTATGTACCCCTTCGTGTATTTCCTTGTTGATTCCCCTTAAAATAAACACAGTATCCTCATAAAAAATTGTCTCAAAATCCACGTCGCGATCCGCACACACCAGAATTCCTGAAAGGCTCACGGAAATGAATCGGCGTATTCCGCAACGCAAGAGCTTCGCGGCGGGTAAAAGCTATATCCGATTTAGCCTGCGGTTCCCGTGAATTTTAAGTTAAATTTTATTGACACTTGAAAAGAATACCGAACCTGTGATATAATGCTATAAAGTCCGTTTGCGCGGGCAGACTATATTACCCACTTTTTCACGGCGCGATTGTAATCGGCGCGTTTACACAGGCGGAGGTGTATATTATTGAAATATAAAACTCGTCAGAGAATAAAAAGAACTTCCAGAAATCTTCTCTCCATAATTCCGGCAGCTATTAAGCTCGTTGTGCGAACTGTAGGTTTTCTTCTTCTGATTCTTATTACTACTGTCGCTATGCTGGCGTGTATATTCGTCTTCTATATAAAAACAAATCTTCTCACCACAGATCTCGGCGTGACGTTTGAGGAGATCTCGCTCAACCAGACAAGCATTATCTACGCTATGAACAACGAAACAGGAGAATATGAGGAGCTTGTCTCGCTGCAAAGCACAGAAGGTACACGCTACTGGGTTGACTATGGTGACATACCCCTTGACCTTGAACACGCCCTCGTAGCGATCGAGGATCAGCGTTTCTATCAGCACCACGGTGTTGACTGGTTCAGGACATCGGGTGCGTTTGTGAATATGTTCCTCGGCATGAAGGACACATTCGGCGGTTCTACGATAACACAGCAGCTTATCAAGAACACAAAAACCGAGGATGAGGACAGCGACAGCCAGAGAACGGTGCGCGTGAAGCTTGAGGAGATTTTCCGCGCCCTTGAGGTGGAGAAAAAATATGAAAAATGGGAAATCATTACATGGTACCTCAATGTTGTCTACTTCGGACACGGAAATCAGGGAATCGGCGCGGCGGCGAAATACTACTTTGATAAGGACGTACAGGACTTGACGCTCGCGGAGATGTGTTCCATTGTCGGTATAACAAATAACCCGTCTATGTACAGTCCGCGCCTTCATCCGGAGGCGAACAAGGAGCGTCAGGAGCTTATTCTCGACAAGATGTATGAGCAGGGCTATATAACCGAAGCCGAGCGAGATGCCGCGAAAGCGGAGGAACTGAATTTCGCGTTCAAGAGGGAAAACAGCGATGCTGTCAACACGATCTACACATGGTTCGAGGAAACCGTTATCGATGATGTTGAGGAGTACTTCATGGAATCACGCGAAATTTCCTCAAAAACGGCGGAGACGTTGCTGCTAAACGGCGGCTTTCAGATTTACACCACAATAGATCTCGATATACAGGCTAAGGTCGATTCCATATATGAAAATATGGAGGAGATACCCGAAACCTACGGCAGCAGTCAGCAGCTTCAATCCTCTATGGTAATAATTGACCCGTACACCGGCAATATTGTCGCGCTTGCGGGAGCTGTCGGCACAAAAAACGCGAACCTGCTGTTTAACTACGCCACAGACGCTAAAAGACCGCCGGGTTCGTCAATTAAACCGATAGCTGTGTATGCTCCCGCAATCAACATGGGACTCGTCACACCTGACACATACCTTGAGGATTCACCGCTCATGCAGATCAACGGACGCGACTGGCCTTATAACGATGGACGCACATACAGCTACAGTCTTATGACTGTGCGTCAGGGCGTTATTCAGTCGAAAAATACCATATCCGCGAGAACCCTTGACCTGGTGACACCGGCGGCATCGTATTCGTTTTTAACAAACACGCTTCAGCTTGATCTTGAACCTTCCGATGAGGACTATGCGCCGCTGGCATTGGGACAGCTAACATACGGGCTTACAACACGCGATATGGCACAGTCGTACTGTATGTTCGTAAACGGCGGTATGTTCATCGAATCGCGCACATTCACCGAGATACGCGACACGGACGGCAATCTCGTGTATCTGAATGTTCCTGAGACGCACGTCGCTATAGAGGAATCTACAGCTTACTGGGTAACGAGTATGCTTCAGGACGCAGCCACGAGCGGAACCGGCAGCGCGGCGAATTTAGGTACAATGCCGACCGCCGGAAAGACAGGTACCTCCGGCTCCACAACAGACAAGTGGTTCGTCGGCTACACGCCATACTACGTTGCCGCCTGCTGGTGCGGGTACAATATACCTGAGACGATACACATCTCGAACGGCAACAGCAACCCGTCTATAACGCTCTGGAGAAAGGTCATGTCTTTAGTTCATCAGAACCTTGAATATAAGGAATTTACAACATATGAGAACATTGAGATTGAGGACGTTCAGGTTGTTGACAGCTACCCGTACTATATACGCGGTTTAGCCGTTGACGGCGAGGGCGGCGTGACAGTTCTCTATGAGCAGCTTGTTGACTGGGCAGTTGAGGGACGCACAGTGACGGTTACGGCAAACGAGGTTGAGGGCTACACACTCGTTGGAGACAGCACCGCGGAGCTGTATGTATCGTCATATACCGAGGATAACGTGGCGGAGTTTATATATCATCCGATTGAGACAGAGACGGAGCCGGAGGATGAGAACCCCGAAAACGGCGATGAAACGCCGCCAGATAACGGAAATGGCGATGAAACGCCGCCTGATGACGGTAACGGTGAGGACGTACCGCCTGAGACCGGCATCGACACACCGCCGGAGGATGTTACCGACCCCAACACAACCGGCACCGATGAACCATCGGGTCCGCCGGAGGAGATAGACGAGCCGGACAATACCGAGCCGCCCGATGATGGCAGCGGTGAGGACACACCGCCTGAGACAGGCACCGACACACCGCCGGAGGATGTCACCGACCCCAACACAACCGGCACAGACGAGCCGACAGGTCCGCCGGAGGAAATGGAATAACCTATAACCGCACCCTGTGAGTTTTTACATGGGTGCGGTTTTTCGCAGGTTGTGTCAGCAAGCGGTAACGAAACTATAAAAATCACCGTTATTTAACGTAAAGCGTTTTATGCTTCCTCTCTACACGTTACTGTTCAGCGGACGGCAGCGGCAGCCGCAATCTCCCGTGGCAGCTTAACAGTGTCCATCCGACAGACAGCATATTTTTCCTGACGAACAGCACTTGATTTTTTCGCCATTATAAGTTAAAATATACTCATAACAAACCCGATGGAGCAAGCCCCACGGGATCTATATTATACTCAGTACCGTGACACTCCGGAGTCCACTGACATATATACCGCACCTTCCAGTGTTACAGCAAACGCAATCGCCACGCGGTATAACATAAACGCGCCAAAGTTCTGCGCGATTTGTGTAAAAGATCTGTTGTACAAAGCGGTTAAGCTGTCATGTACAGGGTATGGGAAGACTTTATAATTTTAGAAAGGAAGTAATCAAAAATGAAAAAACGTGTCCTGTCAATCTTTGTCGCGGTAGTAATGCTGGTATCTCTTGTGCCAACGGTATTCGCGGCAGGCACCACAATGGATGCCGACGAGTGGGAGGTTCTGCGGCTTGTCAATGAACACCGCATGGACATGGGTCTTGAACCGCTCTCAGTTTTTTCCGGTATTCAGAATATTGCCGACCTCCGTGCGGAAGAAATATCCAGTAGCTTTTCTCACACGCGCCCGAACGGTGAGAGCTGCTTCACCGCCTACTCCGGTCTCAGCTACCAGACTGCCGCTGAAAACATCGCCGCCGGTCAGCGTTCCCCGTCAAGCGTTATGACAAGCTGGCTTAACAGCTCCGGTCACCGTGCCAATATCGAGAAAGCAAGCCTGACGCACCTCGGTGTCGGTCTTGTCACCACCGGAAACGGCTACGGCAAATACTGGTCACAGAACTTTATCGGTTCAAACAAGTGTACATACACAAGCATCACACTCTCCAAGACAAGCATTGAGGGCAGCGGCGATCTTGACACGCTTCTTGACAACGCTGACATCAAAGTCACAGCGGTCTGCTCTGTACACGGCACTTGTGAGCTTCCGCTCATAGCTGAAATGTGTTCCGGCTACAGCGGGAACGTCTCCGGCAGCCAGACTGTAAAAGTAACTCTCGGTTCTGCGGAAGCCACTCTCACAGTGACCTCCGATTCATCAGCACCCGACACCACTACTCCGGATGATGCAACGCCGGACACCACCACTCCGGATGATACCACTGCTCCGGACGATACAACTCCGGACGATACAACTACACCCGACGATGCAACGCCCGATACCACTGTACCTGATGATTCAACTCCTGATGATGCCGCGCCTGATGAGGACAAAGATACCGCGCCTGACAAGGATGAGAACACCACACCCGATGAGGACAAGGACACCGCACCTGATGAGGATGAGGACACCACACCCGACGAGGATGAGAACACCACACCTGATGAAGACGAGAACACCGCACCTGATGAAGACGAGAACACCGCACCTGATGAAGACGAGAACACCGCACCCAACGAGGATGAGAACACAGCGTCTGACGAGGATGAGAACACCACACCCGATGAGGACGAGGACACCGCACCTGACGAGGACGAGGACACCGCACCTGACAAGGATGAGGATGACGGCGGCTCTCTACTTAATATGTTCACTGACATAACCACAGGCACAGAGCTATATAACGCCGTACAGTGGGCGCTTAAAAAGGGAATTACGCAGGGTATTACCGATATACTCTTTGGGGCTAAAAGTTCATGCACACGCGCTATGGCGGTCACATTCCTTTGGAGAGCCGCCGGAGAACCCGAACCTTATACCACCAACAACCCGTTCACTGACGTAAGCGAGAGCGATTATTACTATAAAGCTGTTCTCTGGGCTGTTGACATGGGCATAACAAACGGAACAAGCGAAACAACATTCAGTCCGGATGAATCCTGCGAGCGTTCACAGATAATTACATTCCTCTGGAGATTCAACGGTATGCCCTCTCTTGATGGCGATGACACAGAAGCAAGCTTTACCGATGTATCAGCTGTCGCGTATTACAACGATGCCGTGAACTGGGCGTTCAGTCTTGGCATTACAACCGGAACAAACAGCGAAGGGACAATTTTTGGCTCCTCCAACACCTGTGAGCGCGGTCAGATAATCACCTTCATTTTCCGTTCACCGCAATAAATATAAATTATTATCCGTGAAAGTAAAAATCGCAAAGTATTCGGGCTATGCCGTGTTTACGGGAGCAGGCATTCCATTTTGTACGGTTATAAAACACCGCTGATTCGCGCAAAGCCTTCAGAGCTTTTTAATGTCTCTTTACGCACGCCTTATCAGCAGGATTTGCCGATTACCGCGTTGAAAAACGCATCTCTGTAAATATGCTTGCTCTTTTAGCCCTGTACTAAAAAGTTTATGCTCAAAAATCCGCACACACCGAGATACCAATAGAGACTCTTAAAAACGCAAAACCCTTTGGATTTAACTATAAAAGGATTGTGCCATAAAAATGCCGTGTTAAATTTCACGGTTCCGCTTCTCTTCCCCATACGGAAGAGGAGCGGTTCCTGCTTTTTGGACATTTTTTGCATATATCTGCCTGAGATTCCGCAAATTTACAGAGAGGAATATGGAAAAATGAAACATATAAAGAAATCAGCCGCCGTTTTATTGGCGGCAGTAACATTGTTATTCTGCACTGTTTTCACGGCAACAGCCGTGCTTGAAAATTCGAGTACCGTCAGCTTTATAAAACAGTCCTCCGGACAATGTAAATCGACATCGCTCGCAATGGCTTTGAATCTCATCGCGGGCTACGATAAATACACGCCATCCTCACTTGGCGGCGGAACTTGCGTCAGTATAGACGGTCTAAGCTACACCGGCTCTGACGGGATTCTTTACACTGCGACATATAAGACAGATTCCTACATTGGCAGCAAAGCCGAGGAAGCCGCCGCTATCGAGACGGGACTCAATAACAACGCACCCGTTGTCGCGGCTGTTCATTCAACTTCCGGCGGCACACAGCACCATTGGGTCCTGGTTATCGGGAAAAGCGGCGGGGATTACCTTATAGCTGACCCGGCTCAGTCCGGCAGCGGAACAATTTATACAAATGTAAAAACTATGACAGGTTCCGGCTACGCGCTTGGACTTGCGGATTACAGCTCCGTTCACTATGGCTACATATCATTTACCGCGTCAGTCTCAACAGCAAATAGCGCGTCACAGTCAGCTTCGGTAACATATTTCGCGAAGTGTGCCTCAAGCTGCACAACGATAACAGAGGGTCTTGAATACATCGGTGCTGAATCGTCCTACACATATAGAGTAAAAATCGCGTCGGCAAACGGTATATCAGGCTACTCCGGAACGGCGGCGCAGAATAACACAATGCTCGCTCTTCTAAAAGCCGGTACGCTCATAGTGCCGAAAATCTATTTTTCAAAGTGCGCCTCAAGCTGCACAACGATAACAGAGGGGCTTGAATACATCGGTGCCGAATCGTCCTACACTTACAGAGTAAAAATCGCGTCGGCAAACGGTATATCAGGCTACTACGGAACGGCGGCTCAGAATAACACAATGCTCACTCTCCTGAAAGCCGGTACGCTCATAATGCCATAAGTCAGCCGAGCTGCCGGTTGAGTGCCGGCAGCCGAGAGAAAGCCATATGAGCGGCGGTTCCTTTTCTCTTTTCAAAAAAATATTGTAAAAATGTATTGTAAAATTTACGATGTTATGGTAAAATAGTGTATCATACGCTCAGAAAAAGGAGGAATCTCAATGTATTGCAGAAATTGCGGCACACTTTTGAATAACAAAGCCGAAGTGTGCGTCAAATGCGGCTGCCGACCGCTCAACGGCAACAACTACTGTCAGGAGTGTGGCGCGGAAACCTCGTACAAGCAGGAGATATGTACCCGTTGCGGTTGCAGGCTCAGGTCAGCGTCCGGTCCCAGTTACGACCAAAACAGCTCAAATCAGGGAGTATACAATCAGAACGCATATAACCAGAATAACTATAATCAGGGAGCGTACAACGGCAACGCCTACGGAGGCTACGGTCAAAACGCCTATGGCGGCGCGAATCTCAACCTCAACTTTGGAATGCTCTCACCGTATTGGCAGATGGAATTCCAGCAGATATACAACTCAGGAGAGATGTATAAGGGAAGATGGAACTGGTGCGCGTTTCTCTTTGGATGCTTTTGGGCATTTTCAAAGGGCTGCTGGCTTGCGGGACTTGTCAGTATTCTGGTAAGCGCCTGCACAGCGGGAATTGGCGGCGTTGTATTTTGGTTTATTTTCGGTTCTCGCGGGAACTATATGTATTATAACAGCTTCGTTAAAAACAAACAAATACCCGTATAGAAGGAGTCAATATAAATGGAAGAAAACGAAAATCTGTCCGCAGAATGCACTCATGACTGCTCATCGTGCGCTCTCAATTGCCAAAGCCGCAGTGAGGACGGCAAAGCTGAAACGAGCTTCGAGAGCGCGAATACTTTTTCCGATGTTAAGAAGGTGATAGCAGTTGT
>CAZKLU010000015.1:0-32956 GCA_964553775.1 uncultured Oscillospiraceae bacterium | reverse complement strand
AATAGCTGTCGGAGAGCGCGTAGCCCTTGCCGGTGAGATATTCTTTAACTATCTCAATCCACTCAACTCCGGTCGTTCCCTTTTCCTTTTCCTCTATCCACATCTCGCGGAGAGTGTTCATATCCTCGGCGGTGATGAAGCTATCATCGTCAATAGCAACAGTGCTGTGCTGACGGTCACTGTCAGTGCCGTAGGAAACGGTGCTGGTTGTACGTGTAGCAGCACGGCTGATAGCGTAGTTACCGCCGGTCGTTTGGGTTATCTTCATGCCGCTCGCTTCGAGCATCTTTGCTTCGGCAACAGCCATCAGAGCGTAACGCAGACCGAGGTCGTCAACTTCGCTCTTAGCATCGACATAATATGAATAGAACTCACCGAGCTGCTCTTCATAGATGGTTTCAGATGCAGTGGTGTAATCCATGCCGGATATATCGGCAAGTGTAACGCCGCCCTCATCGCCGGTGGCTTCATCGGTTGAGGTGTCACCGGTATCGGTTGACGTATCGCTGGTATCAGTTGATGTGTCGCCGGTATCGGTCGAGGTATCACCTGTTGAGGTGTCGCCGGTTGATGAACTGCTGTCATCAGTCGTTGTGTCGTCGCCGCTTCCGCATGCCGCAATACTGAGAAGCATTACAACAGCAAGAAGCAGACATAAAAGTTTTTTCTTCATAGTTTTTCCTCCTTAATATATATAATGATTTTATTTCAACCGATTCGGCGATTTGCCGTTCCGATCAAAAACCTGGTTGTACCAAGAGTGTCCGACTCGCGCTGTACGCGAATATTCAGGGTGATAGCTTATCCTCGATCCGCTCGGCAATACGCGGATTTTGAAGATTTTGACCGGCACTCTTGCAAAAAACATTTATATACTCTATTCAAAGCGGTAAAACAGAAATTTTGCACAATTTAATGCGTTAAATCGCTCTAAATATGGGAATTTCGGCTCCGCCTCCCCTGTCTTTGGAAGCCGAACCGTAACCTAATCATTAAAAAATATGTATAATTATATCAGAAGATAATCGCCTTGTCAATGATAAATTCAGCGGAAATTCTCTTTTTCTCAGCAAAAAATTCGTCATAATGATTCAGGTTTTCCTATATTATATTGTCCGTTATTTAACTTGCCGCTCCCTTGAGACAGGTTTCTATATACTTTATGATATAGATTATACACTCTTTTTTAAAAATTGCAAGTCCAAAATCGCAAAAATTCAACTGTTTTCGTATGGGAATTTCAGCTATTTACGAATAAAGGGCTTGTTTCCCACTCCTCTTCTCCCCTGCCGCCGTAAAGGATTGAAAATATATCGGTGAATCTCGCTTCTTTTTCAAACGCGGAAATCACGGGAAACGGCATTTTTCGCGCCGAAGCGGGCTTTACTATAACAGGAAGCAGTGCTTTTCCGCGCATCTCTCGAAGCAGCTGTCTGCCGGTATTATCGAACGCGAGAACTCTTATATATAAAGGTAGCGTGTCAGTGTCTGAGCCTGTAATTCCGAGAAGCGCGGCAAGCACCATTCGGCGTATGCGTGAATAAGCATAGCGTTTTGTCTTAGTGTATTCTATAACACCGGCAACGGTATTCTCGTTCTTCCCCGCTCTCATAAGACGCAGCCACAGTCCCTCAGTAGCGTCCGGCAGCGTGGCGTATTCATCTTCTGTCATTGTGCGGAGCCGATAGAGTATCGCGTTTTCGAGCGGCTCCATCGTGAGCGGTGCGCGTCCGGCGGCTATCTCGTCACGCAGTACCGCCATACACTGTGCCGGAATGTACCGTGACACGTCCTCTCCCCTTCGCAGCATTCCGCGTATCGCCAGTGCGGAGGATTCACCATCGTGTCCGGAGCCTGAACGCTTGATCGTCAACGGCGTAATTTCCGAGTTGAGACGCTTCAACGCTTTCAGATATTCCACAGCCAATATATTGTTTGGCTCACGCAGCAAATTCGCGTTATCACCGATTATTTCACGAAGCGCGTTCTCCCTCGCCGCAGCATATGATACTCCCGCTTTGAGTTTGCTCTTTACCTTCAAAATTGTATCGTTGTCAATGAGAGCGTCAGCGATATTGGAAAGCGGTTCGATTGTTCCCGCCTCGCTCCCGAACACGAGCGTGTCAACAACTCCCGAAGCGTTTAGTATCGTGACAGCCGCCAGCGCGAATTTTTCAGCGGAAGAGACAGCATACACCGTTGGAAGTTCCAAGACGAGGTTCGCTCCGCCGCAAATTGCCATCATTGCCCTTGCGTGCTTCGGCATTACGGCACATTCCCCTCTTTGAACGAAATTGCCGCTCATGACGCATATAACGGGCGCATCCGTGCCGAGAAGCTCCCGCGCCGCCGCTATTTGGCAGGCATGACCGTTGTGAAACGGGTTATACTCGCAGACTATACCCAGTGCCGACATAATTTTCCCCTTTATTTTGTAAAAAATTTTGATTTACCTCTTGATTATATTGTGAAAATAGTATAAAATATCATATTAGAATCGGGTATTACATACTGCTCGCCTGTTACGATGGAATAGTCAGCCCAGCCCCGCGTTTCGGCGATGAGTATAGTATAATACAGAGGAAAAATAAAATCAAGGAGAAATTGTACACATGAAAATTCTGGTAATTAACGCAGGCAGCTCTTCCCTCAAGTATCAGCTTATGGACTCCGAATCGGGCAACATATTTGCCAAGGGTCTCTGTGAGCGCATAGGTATCGATGGCAAACTCAACCACAAAGTTCCAGGGCGTGAAGATGTTGTTGAGGACATTCCGATGCCGACGCACCATGAGGCAATCACGGCGGTACTGTCGATACTTCAGGATCCTGAAAAGGGCGTTATCAAATCAACTGATGAGATTGACGCTGTTGGTCACAGGGTACTCCATGGCGGCATGGAGTTCGCGAAGAGCTGCATAATAGACGATGAGTGCATAGCCGCAATCAATCGCTGCACACCGTTTGGACCGCTTCACAATCCCGCGAACCTTATGGGTATTGAAGCGTGCCGCGCCGCTATGCCCGGCAAAACTCAGGTGGCAGTTTTTGATACCGCATTCCACGCAACAATGCCTCCGAAGGCTTACATCTATGCTATCCCCTATGAGTACTACGAGAAGGACGGTGTCCGCCGCTATGGTTTCCACGGCACCTCGCACCGCTATATAGCGGGTGAAGCAATAAAGGCTCTTGGTGGAAAGCCCGGTACAAAGGTTATATCCTGCCACCTTGGAAACGGGTCTTCGCTTGCCGCTATCGTTGACGGCAAGGTAGTGGATACAACAATGGGTCTTGGACCTCTTGCCGGTTTCCCCATGGGTACACGCTCCGGCGATGTTGATCCGACCATACTTGAGTATCTGATGGGCATATATGGCTACGACATCAAGGAAATGCTCACCATACTGAACAAGAAGTCAGGCGTACTTGGCATATCCGGCGTATCGTCCGACTTCCGCGATCTTGCTGAAGCGGCGAAAAACGGAAATGAAAGAGCTGCCCTTGCTCTTGATAAGTTTGCGTATGAGGTTAAGAAATACATCGGCGCATACGCGGCTGCTATGGGCGGTGTTGACGCAATAGTGTTCACTGCCGGAATCGGTGAGAACGATAGCGAAACGCGCATGAGAATCGCGAGCGGTCTTGAATATATGGGCGTTAAGATGGACGCTGAGAGAAACGCAAAGAGAGGCACAATGGAAATCTCGGCTGAGGATTCCAAGGTCAAGGTATTTGTTATTCCGACGAACGAGGAACTTATGATAGCCAGCGACACGGCTGCATTGTGCAAATAAGCCGCACCGCGCATTTAATCTCCGCCAATATTCGGGCTGACGCACCTGTAATGTAAAAATGTCTCATTGTAAGCCTTCACAAATCAGGGCTGCAATCATACGTCACGCTTCCGGTGAAATAAGCCGGAAGCGTTGGTTTTTGCGGCGAAGGCGCACTCACCTGCCCTCTATGCTCTGCGCGGTAAGCGCAAATTACCGTTATACGCGGCATTTTTCGATGGTAAAATCTCGCAATATTGTTTCAATTTACAAAAAGTTAAAATTTATATCCGGTTAAAGTCGAAAAAAACGCTTGCATTTTTTCCGCCGCTGTGGTAATATAACAGATACTGCGGGTTTATACGGAGTACCGATATAATCTGGCGTACCAAACTTCGCGGTGTAAAGAAAAGGGGCGGTCCTATGACGCGGATTGCGTTACGAACGTCCGACGAAGAGGGGAGGAGCATTGAGCGTGAATTTAGTAGATACTCTCGCCGAAAAGTATATGAAGCCTGAGCTTCCTGAGATGAATGTCGGCGACACCGTAAGAGTTACGGTGCGCGTAAAAGAAGGAAGCCGCGAGAGAAATCAGGTCTTTGAGGGTACTATTATAGCGAAAAAGCACGGCGGTATAAATGAGACGATTACTGTCCGCCGCATTTCCTATAATGTTGGCTGTGAAAAGGTTTTCCCAGTACATTCGCCTTCTATTGTTTCGGTAAAAACTGTCCGCCGCGGCAAGGTCAGAAGAGCGAAGCTTTACTATCTGCGTGACAGAGTTGGAAAGAACGCCAAAGTTAAAGAGAGAATATAAAAAGGGGCGGGTTTGCCCCTTTTTTTATTGCAAAGACGATAGAACATCAAAAATGGGTCTATCTGAATGTTCAAACGCCGCGTCAGAAGCATTTGTGAGGTACGAACCGCGCCGCGTTTACAGAGACACACTCTCAAGCTCTATAATTTCCAATTCATATTTTGCTGCCGATATGGCTTGTGTTGATTTTAACAATTTTCCGTGCTGTTGAAATGCTTATCTTTTTCCAGCAAACTCAAATTTATTCGCAAAGAAGGTGGAGTCATGAATGCGGATATGGAAAATAACGATGTTCCCGAAAAACAGGAAACCTTAGAACAGTCCGATAATTATAAGCGGTCAGAGGAACCTTTGAACTTTACAGAACCTGATCTTCAGACATACACTGATTCAGAGCCTTGTCCCCCGCCAGCTTCCGATAACGATAACAAGAAACCTGACAGCTCAATGGAGCTTTACGACTGGGTACAGTGCGTTGTTTCCGCTCTTGTGGCAGGAATATTGATATTCCTTTTTGTAGGGCGTATTGTAAATGTTGACGGGCGATCAATGTACCCGACGCTGCACGATGGTGACAGAATTATTACAACGAATCTCTTTTACACACCAAAGCAGGGCGATGTGGTTGTTGTGCAGACAAACACCTACGGCAGCAACGCCCTCGTCAAGCGTGTTATAGCTACAGAGGGTCAAACGGTGAGCATAGATTTTGAAGCAGGTATCGTCTATGTGGACGGCGTGGCACAGGATGAACCTTATGTGAACGCGCCAACTCATCGGCAGCTCGACTTTGAGGGTGAGGTTACAGTTCCTGAAGGATGTATGTTTCTCATGGGCGATAACAGGAATGAATCTACCGATAGCCGCTCAAATATGATCGGTATGGTGGATACACGCTGTGTCATAGGCAAAGTTGTCTTCATACTTATTCCGCGAGGCGAGGATGGCACAGGCTTCGATGCGTCAAGGATAGGTACTGTATGAGTGAGGAACTTAGCATTCAGTGGTTCCCCGGACACATGGCAAAGACGCGCCGCGAACTCACACAAAAGCTTAAACTGGTCGATGCGGTGTGCGAGGTAATAGACGCGAGAATACCTGTTTCCAGCCGCAACCCCGAAGTAACGGATCTTATTGGCGCAAAGCCCCGCCTTATTGTCCTCAACCGCGTTGATCAGGCATCACCCGTGAGAACAGCGGAATGGACAACGCACCTCAGAACTGGCAGCGCGGTTTTAGAAACCGACTGTAAAAGCGGCAAAGGTGTTTCCGGCTTTACGGGTGCGGTAAAGTCTCTTCTAAAAGATAAAATTGCCTCCGACATGAAAAAAGGTATCAAAAACCGCACTGTCAGAATAATGATAATCGGTGTGCCAAACGTCGGAAAGTCATCGCTGATAAACCGCGTGGCGGGTCGCAAAGCGGCTGAAGCGGCGGATCGCCCCGGTGTGACGCGGGGAACACAGTGGATAAACATTGGCGGCGGCGTGGAGCTGCTTGATATGCCGGGACTGTTATGGTCGAAGTTTGACGATAAGACTGTCGGGGAAAATCTGGCGTTTACAGGAGCTGTGAAGGATGACATTCTCGATACTGAGGCACTCTCCGCAAGGCTTTTGGATCGTCTTATGAAAAACGGATATTGTGAGAATATAAAGGCGCGGTACGGTCTTGAAATTCCGGAAAACGCAACAGGCGCGGATCTGCTTTCAGAACTTGCGAAAAAGCGCGGCTTTCTTCTTAAAGGCGGCGAACTTGACACAGAACGTATGTCGCGCATACTTTTAGATGAATTTCGCGGCGGTAAGCTCGGACGTGTAACATTGGAGCGTGTGCCATGACAGACGTTTGGAACATAGAAAACGAGTGTTACGAAACAGGATATACAGTTGTTTGCGGATGCGATGAGGCAGGTGCTGGATCGCTCGCGGGACCCGTTTACGCCGCGGCAGTCGTACTTCCCAGAGGAGTTATTATAGACGGTCTTACCGATTCTAAGAAGCTTTCCGGGAAAAAACGCGAGGAGCTTTACGACATCATAATCAACACCGCCCTTGATTACGCTGTGTCTTCGGTTGATGAGAAAACCATCGATGAGATAAACATTCTGAACGCGCGTCTTCTGGCAATGGATGCCGCTATTAAAAAATTATCCGTAGCACCCGATTTCGCGCTCATTGACGGCAACAGGAGTACCGGAATATCAGTTATGAACCGGTGCGTGGTACATGGGGACAGTCTTTGCGTAAGCATATCAGCAGCATCTGTGCTTGCCAAGGTGAGCCGTGACAGGTTTATGCTTGAGATGGCGGAACTGTATCCCGAATATGGCTTTGACAGGCATAAAGGGTACGGTACTAAGCTGCACTATGAGCGTCTCCGTATGTACGGTCCGTCAGCAATACACAGGAAAACTTTTCTGAGGAAACAGCATTGAAAGGCGCAAGGAAAAAAGGTCGCTGGGGCGAAAACATGGCAGCAGATTTTCTTAAAACAAAAGGCTACGAAATTTTGGAGACAGGCTATACCGAGAGAATCGGAGAGATTGATATTATCGCCGCGAATGAAAGCTATTTAGTGTTCATTGAGGTCAAAACGAGAAAAGATGCCCAATTTTCCGAGGCTCGTGAATCTGTCACAAAGTCTAAGCAGCGCAAGATAATAGATACCGCTCTCATGTGGCTTGCCACGCATGAGGATAATCGGCAGCCTCGCTTTGATGTGATAGAGCTTTACACCAGACCGGATAAAACATATATTCGTCACATAGAGAATGCGTTTGACGCGGAATAAAATCGGAGGAGGAATAACCTTTATGAGATATGTGAGTACACGCAATTCAAAAGAGCACATACGCGGAACCGAAGCCGTAGTGCGCGGTCTTTCACACGATGGTGGATTGTTTGTACCTGAGTTGTTGCCAAAGATACAGCTTGAACCAATGCTTGAAATGAACTACCGTCAGATAGCGGTCTATATAATGAACCGTTTCTTTGATGATTTTACAGTGGCAGAGCTTACTGATATGATTGACCGAGCCTACTCGCCAAAGGCTTTCGATACGCCGGAAATCGCGCCGCTGCACACACTCGATGATAAAACGCACTTTTTGGAGCTGTGGCACGGACCAACCTGTGCGTTTAAGGATATAGCTCTTCAGCTGCTGCCGAGACTGCTCACCGCCTCAATGATAAAGACAGGGGCGAAAGAGAGTGTCTGCATACTGACAGCAACGAGCGGTGACACCGGAAAGGCTGCTCTTGAGGGCTTCGCTGATGTGGATAAAACGAAAATCATGGTGTTCTATCCTGAAAATGGTGTTTCCGATATACAGAAGCTGCAGATGACATCGCAAAGCGGAGGTAACGTCTCCGTTGTAGCTGTAAAGGGCAATTTTGATGACGCGCAGACAGCAGTGAAGCAGATATTTTCAGATACAGAGCTTCGCGGGAGACTAAGCAAACGCGGCTGGGTACTCTCCTCCGCGAACTCAATAAACTGGGGGAGACTTCTGCCACAGATAGTCTATTATTATTCCTCATACTGCTCTCTTGTGACGAAAGGCTTGATAAAGAACGGTGATCCTATCAATTTCTGCGTTCCAACGGGCAATTTTGGCGATATTCTTGCCGGTTACTACGCGAAGCGCATGGGTCTGCCGATAAAAAAGCTAATATGCGCGTCCAACAGCAACAATGTTCTCACTGAGTTTATTGACACAGGCATATACGACAGAAAAAGACCGTTTTACACAACAATATCGCCGTCTATGGATATTCTCGTATCAAGCAATCTTGAAAGACTACTGTACCACCTTTCTGAAAGCGACACCGAAACAGCGCGATATATGGAGCAGCTTAACAATGAAGGGCGTTATAAAATTTCAGGCACTGTTTTTGACAGGATACAAAGTCTTTTCGCGTCCGGCTGCTGTGACGATGAGAAAACGAAACGTGTTATCAGAGATACATTCAGGAATAAAGGATACCTGATAGACACGCACACCGCTGTTGCTTATGGGGTACTTGAGGAATACCGTGAGCGCACAGGAGACAGCACCGTTTCGGTTGTTGCATCTACTGCGAGTCCATTCAAGTTCTGTGCGAGTGTGCTTGAAGCGATAGGTTCGCCGTCAGATATAAAAGGAGCGGAGATTATAGAAACACTGGAGCATGAAACAGGGGTTCCTGCTCCCGCACCGCTCAAGGCACTTCTTAATAAAACCGCAAGGTTTACAGAGGTTCGAGAGACATCTGAACTTACAGAAGCAGTGGAAAAGTTCCTCTCATGAAGCTCTGCGAAGTTTGAAAAGTGTTTTCAAGGCAAAGAAGCGTATGTATACTCGCAGACTTAAACATTTGCCTAACGCATATCATACTTTATGAGAAGAGTTGAGATAATCCGATAGTCACATTGTATTTGCGAAAACAAAATCCCTGTACTCTGCGAGCCGCCGCAGAAGTTGGCTGCGAAATGATATAATTTGACAGACAACGCTCAGATTTTTCAGTAATGAAGCCTTTTTCTGCGGCTTTGCCGTTTGAAAATACAATTCATAAATATTTCGTGCGGGCAGCCGCGCAAAAAGCTCCGCGCAGGTCTTAACCTTTCCATTTGAGTAAAACAGCGCAAATCAGGAGAACCAATTACCAAACTTTCCAGATCCCGCGTCAATAGTGTGAAACGGATAAGCAACCGTTTCTTTGTCTTTGAAGCGATAATAATCTGAGCGATCATTATGTACTTGCTTTCCGGCGGAGCGGTTGAAAAGTTCCCTGCCCCGATTATACTTTCGGGGCGGGAATCAGAGACTTACAAAGACGCTTTAGGCTCAAATGTTGCACAGAATGTTTCTACTTTTCTGATAGCGTTTTCGGACTCAACATTGATATTTCCCGCGTGGCAGTAGTTGTCACAGCCGTGGTAACGGCAGCTTACAACATCGCAGCCGACACCGCAGAGTTTGTCGTTTCCGGAGCAGTTTCCATAATCACTCATTGCTTTTATCTCCTTTGGCATTTTGGTTTATATAGTAAGCGTAATATTGTTTTCGCCCGCTATTCTGCTTGCCGCGTTTCATGCTTCCGCTTTCAGCAGAAACGAGACAGCAGCTTTGAGTTTGCAGCAAATGGCAATCTCCTGTGCTGTTTGCTGTATGCGGTTAGTATTCTCGTAAAATCCCTGATTATTCATCCGAGCAGGGATAAAATATACTGATACTCATAACAGTCAGGTTTGCGTGGCTTGCAAATCATATCGGATTTGCGGAAATAAAAGAACTTCGGCTCTACCATGACATAACACATTTTACGAATTTATATGTACGCAGTCCACATAACAATTATACGGATCTTTACCTGACCGGTTTGGATCGAGACGCTTGATATTAACAATTTTTATCAGATTCAGCAGCTTGCCCAGTGCGAATTATTCAATGTACTTTTTGGGTATTCGGAAATGAGAACACTTTTGGTACCCGAAGCCGGCATTAAGCGGAAACCGTTGCTTTCCGCTGCCGCTCACCTGATTCAACCGCTCAGGCAAAAGCTTCAAAGTCTGCAATCTTTCCAGCTTTGAGTATAGTATAATCCGTGAATAAGCAGGAGGTTATTTGTTTTGCTTTACACAATAGGCGATCTGCACCTGTCGCTTGACAAATCGAAGCCAATGGATATATTCGGCACGGAATGGGAGGGACACGCGGAAAAAATCCAACAGAACTTCGCTGTAGCGGACAGTTCGGATGTCACTGTTATATGCGGCGATCTCACATGGGGAATCGATATGGAAAGCTGTTTACAGGACTTTCTTTATATCGACGCTCTACCCGGCAATAAAATAATTTTGAAGGGTAATCATGACTACTGGTGGACTACCGCAAGCTCCGCTATGAAGTTTTTCGCGAAACATGAAATTACCACTATAAGTATACTAAACAACAACTGCTACTACTATAACGGCGTTGCGCTATGCGGGACAAGAGGCTGGATGTACTCTGTCGGCAGCGAAACCGAACACGATAAAAAAATGATGAACCGCGAAGCTCAAAGGCTTGAAAATTCACTGAAGGCGGCTGATAGTACGGCGGAGAAATTTTGTTTTCTTCATTACCCGCCGATATATGGAAGGTTCCGCGCTGATAAAATGATTGAATTGATGAAAATCTATGGCGTTACACGCTGCTACTATGGTCACATTCACGGCCCTGGAAGGGCTTACGCCGTTGAAGGAACACGCGATGGTATTGAATACAAGCTGGTGTCAGCGGATCATGCGGGATTCAAGCCAATAGCAATAATATAAAATTGAGAATTTTTTATAAAAACGTTTGCAATTACCAAAAAGTCTGATATAATAACATCGTCTGCGCGTTTTGCAGACGAACATCGAACGAAAGAAACAGTATCAGGAGGGAAAACCCGTGAAAGTCAAAGAGTTTAAGAAAAAAGAAAAATGCGCGGCGGAGCTGTCTGTCGAAATAGAGCCTCAGGAGCTTGAAGCAGCGGCAAACAAGGTCTATATCCAGAACCGGAAGAAATTTAATATTCCAGGATTTAGGAAGGGCAAGGTTCCTCGTAAGATTTTGGAGGGAATGTATGGCGCGGATCTTTTCTATGATGACGCTATAAATGAGCTTGCCAACGACGCATACTCATTCTGCGTAAAAGAGTACAATCTCACCACCACGGGACAACCCACGTTTGCTGATTATACTCTCGGCGAGGACAAGAGCGCGACACTTGTGTTTAAAACAGATCTCTATCCGGAAATAACTCTCACCGGCGATTACAAAGGGATCAAGGCACCCAAATCCACTTCAGCAGATGTGACTGAGGATGAAGTCAATAAGCAGGTGGAAACCATTCGCAGCCAAAATGTGCGTATAGAAACTGTGGATCGTGAAGCGAAAATAAACGACGTTCTTAACATCAGCTTCGTTGGTCTTGTAGATGATGTTCCATTTGATGGCGGATCAGCCGACAACGAGGATCTGGAGCTGGGATCCGGTAATTTTGTGGCAGGATTCGAGGATCAGCTTGTTGGACACCGCGCCGGTGATTTCGTTAAAGTGAATATAACATTCCCCGAAGATTATTTTGACAAAAATCTTGCCGGTAAGGACGCAGTATTCGAAGTGACTGTACATGAGGTTAAAGAAAAGATTCTCCCTGAGCTGAACGATGATTTTGCGATGGATGTGTCTGAGTACGATACACTTGAGGAATATAAAGCCAGTATCCGTGAGAATATCCGTCAAGCAAAAGAAGATCAAAATGAACGGGAATTTGAGGAGGCAATTTCCAAAAACCTCGCCAAACTGGTTGAGGGTGAAATTCCTGAGTCAATGATAGAATCGCAGCTTGAAGATATGATAAATAATTTCCACCGCAACTTGCAGGCGCAGGGGATCCCGCTCGACTCGATTGAGGATTCAAGTGTGTTCTCCTCTTCCGTCTTGAAAGAGCAGTTAAGACCCGAAGCGGAACGTATGGTGAAGCGTGACCTCGCTATTGAGAAGATAGCTGAACTTGAAAACATTGAAATCTCTGATGATGATATTGAAAAGCAGTACGAAACGTATGCAAACATCTATAAGCAGAAAATTGAGAATATTAAACAGGCAATATCGAGAGATTCCATAATCACATCGGTTAAACTCAAAGCCGCCGCAGATTTGGTACACAATTCCGCGATACCTGTTGATCCGGAGCTTTACCGCAAGGAAAACGCGGAAGCTGACAGCGGTGCTGAATCTTCGCAGGAGAATCCGGAACATGGTGTCGATAGCACCGAAGCAGGTGAATGAATCTGTTTTACAGGCGGGACATAAAAATTAGCAGAGAATCGCCGCGATCAGGGAAAGGCACTGGGGGCTTTCTCGCGGACAATTTCCGAAGAGCGCGGCGATTTTAACCTGAAAAACTCGTCAAAAATGCGGAAATCGTGTTTTAAGGTTTAACATGATTTCAAAATGGATAGTATATCCTAAAGCACCTGTCTCGGTGCGTAGATATACCGTGCCTTATATGCCGCCGGCATTCAGGCTGCCGTACACGCGATATGAGAATTGCGGAAAACAGCCGAAAATAAAACGCTTCAAGGTTCGTATAATTCTGTTTCCGGTTTATTGTATCAGACGATTAAATATAACAAATGACAGTTTTAATTGTTGTTTACTATATTAGCAGGCTCTAAACGCGATCACTATCGCTGTTTAGTGAATTGCTGTATTTGTGAGTATAAAATACGCGAAGTCATCAAGCAGAATTATATGCGCGGAGGCGATACCTTTTTCAGCGAGTCAGCAGCTTTCAATAATGTAAGCAAAGCCTTCAAAACCGAAATATTACCGGTTTCGAATATTATTAAGGTACAGCAAATCAGTGCCGCGAGTAATCTATAAAGGCACAGGCGTGAAAAACGAAAGGAGTTTTCAAATCAATGAGTTTAGTACCATACGTTGTTGAGCAGACAAACAGAGGCGAGAGATCTTACGATATATTCTCGCGGCTTCTCAATGACCGCATTGTGTTTTTGGGCGAGGAGGTCAATGACACAACAGCAAGCCTTGTGGTGGCGCAGTTTTTGTATCTTGAGGCGCAGGATCCTGACAAGGATATTCAGTTCTATATCAACTCACCCGGCGGATCCGTGACATCGGGTATGGCGATCTATGATACTATGCAGTATATTAAGTGCGATGTGTCTACAATCTGTATAGGTCTTGCCGCGAGTATGGGCGCGTTTCTCCTGTCTTCTGGAGCAAAAGGAAAACGTCTCGCGCTCCCGAACGCTGAAATAATGATACATCAGCCTTCAGCGGGTACGCAGGGTCAGATAACCGATATGGTCATACATTTGAAACGGCTTGAAACGATAAAGAATAAGATGAATGAAATACTTGCCTCGAACACCGGAAAATCGGTTGATGAGATTCGAGATGCCTGTGAACGTGACAATTTTATGAGCGCAGACGAGGCTCTTGATTACGGTCTTATAGATAAGGTAATATCAAAAAGAGGTCAGTAAACGGTACTCTATATCGGCGGGCATATTGATTTATCAATGTGTACTATATCGGTATGAAATACACGCGAGCTTGAGTATTTGCCAATTTGTGTCAGCCCATGTGTGAGTAACGCGGGGTCTGAAAACGCAGCGCATTCACGGAAACAAAATCCCCATACTCTATAAGCGCGGCAATAAATTTAAAGATTGGTAAAATGCCTGCAATTATATATCTTTTCTGAAAATTTTGCGGTATAACAGCGTTTTCAGCGGTTTTTCCGTCTGCGAGTAAATTTCAGAGATCCTTGTACGAAACCCCGCAAAAATTTCTGGAACCCTCAAAGCCGATAAAAATTTCGGCTTTGAGTATAATTAAAAAGCATTGGTGAATCAATATGCTCGCCGATATAAATCAGATGGATGTTGATTCGCCGGGGTCAGAAACCGGATACCGATGAAAAACCGGTATTTTGAGTGCGTTGACTAAAATACCGGCGGTACATTTCAAGAGTGCGTGACACTGGATGAAAGGAAAAATAAAGGGTAATGGCATCAAATAACAAAGAAAGAGGCTTACGCTGCAGCTTTTGCGGCAAACCGGAGGGCGTAGTCAGCCGTATATTCAGGGGTCAGTATGCGTGTATATGCAACGAATGTGTCGGCGTGTGCGTTGGGTTGCTTCAGGACGAGGTGCTCCGCCAGAACAGTATGGAGCAGAACAGTAACTATGAACCCCCAAGTCAGCTCCCAAAGCCAATGGAAATCAAACGCTACCTTGATGAATATATAGTCGGTCAGGAGAGAGCTAAAAAAGCCCTCTCAGTCGCTGTATACAATCACTATAAAAGAATATTTTACGGAAGCCCCAACGAAACGGAGCTTCAAAAGAGTAATATACTGATAATAGGACCAACAGGCAGCGGCAAGACGCTTTTTGCTCAAACTCTCGCGAAAATGCTCGATGTTCCGTTCGCGATAGCAGATGCTACTACGCTTACCGAGGCAGGATACGTTGGCGATGATGTTGAAAACATACTGCTGCGGCTTTTGCAGGCGGCAGACTTTAATACCGAGCTTGCGGAACGCGGTATAATCTATATAGATGAGATAGATAAGATTGCTCGTAAAAGCGAGAATGTGTCGATAACGCGCGATGTCTCAGGCGAGGGTGTGCAGCAGGCACTTTTGAAAATACTTGAGGGAACAGTTGCAAATGTTCCTCCGCAGGGCGGAAGAAAGCACCCTCTTCAGGAATTTATAAGTATAGATACATCTAATATACTGTTCATCTGCGGCGGCGCGTTCGATGGACTTGACAAAATAATCGAACACCGTCTTGACAAAAAAAGCATTGGGTTTGAAGCGGAAATAAAAAGCCGCAAGGAAAAAAATATCAGCGAGCTTCTTGAAAATGTTCAGTCGCATGACTTACTCAAGTACGGTATCATACCGGAGCTTGTGGGGCGTATGCCTGTTATAGTACCAATGAAGCAGCTTGATAAAAACGATCTCATGAGAATACTTGTTGAGCCGAAAAATGCTTTGACAAAACAGTATAAGGCACTCATGAGCCTTGACAGAGTGTATCTTGAATTTGAGGATTCCGCGATTGAAGCGATAGCTGACAAAGCGGTGGAACTTGAAATCGGAGCAAGAGGTCTGCGCTCAATAGTTGAGGGGTTCATGATGGATGTCATGTATAACATACCCTCTGAGGAGAGAGTGGAGCGAGTAATTATAACGGAAGACTGCGTTAGAAATGGTGCTTTGCCGCTAATATATCACCGTGCGAAGCCTCAGATAGATCCCGATGTACCGTCCGCAATATAATCGGCTCACAGCCAAAGAACACAGGCAGTCTCTTTCGCGTTTTGATTTGCCGATGTGCATTGTGTCCGCGATAGTCAGATTTTCAACACGGAAATCAATTTTCATAAAACTGCAAAGCCCGTTATACTGAACCGCAAAGATATTTGATGTCCGGTATATCACACAGCCAGAAAACAATTTTGTTTTTCCGGAGATGTATTATATATGAAAACACTTGAAACATCCAAATTCAATATAGATACAAAGTATGAAAAGCTTCCCGCAATAATGCTCAGGGGCATATGTATTATGCCTGGGGCAACTATAAACCTCAGTATGCACGATAAACCTGATACCACTGCTCTCAATGCCGCCGCAGAATACGGAAAAGTGCTTTTGGTTTCAAAACGCGAACGCGGAACCTCGGAAATTGAAGCGCGGGATATGTTCCCTGTCGGTGTTGTCTGCGAAATACAGCAGTACGCAAGACTTTCGGATAACAGCATACAGGCGACGCTTCGCGGACTTTGCCGTGCGGAAATCCGTTCTGTTGCTTTTGATGATGACTGCCTGTCTGTTTCGTTTGAAAGGCACGAGGACAACACAGTAAGTGAATCTCCGCTTTCTGAAGCTCTTATGAGAACAGCTCTGTCACTCTATAACGAGTACACCAGTGTAAGCGGCAGTGCTATGCCTGAAATAAGCCTTGACACCGCAAAACGCTTTGGCATAGGCTCGCTTACCGATTTTATTACCCAGAACAGCTCTCTTCCTGTCAACTGCAAGCAGGAACTTTTGGGTGAGCTTGAGCCGGTAAAACGCATTCACAGTATGTGCAAAATGATGGGACACGAGATAGATGTCGCTACATTTGAGCATGAACTTAATGAAAAGTTTCACCAGCAGCTTGCCGAGGATCAGAAAGAAAACATACTGCGTGAGCAATTAAGCGTTATCCAAAACGAACTTGGCGAGGGCGATACTGAAATAGATGACTACCGTCAAAGGATCCTTGCACTCAAGCTCGATGAGGAGATTCAGGATAAGCTCCTGAAAGAGGTCGTAAGACTGTCAAAACAGTTTTACAACTCTCCTGATGCGTCTATCATAAGAACGTATCTTGACGCGGTTCTTGCTCTCCCGTGGAACCGCAGCACAAAAGAAAAGCTCGATCTCAAAGCAGTAAGAAAAGCCCTCGACAGGGATCATTATGGACTTGACAAGGTTAAAGACCGTATAATAGAGTATCTTGCTGTGCGGAAAATGACGCCTGATATAAAAGGTGGAATACTGTGTTTAGCAGGTCCTCCGGGTATCGGTAAGACTTCTATTGCAATAAGCATAGCGGGTGCAATAAACCGTAAGCTTGCGCGTATGTCTTTGGGCGGAGTTCACGATGAAGCCGAGATTCGCGGTCATCGTAAAACCTACGTCGGCGCAATGCCTGGGCGTATAATGGAGGCAGTTACTCAGGCGGGATCTAAAAATCCTCTGCTGCTTCTTGACGAGATAGATAAGCTTGGCAACGACTATAAGGGAGATCCGGCATCCGCGCTTTTGGAGGCTCTTGATCCGGAGCAAAATAAAAGCTTTATAGATCATTTTCTTGAAATCCCGTTTGATTTGTCTGAAATCATGTTCATCACGACAGCGAATACAACGGATACAATCCCCCGCCCTCTTCTTGACAGAATGGAAGTCATAGAGCTTTCAAGCTACACTGACGAGGAAAAACTGCAAATCACGAAAAATCATCTCCTCCCGAAAACCCGCAAAAAGCACGGTCTTGATGCGAGACGGCTGAAAAT
Organism: uncultured Oscillospiraceae bacterium; assembly: GCA_964553775.1. Taxonomy (GTDB): domain Bacteria; phylum Bacillota; class Clostridia; order Oscillospirales; family Oscillospiraceae; genus RUG626. The sequence continues at coordinate 15,737 of CAZKLU010000015.1, read as the reverse complement.
AAGTGATGATGTTATACGGGAAATAATCTCAGGATACACAAGAGAATCAGGTGTCCGTCAGTTGGAGCGTGAGATTGCCAAAATCTGCCGTAAGACAGACGTTATGATAGTCTCCGGCGAGGCAAAAACCGTGACGCTTACATCGGATAAGCTTGAAAGCTTTTTGGGTGTCCGGAAGTATAAGCCTGAGAGACTTGTCGGCAAGGACTGTGTGGGTGTTGTGAACGGACTTGCGTGGACTTCTGTCGGCGGTGAACTTTTAGAGGTTGAGGTGAGTTGCGTAGAAGGCAGCGGCAAGGTGGAGCTTACGGGCAACCTTGGCGATGTTATGAAAGAGTCGGCACAGGCTGCTATATCTTATATAAGGGGTCGTTGCGGTGCGTTAGGGATTGACAAGGACTTTTATAAGAACACAGATATACACATACACTTCCCTGAAGGCGCGGTTCCAAAGGACGGTCCATCGGCTGGTATAACAATAGCGATTGCTGTAATATCGGCACTCACGGGTAAACCGGTGCGCCGCGATCTTGCTATGACTGGGGAACTCACGCTGACGGGCAGGATCCTTCCGATCGGCGGACTCAAAGAGAAGACAATGGCGGCATACAGATACGGCGTTAAGACAGTGATAATACCGGCGGAGAACGAATCCGATCTTGAGGAGATAGATCAGTCGGTACGGCAGTGTCTCAATTTTATAACCACCTCAAGACTCGATGATGTGTTACCTGAGGTACTCAAAATCAACGTCATGGCATAGGTGCGATATGGATTTTACAAAAGCAGAATTTATAAAGTCAGCAGCGGACAAAAGCGGCTTTATCAGAGATGGACTTCCGCAGATAACTTTTGCGGGGAGATCAAATGTTGGAAAATCATCAGTAATCAACACCCTTGCGCGGCGAAGGAATCTTGCCCGCATAGGCTCACAGCCGGGAAAAACAAGTCATATTAACTACTTTCTCATAGATAATTCCGCATATATAACCGATCTTCCCGGCTATGGTTACGCGAAAGTGTCGAAAGCGGAACGAGACAGGTGGGCGGCTCTTATGGAAGGTTACTTTGGGGAGCCGGAGCTGATTACTCTCGGAGTTATGATAGTTGACTCACGTCACAAACCAACAGCGGATGATGTAACAATGGTAAACTGGTTCAAGAATACCGGTCGCCCGTTCATAGTTGTCGCAAACAAAACTGACAAGGTTAAAAAGAGTGAGCTTCCGGGAAATATCAGCGTGATACAGGATGTACTCGGTATAGCGGACACATCTTTCACGCAAGCTGAGAACAGCAAACACAATGCTGATATTGTGAGTTCCGGAAACCAGAATCTTGCAAATCCGTCCGGCACTCGGCATATAATACTGTTTTCCGCTGAGAAAGGTACGGGGCGCGAGGAGCTTATTGCGGCAATCGGGGATGAGTTATGCTGAATATATTACGCAACCTTGACTGGTCGGTGCTTACGGGACTGCTGCTCCGTATAATACCGGTACTTATCTGCTGTACTTTACATGAGTACAGTCACGCGAGAGTGGCTTTAGCTCTCGGCGATACTACGGCGAAAAACGTGGGCAGAATCACATTGAACCCCCTAAAGAGCTTCGATATTATGGGGTTTATCATGATGGCTTTTGTTGGATTCGGCTGGGCAAAGCCTGTGCCGATCGATATGCGAAGGTTTAAGCACCCGAAACGTGATATGGCAATAACTGCGGCGGCGGGACCTTTGGCAAACATCGTGATAGCTATAGCCGCAAGACTGATATTCGCGTTGATCTATCCGAGATTTGCCGCGAATACTGTTGGTACCTATGTGGTCTATACAGTCTATTGGACAGCAAGAATAAGCGTTTCTTTTGCGGTTTTCAATATAATCCCTATACCTCCTCTTGACGGCTCCAAGGTGCTCTTCTCGATTATCTCGGACGAGGCGTATATGAAGCTCATGAGATACGAAAGATACGGTATGATACTGCTCTTTGTCATTGTTTTCACAGGTGTTATCGACACTCCATTGAACTGGGCAGTGACATTCGTTTTCAATACGCTCTTGAGATTTCCCGCATGGTATTGAAAAACCGCAATCACATGATGAGGAGACGACATAAACCGGATGGAAGACCCCACGTTTCACCTTGACAATGTAGTTAAAGCAAAGGACACTTTAGAAGATTTTGAGGGTCCGCTTGTTCTCATACTACAGCTGCTATCAAAGAACAAAATTGAAATACAGGACATACAGATTTCTTTGCTCCTTGATCAGTATCTTGAATATCTTGACAGAATGAAGAAAATGGATCTTGAGATAGCAAGCGAGTTTGTCGCGATGGCATCGCACCTTGTCTATATAAAAGCAAGAGTACTTCTCAACGTTGGAGACGAGAATCCGGAGCTTGATGAGCTTATCGATACGCTTGAAAAATTGAAAAGCCGAGGCATCTACGAGAGTATTCGCGGAGTAACCGATAAGCTCTCGGATATGTATTATCACAGTGCGGGCGCGATGACTAAGCCTCCGGAGCCGCTGCCGAAGCAGAGCGGTTACAAGTATGTACACGACAAAAGTGACCTTATAGACGCAATGCTGCGGATATGGTCAAGAGCGGAGTTAAAACAGCTCCTCAATAACTCTAAAAACATACCGATACCAAAGAAAATCACTTATTCCGTCACCGAAAAAACTGATGAGATTTTGGGTATACTCCGTAAGAGCAAGCGTATGAGCATTGAAAGAATATTTGCCGGAAGCCGCAGCCGTTCCGAGATTGTGGCGGCGTTTATAGCACTTTTGGAGCTTTGTCATGCGGGAAACATACGCATAGAGGACGGATCTGAGGCTCTTGAAATCTTATATTGCGGGGAAAATGCGGCATGAACGATAGCGATCTTACCGGCATAATTGAAGGAATATTGTTCGCTTCCGGCGAACCTGTGTCAATAGAACGTATATCGGCTGTTTTAGCGGTGGACAAAGAGCGTGTGACTGAAACGGCTAAAAAGCTGGCGGACAAACTTACTTACGAGCGGTCTGGCATACGCCTTTTGGAGCTTGACGGAGCACTTCAGCTTGTGTCAGCCTCTGAGTACAGCGACTATATACGCGCTGTGCTTGAGACACGCAAGCCGCCGAAGCTCACGCAGGCTGCTCTGGAGGTTTTGGCGGTTATCGCGTACTTCCAGCCGGTGACAAGAGCGTATATTGAGAAAGTGCGCGGTATTGACAGCTCCTATACTGTAAATGTGCTTTTGGAACGCGGGCTTATCGAACCCGTTGGTTATCTTGACGCGCCGGGGAGACCAACCACATTCGGCACGACAAAGGCTTTTTTGAGAACATTTGGAATATCAGGTATTGAGGAGCTTCCCGTTCTTCCCGAATCAGAGACTGAAAACTTTGATGGATCGGGAGAGTCATAAATCGGTGATTATGTGTAAAAATATTATAGGGGGCAGCAGCAATGATAGCATTGGTAATTTTAGTTGTCATATTGCTTATTATATCCCTTATTATGATTTTGCGCGTTGGGGTCACTGTAAAGTATATTGAAGGTGAATTTACCCTCAAAGTGATAGCGGGACCAGTAAAGCTCACGCTCTTTCCCGCTCCTGAAAAGAAACCTAAGCCAAAGGAGCCGAAAAAAGAGAAAAAGCCAAAGGAAAAAAAGAAACCCGCAGAGGAAAAGCCGGAAAGCGAGAAACCAAAGCAATCAATTCCTGAGCTTATCGACAGATTCGTGCCTCCGGTTTTAGAAGCTCTCGGCAGATTCAAAAGTAAACTTCTTATCAATAATCTCACGTTTTATTACTCTATCGCGGGTATTAACGATCCGTACTCGGCGGCTCTCAACTACGGACGCATATCAGCGGCAATGGCATCACTGATTCCGTTGCTGGAAAATACACTGAATATTCGGAAGCGCAGCATCGGTGTCAATATATCATTTGAAACAGATGAGAATAAAATTTATGTTGATGTCACATTAACCATAGCAATTTGGCAAATAATATATGTTGCTTTAGCTGTCTTACCCGCTCTTGTGCCGGGTTCAAAAAACAATAAATCAGACGGAAAGGAAGAGAAAAATGGACAAGCAGCCAATGAGTGAATTTGCGGAAACTGTGATGAGCAAGCTTCACGCGATGGTAGATGTCAATACCGTTGTGGGTGAGCCGATAACAACCCCGGATGGTATAATGATGATACCTGTATCGAGCGTGAACTTTGGCTTTGGCTCCGGCGGTACCGATTTCACGACAAAAAATCAGAAGGATAATCAGAAGAACCCGTTCGGAGCGGGAGCCGGAGCGGGAGTAAGAATTAACCCCGTAGCTTTTGTTGTGGTGAAAGATGGTAATGTGCGAATAATGAACATAGAGCCGCCGGCATCCACTACTATTGATCGCGTCATAGATCAGGCACCGGAGGTAATTGACAAGGTGACAACTCTTATTAAAAAACAGCAGCAGAAAAAAGTTGAGGACACAGCGGCGAAATCTCAAGAAGACACAGCAGATACAGCAGAGTAATGTTAAATTGTATATCCGCAAACCATAGATTAGTTATGGCTTATTCAGAGACTCCTTGAACCTCAATATACCGCGATTCAGCTTTTTTAGAAGCACATTAATAGATCGCGCAAACCTCAGAAATATACTCGAAAACGTCAGATTTGCGGTATTAAATTTATAAACTTGCCAGATGGCATACTGATTTGCCCGATATGCTTAAACGCGCAGTGTCAATTTATGAAATCCGTAAATCTTACAGTGATCGTAGAGATATGGTATCTTTTGGCTGCTTTGTCACCGGAAAATACCTATCAGAATGTTTATATTGGCTTTGCCGTGCGGAATTTCCGCAACACTTTCAAAACCGGAGGTTTTTCGGCTTTGAGTATTATAGGAGAACACTTGTTATGCGAAAGAGATTAGTTGCAACACTGCTTGCGCTGGTGCTTATGCTTCCGGGATGTATCCGTGTCGAAGCTGCCGATATATCAGCCAAGGCAGCTATAGTTATAGAGGCAAGTACAGGTACAGTCCTTTATGAGAAGAACCCCGATGATAAGCGCGGCATTGCCAGTACAACAAAAATAATGACGGCACTCGTGGCTTTGGAGCTTGCCGATATGGATGAGGTTGTGACGATACCGAAGGAGAGTGTCGGAGTGGAGGGTTCATCTCTCTACCTTGAGACGGGCGAGAAAATGACGATTCGTGAGCTTATGTATGGGTTGCTTTTAGAATCGGGCAACGATGCCGCCGTAGCGATAGCTATATGCGTTTCCGGCAGTGTCGAGGCGTTTGTAAATGAGATGAACGATTACGCGGCGAGACTTGGGTGTACAAACACTCAATTCAAAAATCCCAACGGTCTTACTGAGGAAGGTCACTACTCTACGGCAAGAGACCTTGCAATAATGATGGCTGCGGCTATGGAAAACGAAACATTTGCAGAGATGACAGGCACGAAGAGCATATCGTTTGGAAACAGAACTTTCCAGAATCACAACAAGCTCCTATGGAATTGCGAGGGTGTTATCGGCGGCAAAACAGGCTACACGATAGCCTCCGGTAGGACACTTGTATCATGCGCGGAGCGTGACGGTATGCGGCTTATCTGTGTGACACTTGATGACAATGATGACTGGGTTGACCATGCGGCACTATACGATGAGGCATACAATGGGTGGAAGATGACTTCTGTCTGCACCGCCGGTGTTCCCGTGACTGAGCTGACTGTAATATCTGGAAGTGAGGACAGTGTTCTTTTAGCACCGGACGAAACAATAAGTTTTCTCTGTGAGAAGGACGAAACGCTTGATGTCAGTGTCTCAATAGATGTACCTGAATTTGTTTACGCCTCAGTTCAAGAGGGTGCGTCAGCCGGAACGCTGAAAGTTTTCAATGGCGGAACGGTAATAGCTTCAGCGCGGCTTGTGTATACAAGCTCTATTGCCCGCAACGCTCCGGAGAAGTTCCCTCTCTGGGCAAAAATAACTCATTCGGTGGGGTTTCTGTTCTCATCCTGAAACTGACACCTGCCGCAGGGTTGCTGTTTAACTCGCTGAAGCGGTTTCCATTGAAATTGGGAAAATGTGGGAATACCCGCCGTGTTATCAACCTTCGGTTCAGCAGAATTTGCTTTTCTCTCCCCTCTTGAAGGTATAATAGAGAAAGCATACTCGCAAGCTCAAATATTTGCCGATGTTCGCGGTACTTGCGAAATCCCTATACCGTTCGCGGTACCGCCATAAATAAAAGCAGTTAAATTATTCGGCATTTGAAGCGTTCCTTAAAGCTATCACAGCTTAATGAAGGATCTTTGGAGTATGGAAACCGCGATAAGCTTGAAAAGGCAAAGACAGCCTTATTCGTCGGAAAAGTCGGCAGAAAAATATATTTCAGATATTTTGTGAACAGTCAGACTTAGTGCAAAGATTTCTATGAAATCGCAAAGCCGAAATAATTTTCGGCTTTAAGTGTAATTGATTTTCATGGTTTGAAGATCTCAGGGGGTAACGGCTATGGAGGAACGCCTGCAAAAGCTTATATCTTCTCAGTGCGATGTATCAAGGCGAAGCGCGGAAAAAATGATAGCCGATAGCAGAGTCACTGTAAATGGCGTAACAGCAAAACTTGGTGACAGAGCCGATTTGAACACGGATATAGTGGAGCTTGACGGAAAACGTATACGCTCTGTAGCCAATAAAAAGATGTACATAATGTTGAATAAGCCTGTCGGATATGTAACGACAATGAACGATGAGAAGGGGCGAAAAACTGTTGCGGAACTTGTCTCCGATGTACCCGTGAGAGTGTATCCTGCGGGAAGGCTTGATATAAATTCTTCCGGACTTTTAATCATGACGAATGACGGAGAATTGGCGAATCATATAATGCACCCGTCAAATGAAAAGGATAAGACATACCGCGTCTGGGTTACAGGTGACATTAAGGACGGCGTTTCAAAGCTTCGAGATCCTATGGAGCTTGACGGCGTACCGCTTCATCGTGCTATAGTGCGAGTATTGGAAACAGGCAATATATCGGTTATTGACGTTACGATACACGAGGGGAAAAACCGTCAGGTGCGGCGTATGTGCGGCATGGCAGGATTAAGAGTAAAACGGCTTGTCAGAACCGCAGTCGGCGGCGTGAAACTTGGCAATTTAGAGATTGGACAATGGCGTGAGCTTACGGAGAAGGAGTTAAGGGAATTAAGAAAATCGTAAAACATACGCAGGTGTTATACGGCGGTGTTATGGTTAAAGCCGATAAATTTTAGCTTTTAAGCTCTGTAACAGCATATTTTCACGTTTTTTCAAATTTACTCTTGAATTTTGCTTCAAAAAGAGATATAGTATATATTGGCGGGTATATTGATCTGAATATTCGTTTTAAGTCTCTAAATCATGTATTGCGGAGTATGCAGCTTGCTCCTCTTGTAAATAATAACAGAATCTTTTTGGCGGTTCGCCATTGTGAAATCGCTTTCGCAATTTTTATGCGGCTTCACTGTGCGGAATTTCCGCAAAATCTTCAAAACCGAAATTTATTTCAGCTTTGAGTATAATAAAGGGGGTGCGGCTATGACAAAAGATGTCCTTACCGCGATAAACGAACGGCGTCCTTACTTCTCTAAGGGTCAGCGTAAGCTCGCGGAGTACATTACCGGCAACTTCGACAAGACTGCCTTTATGACCGCCGGTAAGCTTGGAATGGCTGTTGGCGTATCCGAATCCACGGTAGTTCGTTTCGCTGCCGATCTCGGCTATGATGGATACCCCGCTATGCGTAAGGCACTACAGGAGCTTATCAAAAACCGGCTAACCTCAGTGCAGCGCATTGAGGCTTCCAAGGAAATGATAGCGGAGGACAATATTCTGGGAAGTGTCCTTGAGTCTGATATTGAGAGGCTGCGCCATACCCTTGAAGAAGTAAGTAAAACGGAATTTGACCAGGCTGTGAACGCGCTTATTTCCGCGAAAAATGTCTACCTTATAGGTCTTCGTTCCTCATCGTCACTTGCAGGATTCATGGGGTTCTACCTCAATCTTCTGGTTGACAATGTTCATGTTGTCAATCAGAGCTGTGCCGGAGACATCTACGAACAGATACTTCATATATCTGAAAATGATGTGTGCGTTGCGATAAGCTTCCCACGTTATTCAAAAACCACAATACGAGCTATCCATTACGCAAGAGATTGCGGTGCGTGTATCATTGGAATCACCGATTCTGAATCCTCCCACGTCGCGAAAATCTCCGATATACGGCTATACGCCAAGAGCGATATGGTGTCATTCGTTGATTCATTAGTCGCGCCTCTTAGTCTAATTAACGCTCTTTTAGTTGCTGTAGCTCAGAAATCGGGACGCGATCTTGAGGACAAGTTTAAGCTGCTCGAACAACTTTGGACAGAATCGGAGGTCTATGATAAGGGCGATGACTGACATCATAGTGGTCGGCGGCGGCGCGTCTGGTCTTATAGCAGCTGGTTTTGCGGCGCAAAGAGGCTTTACTACAACGCTGATTGAACGCGGTCGTTTCGTTGGCAGGAAACTTGGACTTACCGGCAAGGGACGCTGTAATTTAACAAACAATACTACTCCGGATGGCGTAATCGCGAATGTTCCTACAAACGGAAAATTTCTCTACTCAGCAATAAACGGCTTTACTCCGGCTGATACGATGAGATTCTTTGAGTCACTCGGCGTACCGCTTAAAACAGAACGCGGCGGACGTGTGTTTCCAGTATCCGACAGAGCTGCCGATATTGTAAACGCGCTCCGTACATTCTGTAAGAAAAACGGTGTACGAATAGTACATAACAGAGTTACAAACGTCAAAACATCTGACAATCGCGCAACCGGCGTTGTAACGGAAGATGGAGATTTTGATGCAAACAGCGTAATTTTGGCAACCGGCGGTCTTTCCTACCCCGCTACCGGCTCCACAGGCGATGGGTTTCTCATAGCGCAACGTCTTGGACACACCGTGAATACACCGAGAGCGTCTCTTGTGCCTCTTGAGGAAGATGGTAATATTTGTAGTGCCATGCAGGGCTTGATGCTTAAAAATGTACGTCTCACGGTATATAACTCTGACAACAGACGTGTTTTTGAAAATCAGGGCGAGCTTCTCTTCACGCATTTCGGAGTTTCAGGACCACTCACACTCTCCGCGTCAGCTTGTATGAGAGACTTTGAGAATACGAAGTACAGATTCTCCATTGACTTAAAACCCGCTCTTGACGAGAAAAAGCTTGACGAACGTATACAGCGTGACTTCCGCAAATACGCTAACCACGACTTTTCCAACGCCCTCGGTGATCTTGCGGGACGGCTCATGATACCAAAGCTTGTTGAGCTTTCCGGCATTCCGCCCAACACCAAGGTCAATGCGATAACGAGAGCGCAGAGACTCAATCTTGTGCGGCTTTTCAAGTCGTTTCCTGTCAAAATAAAAGGTTCGCGCCCGATAGACGAGGCAATAATAACCTCCGGCGGTGTGGAGCCGAGAGAGATTAACCCAAAAACGATGGAATCGAAAATCATCTCCAATCTGTATTTTGCCGGTGAAATAATTGATGTTGACGCATATACAGGCGGATTTAATCTTCAGATAGCGTGGTCAACGGGATATAAAGCGGGTATAAACGCGGGAAATTATACTTAAAGGCGAAGTGAGTTTCAGCTTTGATTATTTTGCGTAAGTTTCTGTCTGAGCGGCTCAGAAAAACGAGCGATTAGCAAAAAGAAGCGTATTATCCATCGCAATTAGCTTTTTGCGGGAACTTGCCGGATTTCAAACGGTCACAGGATATATTTTAAAAGTTTTGCGGCAAAAAGTTATGAAATTAAGTAATAAATAAACTATGTGCTTTCTTTCAACTAACCAGGTATATATTTTGAATAGACTGTTCGCTTTCAAAATTTGTGAAATCTGTTTTCGTAAGTAAGGCTGAAAAAATCTTTTGTTTTATAATTGCCGCGTACTTGCTTACCGCAATCCTGCTCTTACAAATATAATTACAGTAAAATCAATATGCTTGCCAAAAAACTTGAGGGATATAGATATGGACAACAAAAACATTGCAATCGACGGTCCTTCCGGAGCCGGCAAATCAACAACAGCTCGGAGTGTGGCGAAACGTCTCGGATTTATCTATGTCGATACCGGCGCACTCTACAGAGCGATTGGACTTTATGTATTGAAGCATGGCGGAAATACAAAAAACGACAACACGGTATCTTCTCTTCTCAACAACATAACACTTGAACTTCGCTACGACAGCGACAGTACGCAACGTATAATTTTGAATGGCAACGATGTGAGTGACGATATACGCTCCCCGGATGTGTCAATCGCCGCATCTGAAGTGTCGGCACTTCCATGTGTCCGTAGTTTCCTGCTTGATTTGCAACGGAATATAGCAAAAAAGAATAGCGTAGTCATGGACGGACGTGACATTGGTACTGTAGTGCTGCCGGATGCGAAAGTTAAAATATTCCTCACCGCCTCTCCGGAAACAAGAGCTGACAGACGCTGTAAGGAACTCCTTGAAAAGGGCATAAAAACCGATTATGAGAGCGTTATTCATGACATTCTAGAGCGTGACAAAAATGACTCAAGCCGCGACCTATCCCCTCTCAGACAGGCGGACGACGCTGTACTTTTGGATACTTCTGATCTTACGTTCGATGAAAGCGTAAACTGTGTTGTGAGAATATGGGAGGAGCGGTGCGTCAATGGACTGGAATAAGATATTTTACAAAGTTATACGATTCATTCTGAGTATATTTGTGTTCCTTGTTCTGCCGTACAAAATAACGGGTCGTGAGAATATTCCGGAGGATGCGGCGATAATCTGCGCGAACCATTCAAGTAATGTTGATCCGCTGTTAGTCGCGTTCGCAATACCCGGCAAGTACCATGTTTGCTTCATGGCAAAAAAAGAGCTTTTTCAAAACAAAATCAGTGCATGGTTTTTCCGCTCACTGAGCGTCATATCTGTTGACAGGGGAAAAGCGGATCTTGGCTCAATGAAGCAGGCGTTCAAGTGCCTCAAGTCCGGCAAAAAACTTGGAATTTTTCCCGAAGGCACAAGAACGGCGCAGAATAACGATGTGGAACCTAAACTTGGTGCTGTAAGGATAGCGGAAAAGACCGGAGTTCCTATTGTGCCGATTTACATTCCAAGAGAAAAAAAATTATTTCATAAAATACGCATAAATATCGGAGAACCGCTAACAATAGAAAAGCGCAAACGCACAAAGGACGAGTACACAGACCTCGCAAATGACCTTATGAACCGCATAAGTTCCCTCTCCGCATGAGATTTTTTGTCGCCGCTCCGGTTGCTTATTTGCGTTGGTTCCGTGTCAGATATAAGGAGATTATTACAGTTTCGTAAATTAAATATAACTTTAGATTCCACAAACCGCACTTGTGCGGGTATAATATGTATTGTAAGATGCTATATGTCTGTCAGCATTGATTCTGTTCGAGTGTGTGGCTGCGGAAATTGTAATTGTAAAAACAGTAGAGGATGATCCTTCAAGAGAGGTTTGATAATGGCGGAAATCATAATTGCCAAAACTGCCGGATTCTGTTTTGGTGTAAAACGCGCCGTTGATATGGCTGAAAAAGCCGCAGCACAGTACGGCAACTGCAAATGTCTTGGACCGCTCACACACAATGAAGATGTGGTAAAGAAGCTGGAATCTTTAGGCATTGTAACGGTGGAGAGTACGGACGAAGTTAATCACGGTGACAATATTATCATCAGAAGTCACGGCGCAAAGAAAGAGGAATTGGAGTCTCTTTTTGAAAAGAGTTGTAATATAATTGACGCGACCTGTCCCTATGTCGCGAAAATACACCGCTATATTGAGAACACCAATAAAACGGGCGGCACTGTTTTGATATTCGGCGAAAGAAATCACCCTGAGATCAAAGCCGCTGCCAGCCTATGTAAAAGAACATTTGTTTTTGAGAATGAATCAGAGCTTGCCGAGATTCTTGAGAATAACCCTGAGCTGCGTGAAAAGCAGGTTACTGTAGCTTCTCAGACAACCGCTGAACGCGAAAAATTTGAAATAAATATTAATCTTATCGAAAAACAGTGTACAAACGCGAAAATTTTTGATACAATATGTAATACGACTATAGAACGTCAGCATGAGGCGCGAGAACTTGCCAGCGAGTGCGATGCAATGGTTGTAATTGGCGGCAGACATAGTGCCAATAGCCGCAGACTTGCGGATATATGCCGCGAGCATAATAAAGCGGTATTTTTTATACAAAACGCGGACGAGCTTGACACAGAACCTCTGCGTTGTTGTAATAAAATTGGAATCACCGCCGGCGCGTCAACGCCGGAGTGGATTATTAAGGAGGTCAACAGGAAGATGAGTGAAGAAATCAAGACCGTGGATAATACGGTCGGAGCAAACGAGAGTGAGAGCTTGAATACAACGGTGGAGGCACCGAAAGCGGCAGCTCCGGAGGAAGCACCGGAAATGGAGAAGTCATTTGAGGAGCTTCTTGAAAGTACAATCGTAACCTTACATACAGGTGAGAAGGTTAAGGGAATTGTAGCCGCGATCAGTCAAACGGAAGTGTCGGTTGATTTGGAGGCAAAGCAGTCCGGTTATATACAACTGTCAGAGCTTTCGGACGATCCCTCCGCGAATGTAAACGACATTGTAAAAGTCGGCGATGAAATTGAAGCTTACGTTATGCGTGTAAATGACGTTGACGGTACAGTTATGCTCTCTAAGAAACGTTTGGATTCAGCTAAGGCGTGGGAAAATATGACTGAGGCACGCAACTCCCGTGCCGTTGTTGAGGGTACTGTTATCGAGGAAAACAAGGGCGGCGTGGTCGTCATGGTAAAGGGTATCCGTGTATTCGTGCCGGCATCGCAGTCGGGACTGCCGAAGGATACTCCGATGACAGAACTTGTTAAGCAGAAGGTCAGACTCCGTATTACAGAGGTCAACCAGCCGCATCATAGAGTAGTGGGTTCCATTCGCGCCGTGCAGTACGAGGAGCGCAAGGCAAAGGCTGAAGCTATATGGAACGAGATTGAGGTTGGCAAGCGTTACCACGGCGTTGTGAAATCACTTACCTCCTATGGCGCGTTCGTTGATATAGGAGGCATAGACGGAATGGTTCATGTATCTGAGCTTAGCTGGCGCAGAATACATCAGCCATCGGAGGTTGTTTCAGTCGGTGATGAACTTGATGTTTATGTAATCTCGTTTGATCGTGAGAACAAGAAGATATCTCTTGGCTACAAGGATCCCAACGACAACCCATGGGTAAAGTTCATGAACAACTATAAGGTTGGAGACACGGCTGAAGTTAAAGTTGTGAAGCTCATGACATTTGGCGCGTTCGCGGAGATTCTTCCGGGTGTGGATGGACTTATCCACATTTCACAGATAACCGACCGCAGAATAGGCAAGCCCGGCGATGTGCTTTCCGAGGGCGATATTGTGAAGGTCAAGATAATCAACATAGACGAAGAGAACAAGAAAATATCTCTCAGCATTCGTGCGCTCATGCAGGGCGGTGAAGCACCGGTACGCAGAACTGAACGTGAGCCAAAGCCGGAACCTGTAGAGGAGCCGCAGGAAAATAAGGTAGTATACGATACCGATCATCCCCCAGTGACTGAGTGAAAAATGTACTGTTCGGTTTGAGTATATAATGAACGACATTAAAAAGCCATTTACTATAATGCTTTAAATCTCCGTTTTTCTCTTGCCTTATGGCAAAACCGCAAAATTTGTTGAGTATATTTTGTAATCACAATTTCTCATAATATAACTCGTTGCTTATAATTTTTCAATACAAATATTAACGCACCCTATATTGCAAGGGTGCGTCCTTTTTTGCTCAATTTCCGTTTATTGTTATCGTCCATGTATTGCTGTAAACCTCACCCGGCTTACATCTCAGCAGATCCTCTTTCTCTTCGAACACTGTAGCCTTACCATCAGCCGCCGGAAGTGAACACCACGGCTCCACGCATACATACGGCGCATCTGTATGATCCATGTGCCAAAATCCGACATACTGCATACCTGGGAAAGACACTGTAACGCTTCTGTCATCACCTTCTGTCTCTATCGTGACAATTCTATCAATGTTTCTCAGAACAACAGCGTCGAGGTCGAATAAGTCGTGCGTCAGGTAAATATAGCGTCCATCCTTTAGCGGATATTCTTCATAATCGCCTGTCGTGTAGTGGCGGTCAGGTGTGAATCCGACTCTCTGCGGGCTGCTTGGCTTAGGAAACGCAATTCTATAGTCTTCGAATCGTTTGCCATCTCGCATTGGGACGTTAAAGCCCGGATGTGCGCCTAGACCAAAGTACATCAGCTTCTCGTCAAGGTTTTCAACCTCAAACGTGACTTCAAGTGTATTCTTTACAAGTTTATAGTTTACGCGGAATTTGAACTTCCTTGGGTAAATTTTGTATGAATCCTCGTCCCATGTAAACTCCAACGTCATGGAATCATCTGCCTTTTCTATAGCAGTGAACTCCCTCCTGCGTACAAACCCGTGACGTTCCATCTCGTGCGTCTCGCCGTCAATTTTATATTTGCCGTTATAAAGTCTCGCGACAAACGGGAAGAGATTCGGCGCACGACCTGACCAATAGTTCGCGTCTCCCTGCCATAGATATTCAAATCCGTCGCGTCCCTTTATAGATGCCAGCTCCGCGCCGCGTTCTGAAACCGATACAGAGAGACAATCATTCTTTATTGTATGTATCATAATTTACCCCGCTTTTTTCGCTTCGATAACCGGCACTGTCTTGATACATCCAACCGGACAAATCTCGGCACAGTGTCCACAGTTCGTACACTTGCTATAATCAATACGGGAAACATTGTCCTTGACGGTTATAGCATGAGACGGACATTCTCTTTCACATTTGTGGCAGCCAATGCAGCCATTGGAACACTCTTTTCTTGTTGCCGCACCCTTCTCTTTGTTTGAGCAGGTAACGACCATAGCAGCGTCGGCGGGCTTCAGTGCTATGAGTTTATTTGGACAGGTCTTTGCACACATACCGCAGCCAATGCAAGCCCATGTATTCACACGCGCTACGCCATTTATGATCTTTATTGCGTGTTCCGGGCAAATATTCGCGCAGTCACCAAATCCGAGACAGCCGAATGAACAGGCACCTTTTCCTCCGTAAAAAAGTTTAGCGGCGGTACAGGTCTTAATACCCTGATAGTCCATTTTGTCCTTCGTCTTTTCACAGTCGCCTCCGCACTGTACTACTGCTACAAGTGACGCGGCTTCTTCAAACTCTACACCGAGTACAGCCGCAAGCTCTTGAGCCGCTTTTGCCGCGCCCGGAACACATTTATTGATTTTACTCTCCTCCCCTGCCGCAAGAGCGTTTGCGTAACCGTCACAACCGGCGTATCCGCAAGCTCCGCAATTTGCGCCTGGGAGACATTCGCGTATCTTGGGGAATTTTTCGTCCACGGGAACATACATAAACTTCGAAGCAAGTATCAGCAGCAACGCACAGACAGCACCGGTTACGCTGAGTACCGCAACGGCAATCAGAATTTGACCCATTTCATGCCCTCCTTAACCGCCGAACATATTTTCCGCCATACCCGTAAAGCCCATAAACGTCATGCTCGTCAAAGCCGCCGCGATAAGCGTTATCGGAAGTCCCTCGAAGC